>DCID01000009.1:111996-112616 GCA_002315745.1 Bacteroidales bacterium UBA1735 | reverse complement strand
CTACCTGCTGAGCTACTGAATCAACGCTTCATCAAAAAAGCGTGCAAAGGTACTGCTTTTTTTTGAAACTACCAAATTTTTTGTGAAAAAAGTACAAAAAAAATGAATATTTCTATCAAATATGTTCGAAGAGATACTTCGACTTCGCAAATAGGCAGTCTTTCTGTGGGGTCGAATGCGCCCATTCGTATTCAAACGATGGCCAATACATCCACCGATGATGTTGAGGCATCCGTGGCGCAAGCACTCCGATGTTTTAAAGCGGGTGCCGAGATCCTTCGTTTCACCACCCAAGGTATCAAAGAGGTGGAGAATCTCCGAGAGATTCATCGCCAACTCAAAGGTCAATGCCCTTTAGTTGCGGATGTACACTTTCGCTCCGATGTAGCCGACAAAGCGGCTGAAGTAGTCGAGAAAGTGCGCATCAACCCAGGCAACTATGCCAATAATCCCGATGAGATTCGAGAGAAATTTACGCATCTATTACATATATGCGCTGCGTACAACACGGCATTGCGTATCGGCGTTAATCATGGCTCTCTCTCGCCTCGTATTATGGAAAAATACGGCGACACCCCCGAAGGTATGGTAGAGAGTTGTATGGAGTTTCTGCGCATCGC
>DCID01000009.1:38848-111974 GCA_002315745.1 Bacteroidales bacterium UBA1735 | reverse complement strand
CCAATATCGTGCTCAGTATTAAGGCTTCTAACACCCGTATTATGGTGGACACTGTGCGTTTACTCGTACGTACGATGGATGCAGAATATATGCATTTCCCTATTCACTTAGGTGTGACTGAGGCGGGCGAAGGCGAAGATGGACGTATCAAGTCCGCCGTGGGTATTGGAGCATTATTAGCAGACGGTATCGGCGACACTGTGCGTGTCTCATTATCCGAAGACCCAGAAGCGGAGATTCCTGTCGCTCGCGAATTGGTTAATTATTTTGTCAACCCCAAAAGCGAACGCTATTCTGATTCCATCATTCTCAGTTATGATGAGACAGACGAAGCTATCTTCTACTACGCGACGGAGAAGAACTGGGAAAATTTCCAACTCCATGCCGCTGCTGAGTGCGGACGCCTATTGTGGCAATATAACTGTAAGAAATTGGAATTACTCAATCCCTCTTTCTCGGTGCCACAACTCGCACAGCTCAGTCGAGATATCCTTCAAGCCGCTCAGATCACTCGCTATAAGACAGAGTTTGTCTCTTGCCCCGGTTGCGGACGTACGATGTTTGATCTTCAAGAAACTGTCCGCCAAATAAAAGAAGCCTTTGCCGCTCAAATCGTAAATCGTACATCCGGCGATTTTCCAAAAATCGCCGTGATGGGTTGTATCGTCAATGGCCCAGGAGAGATGGCAGATGCCGACTATGGTTATGTGGGTGCAGGTCGCGATCGCGTCTCATTATATAAGGGTAAAGAGTGCGTACTTAAAAACATTCCCCAGGAAGAAGCTGTACAACAATTGCTACAATTGATTCAAGAGAATAAATCGTAAAATGTAAATATTTAAATCGTAAATCATTATGACAATGCAAAAATCTCCTTTACAGATTGCCCGTCAAAGCTACAAGCCCAAGATGCCCGTAGCGCTGAACGGACACGTGCGTCTTGTAGAAGGCGCTGCTACTCAGTCCGTGGCTGACCAAGCCGAAATCAAACAACTTTTCCCCAACACTTATGGTCTGCCCGTCATCACGATGGAGCCCGCAGCCGAGGGTGTCAAGAACAATGCCACCATCAACGTAGGCGTTATTCTTTCGGGAGGTCAGGCTCCTGGTGGACACAATGTGATTGCTGGTCTGTTTGATGGACTCAAAGCCCTCAATCCTGCCAACAAACTATATGGTTTCCTTGGTGGACCTTCGGGTTTGATTGAAGGTAAGTATCAAGAACTGACTGCTGATATCATTGACGACTATCGTAACACTGGTGGTTTCGATATTATTGGTTCAGGTCGTACCAAACTGGAAGAAACGTGGCAGTTCGATAATGGTATCGAAGTGTGCAAGAAACTCGGTATCCAAGCCGTAGTGATTATTGGTGGTGACGACTCCAATACCAACGCTTGCGTACTCGCTGAGTATTACCTCCAAAAGAAATGCGGCATCCAAGTCATTGGTTGTCCTAAGACGATTGATGGTGACCTTAAGAACGAGATGATTGAGACTTCGTTCGGTTTTGATACCGCTTGCAAGGTCTATTCCGAACTGATTGGTAACATCCAACGCGATGCTAATTCCGCCAAGAAATACTGGCACTTCATCCGTCTTATGGGTCGTTCGGCAAGTCACATTGCCCTAGAATGTGCCCTTCAGTCGCAGCCCAATATCTGCCTTATCTCTGAGGAAGTAGAGGCTAAGAACATGACACTCAACGACATTGTAGAACAGATTGTAGAAGTAATCGTTGATCGCGCTAACTCGGGTCTAAACTTCGGTACGATTCTTATTCCAGAAGGATTGATTGAGTTCATTCCGGCTATGCGTGTGCTTATTCAGGAGCTCAACGACCTGCTCGCCAACAACGAGGAGTTCGCTTCGCTCGAAGGCGATGATGCTAAACGTGAATATGTCAAGTCTATGCTTACTCCTGCATCCTGCGAACTCTATCGTTCGCTGCCGAAGGGCATCGCACGTCAGCTCACCCTTGATCGTGACCCACACGGCAACGTGATGGTATCACAGATTGAGACCGAGAAACTGCTCATCGAGATGGTTGGCAAGCGTCTTGCTCAACTCAAAGCAGCAGGCTCGTATAAAGGTAAGTTTGCTGCCCTCAACCACTTCTTTGGTTACGAAGGTCGTTGCGCTATCCCCTCCAATTTCGATGCAGACTACTGCTACTCGATTGGTGTAACCGCTACCCACCTTATTGCAGCAGGTAAGACCGGATATATGTCACTCGTACGTAACCTCACTAAACCCGCTGCTGAATGGATTGCCGGTGGTGTACCTATCACGATGATGATGAACATGGAGAAACGTAATGGTAAGATGAAACCTGTTATTCAAAAAGCCCTTGTGGATTTGAATGGCAAACCGTTCCTCTATCTCAAGAATCACCGTGCGGAATGGGCAGATGCTAACACGTCGTATATTTATCCGGGACCCGTTCAGTACTATGGGCCAACCGAGGTATGCGACCAACCTACTCACACATTAAAATTAGAAAGAGGTGAAAAGTAAGTTATTGATATTAGGATTGTTATGTTCGGGGCTGTGCTTTGCACAGTTCTCGGACAAACAACTCCTTGCGGGCTATTTGGCGCAAGATTTGTCTGATTGGGAGATATTCATCACCACCGCCGATTGGGATCAATTGAGCGATTTGGATCGCACTCGTCTCATCAACTATGAGTATGGTTTTATCCCCTTCCGCTCGGATCTTAACGATCCTCGTTGCCGTGAGTTTTTGGACAATTTCTGGAAACACATTGAGGCACACAAGTCTGTGCTTACTCCTTCACAATATGCCACCTACACGGGTGCAGCATATGCCTTTGAGTATCTGTTAGATAAGTCTAAAATCATCTCCTGCGGAGCACAATCTTTCAAGTACGCCAAAGAAGCTATCGAGCACAATGATCACGACCCTATTGCTTTGTCGCTGCGCGGCAGTGTCTATTTCCATGCACCCAAGCTCATAGGTGGTAACAAGGAAAAAGCGATGGAAATGTTCTTTCTCTCGGAACAACTGATGCGTGAGAACGAGTTATATAGATACTGGTGGAACTACCCCGCTATGGAACTTTGTATTGCACAGAGTTATGAGAAGTTAGGAGACAAAGAGGCTGCCATCAAGAAGTGTCAAGAGATATTGAAGGAGTTCCCTGACTTTGTGTTTGTTCGCGACGAATACCTACCCTCTTTGCTGAAGAAATAGGCGGCAGGTTGTAGGTTGCAGGTGACAGGTTACAGGTTTTTTGTGAGTTTTTTCAAAAAAAATGCACAAAAATTTGGAAGTTTCATAAAAAAGCTGTACCTTTGCAGTCGCATTTGAATAAAATCGACTGCGAAATTGCCTAATTGTGTAATGGTAGCACTACAGATTCTGGTTCTGTCTGTCTGGGTTCGAATCCTGGTTAGGCAACTCAAAAACCTCAGCCCACTGCTGGGGTTTTAAAGTAATACGACTATGAGAAAAAAAATATTTACTTTATTGGTCGCATCCTTTTTTATAGGCGCGTGCGCGCAGGCGCAAGGGGTGCAGTATATCACCACTCAACAGTTCAAAGATTCCATCTTTGACTATGTGCATCACAAAGATTGGCAATATAAGGGCACTCAACCCGCCATCATTGATTTCTACACCACTTGGTGTGGACCATGCAAACGCTTGGCACCTATTATGGAGGAGTTATCGCAGACATACGCAGGCAAAGTGCGTTTCTTCAAGGCCGACACGGAGCAGGAGCGCGAGTTAGCGTATGTATTCCAAATCAGTTCTATTCCGCAGGTGTTGTATATTCCCACTTCAGGACAGCCTATTTTGCTCAAAGGGCTTTATCCCAAAGAGGAGATCATTAAAATCATTGACCAACAACTATTACAAAAATAAGTTATGGCTGTAGAATTCGTTTTACTCATTCTCTCGCTGCTTTTCTTCGCTAGTATTTTTACCGATAAGATTGGTTTCAAGTTAGGTGTTCCTGCTTTGTTACTATTCTTGGCGGTTGGTATGCTGTTTGGTCCAAGTGGTATTGGTTCATGGATGGGCATCGAAGGTATTGAAGTCATGCTCAACGTGAACGCCGCCCAAGCCATAGGTACCATCGCCTTATGCGTCATCCTTTTCTCGGGCGGTATGGACACGAAGATTGCCGATATTCAACCTGTTATTGCACCGGGTGTCACATTAGCGACGTTAGGTGTTTTACTCACCTGTCTCATCACAGGTGTGATTATCTGGGCACTCTTCGGATGGCTGAACGCCGTGACTACAGTGAGTATTGGCACTGCCCTTTTGATGGCAGCGACGATGTCCTCAACGGATTCCGCTAGTGTCTTCTCTGTATTGCGTAACAATGGGGTTAGGCTCAAGCATAATCTCCGTCCCTTATTGGAATTAGAATCTGGTGCGAATGACCCAATGGCTTATATATTGACCATCACTCTCATTGGTATTGTTACCACTAATAGTGCAGAGATTAGTGTGCTGGGCATCATTCAGGATGTACTCATTCAGTTAATCATGGGTGCGGTCATGGGTTTCATCTTTGCCAAGATTATCGTTTGGATATTAGGCAAGGTGCAATTCTCCAATGAGAGTCTGTATCCAATCATGGTATTGACGGCGTGCATCGCCATTTTCTCCATGACTTTCTACCTCAAGGGCAATCCATTCTTAGCCGTATATATCGGAGGTCTCATCATTGGTAATAGTCGATTCACTAAACGCCGCCAAACCAAATCTTTCTTCGACGGACTGACATGGCTAAGTCAATTGGTTATGTTCTTGATGCTCGGTTTGATGGTACGTCCTGCGGATTTATTAAGTGTGGAAGTAGGTTTGCCATGTCTGATCATCAGCGTCGTGATGATTATTATCGCACGTCCGATCAGTGTCTTTGCTTGTATGGCTCCCTTCAAGAAGTACAAGCAGCATGATAAACTACTGCTCAGTGCGGTTGGTCTCAAAGGGGCAGTGCCTATTATTTTTGCCATCCTCTGTGTGGCCAACAATGTAGAACACTCTACCCTGTTGTTCAATGTAGTCTTTGCGTGCACATTAGTTAGTTTATTAGTACAAGGTACTACCATCGGTATGATTGCGAAGCGATTAGGGTTAGCCTTACCTCCTGAAAAGGAACATCGGTTGCGGTACTTTGATATTGACCTACCCGAAGAGGTGGAGTCTTCTGCTCACGAGACTAAGGTGACGGAGGAAATATTAGTCCATGGTAATCGTCTGAAGGATCTCACTATTCCTGAAAAGACCTTGGTGATCATGGTTAGACGTGAGGATACATTCTTTGTACCGCAAGGTAACACCGAATTACAGTTAGATGATATCCTACTAGTTATCTCTGAGAATAATGCCGAGATTGTAGTGCAGGAGAAAGAGAATGAGGACGAGCAGATCCTCTCGCATTGGTGGCTTCATATGACCCATCACACCAGTGCGTTCTTCAAAGAGCAGTGGGAAAAACTTCGTGCTTCTAAAGAATAAATGATCCCATAAACTAAATGGCACATAAATCGTAAATCGTAAATAATAAAATCGTAAATATGAAAACCATAGTTTTCTTAACAGGTGCTACCGGCACCATGGGCTGGGCAGGTATGCAGGAGATTCTGCGTCATGCCGATCGATACACACTTCGTATTTTAGCCCGACCTAGCGCTAAGAACAAAGAGAAACTAGCCTCCCTTCAGGCACAGTATGATCACGATACGTTGCAAGTCATCTGGGGTGATTTGACCAACTACGACAGCGTTTTGCAGGGCGTCACAGGTGCGGATTATGTGCTCCATGTCGGAGGTATGGTTTCGCCGCAAGCCGACTATCGTCCTACGGCTACTCGCAAGACGAACATCACCGCCGCCCTTTATCTGCGTGATGCCGTAGTGGCACAAGGAGATAAGCAACCCAAGGTCGTTTATGTCGGTTCGGTCGCACAAATGGGTGATCGCCGTGAACCGCTCCATTGGGGACGCACTGGTGATCCGATCTGTGTGAGCGCATACGATCATTATGGTATCACCAAAGCGTGGGCAGAGCGTATTCTTACCGATGGTAGCATTAAAAACTGGGTTAGCCTGCGTCAGTCGGGTATCCTGTATCCTGCTATTTTGAAGAACTACGATCCTATCATGTTCCATGTGCCTGTACGTGGTGTGCTGGAATGGGCAACGGTGGACGATAGCGGAAGACTGCTCGAACGCATCTGCCGTCCTGAAGTGCCCGAAGCATTCTGGAAAAACTACTATAACATTGGTTCAGGTGAGGATTATCGACTGTCTAACTATGAGTTTGAATGTCTATTGTTAAATGCGATCGGTTGTCCTAAACCCGAAAAGATCTTCCGTTCCAAATGGTTCACGACGCGCAATTTCCATGGTATGTGGTACTTAGATAGTGATAAACTCGAGGAGTTCATCCATTTCCGTGAGAACATACCCGTTCGTGAGTACTTCAAACAGATGGCTAAGTCCGATACCTTACCTGCGGGGTTGAAGTTCGCAGTACGCAGCAAACTCGTTTATGCATCGCACCTCGTGCCGCATATCGTGCAACTGGCGATGTATTTTATGGCGATGTCCAAAGAGCATGGTACGCAATGGTGGATACGTCAATGGCGTAAGTGCCGTAATCCGCGTGCCGATCAACGCATCAAGGCTTATTATGGTTCTATCGAGGCTTATGAGGCTATCCAACCATGGTCAAAACTAGACCTCAGTCATAATAGTCGCGAGGCCGTGTTGCTCAACCATGGCTATGATGAGAGCAAACCGCAATCCGAATTTACGTTAGAAGATATGCAAAAAGCGGCACTCTTCCGTGGAGGTAAGTGTTTATCCAAGAAAATGGTTAAGGGCGATTGGGATACGCCGCTCGAGTGGCAATGTGCCGAAGGGCATAAGTTTACTGCTTCGCCTCGTCTCATCCTACTGGGTGGACATTGGTGTCCGGCATGTTTCCCTTGGCCATATAAAAATGTAACTAAACCTATCGATGATCTACCCGCTACGCCGTGGCAATGGGATAAAGAAGCTAAACGTAATCCTTTCTTCGCTCAACTATGGGCACCCCTGCACGATGAGAAGGAAGATAATGTATATGGTGCAGATGTATTTGACGGTTGGGAATGAACTTTGACGAACTAGCATTATCGGACGGGGTGTTAGATGCGCTGTGGGATATGCACTTTGATACATGTACCCCCGTGCAAGAGCAGACTATTCCCGTCATCTTAGAGGGACACGATGTCATCTCTTGCGCCCAAACAGGCACAGGTAAGACAGCAGCCTATATCTTACCTCTATTAACGAATCTCGAATACGACGACCACGATCCATCCAAGTTGAATGCCATCATCATGGCTCCTACCCGCGAGTTGGCACAGCAGATTGACCAGCAGATGGAAGGATTCTCATTCTATGTACCCTTTTCATCCGTCGCCATCTACGGCGGCAATGATAGTGGTGCATGGGGCACACAGACCAATGGTTTGACCAAAGGGGCGGATGTAGTCATTGCCACACCCGGACGGCTCATCAGTATGATGAACATCTATGACATTGATTTTAGTGGGGTTAAATATTTCATTCTGGACGAAGCAGATCGTATGTTAGACATGGGTTTCTATGATGACATCATGTATATCTACAAGCACCTGCCTTCGACTTGTCAGAAGATTCTCTTCTCGGCAACTATGCCCACTGAGATACGCAAGATGGCGAAAGCGATCATGCATGATCCTGTCGAGGTGCAAATTGCCATCTCTCGTCCGCCTGAGACCATCCACCAATTAGCCGTTAACCTCTACGAAGGGCAGAAAGTGCCGTTCATATTACATTATCTATCAGCGCAGCGGTCTGACAGCGAAGCGGTCTTTACTCCTTCAGCCGAAGGCGGTCTAAAGAAAGTCATCCTCTTCGTGGGTAAAAAGCAGCGGGTCAAAGACCTCACGTTAGCATTGAAGATGAAGAAGATTGATGCTCGGCCGATGCACTCTGACTTGGATCAGAAAGAGCGTGAAGCCACGATGCTCGATTTTCGCAATGGTAAAGTAGATGTACTCGTCGCAACAGACATCATTGCCCGCGGTATTGATGTAGATGATATACCACTCGTTATCAACTACGATGTGCCACGCGATGCGGAAGACTATGTGCATCGCATTGGTCGTACAGCGCGTGCCGAAAATAAAGGTACAGCTATCACGCTCGTTAGTGTCGAAGACCAACGATACTTCCTTAAAATAGAAAAGTTCTTGAAAAAGACGATAGACCGTCTGCCTTTGCCAGAGGTCTTAGGCGAAGCACCTACAGGTTGCGAATCCGCCACTCCTTCGGGTAAAGGTTGTTCAAACGGTTCCCGACGTTTTTTCCGAAACCGAGGCAAACACCCTCATAAGTCAGCAAAATAATCCCGAACGGCACGTCCGTCAATTGAATTGCTTCTGTACGGAGGTAGTCCAATGCTTGTTCACGTGTCAACTCTACGGTACGGAAGGCTTCTTTGCGTATATCTTTGAGCATGGCTAAACTATGCTGTGGAGCAACGCCGTTGCCACGCTCTTCGCCTATACCGAAACCTAATAGGACGCAGGTAAATTTATCGTTTAGGTATTCAATAATATCTCTATACTTAGCCGAATAGGCGGTCATAAAACGATCACTCTGCTTGATAACCCAATCGTCTGGGTGTTGTAACCATGTCCGCATCACCGCCTCATAGGTGGCATTACACTGCGTAGGGTTCTTCGGCGCTTTAGGTTTGAAAGGTGCAAAAGGTTCGAGGTTCTTGCGGAAAACAGCTATATAAAAGCCCTCTCCCTTGACCTTATGAGGATAAAAATGGTAGCCTACTTCACCTTCCTCGATACCCCAACTCTCGTCATGCTCTAAGGGCAGGATCTCTGCGCCCAAGCACTCTGCTATCCATTTGGCGTTCTCCTCGTCCTCCTCATTATTGAACGTGCAGGTCGAGTAAATGAGTACCCCACCCGGCTTGAGTGCATCCCATACATCCATCAGTATCTTACGCTGTCGTTCAGCGCATTGATGCACGTTGCGCAGACTCCATTCGGCAATAGCATCCGGATCTTTGCGGAACATACCCTCGCCTGAACACGGAGCATCCACCAAGATGCAATCAAAGAGATTGGTACACTTCGTACCAAAATCCTCGGCACTGTTATGGGTCACTACGGCGTTGCCGTTGCCCCATTTTTGCAGGTTCTCACTCAGGATAAAGAGCCGTTGCCGAACGACCTCGTTGCTAATGAGCAGTCCCTCCGAACCGAGGTGTTGGCTAATAATCGTCGATTTGCCACCAGGCGCCGCACAGAGGTCGAGCACTACGCTCTCGGGCTCTACGTACTGATCCAATGCCTGCTGTAAGAACATGCTACTCGCTTCCTGTACGTAGTAACAGCCCGCATGAAAAAGCGGATCTAACGTAAAAGCAGGACGTTCGCTTAGATAGTAGCCATCTATATGCCAAGGCACTTCCTCGAAGTCGCACGGAAAAGACACCTCCTCTAACTTGTCATTCAAGCGAATAGAGGTGATTGGCTCCGTCTCCAAAGCCTTACATAGCAGGTTGGCATCCACATCCAACTGCTGCCGCATACTATCTACAAATTCACGTGGTAGCATAAAAACCGTGCAAAGGTACTACATTTTTTTGGAATACGCAAATATTTTGGACAAAAAAGTAAGATTTCTTATGGAGATGTAATTTTTATTTGAGTATAGGGTGAGCGAAGGGTGAGTATAGGATGAGTATAGGGTATAAATCGGCAATGTGTAAGTTTCCCCAATTAGCGGTAGTTACGCCGATGTTACGCCAACTTGTGCGGTATACAAAAAAAATAGATGTAGCCCCGTAGCACCCACGTAGCACCCCCGTAGCACCTGCGGACAGCCGGCGCGCAGGCTGAACGGCGCCTTTTCAGAGCATTTTTAGAGCTTTTTCAGAGCGATACGCTATCGATTATGGATATAAACGGCGACCACACCGCGACCGTCGGATGACTGTCGGGCGACTGTCGGGTGACCGTCGGGGAATATACGATAAAGATGATGCAAAATTACAATAATATTTTGATATATGCAAATTTTTTCGTACTTTTGCACGAGATTTTGTAATACTATGGATTTCTTAGCAGACTTGAATGATAGCCAACGTGAGGCAGTGGTCTATTCCGACGGACCCTTATTAGTAATTGCGGGTGCAGGCTCAGGCAAAACCCGCGTGCTGACCTATAAGATAGCCTACCTGCTTGCCTCGGGCGTGCGGGCAAACAATATCCTTGCCCTCACATTCACCAACAAAGCCGCCCGCGAGATGAAAGATCGTATCTGCGCCCTCGTCTCTGCCGAAGATGCCCGCTACCTCTGGATGGGTACCTTCCATTCTATCTGCGCGCGTATCCTGCGCACAGAAGCGGAGAAGTTAGGTTTCACTCGCGATTTCTCTATCTACGACACCGCAGACTCCAAGTCGGTCATCAAAGCCATCTGCAAGGAACGCTCCCTCGACGATAAGATCTATAAAGCCAACGTGGTGATGAACCGTATCTCCACCGCGAAGAACGCCCTCATGACGGCGGACGATTATGCGCATCATTCAGGGTTTGCCAAGCAGGATCGCGAAGATAGACTCTACGAAATGGCGACTATCTATGCGCTCTACGAAAAGCAATTGCGTGCCGCTAACGCCATGGATTTTGACGATCTGCTGATGAATATGTGCCGCTTGCTGCAAAACAATACAGACGCCTTACATTACTATCAAAGTATCTTCCGATATATCTTAGTCGATGAGTACCAGGACACGAACTATGCCCAGTACCTGCTTGTCAAACTGCTTGCCGAGCCCGAGAACAATGTCTGCGTGGTGGGTGACGATGCGCAATCCATCTATTCGTTCCGTGGGGCAGATATACGCAATATATTGACCTTCCAGCAAGGTTACTCCAATGCCCGACTATTCAAGTTGGAGCGTAACTACCGTTCCACACAGACCATTGTCAAAGCCGCTAACTCGCTTATCCATCATAACGAGAACCAAATATACAAGGAAGTCTATTCGGAGAAAGAAACGGGTGAACGCATCCAACTACTGGCTTACATGTCCGACCGCGACGAAGCCATGGGCATCGCGCAAGAGATTAAGAGGGTGAAGAGTGAAGGGTTAACGGTGAAGGGTTACGATGATATTGCGGTGTTATACCGCACCAATGCCCAGTCACGCCCTATAGAGAACGAACTGCGCAAACTCAATATACCCTATCGCATCTATGGCGGCACCTCTTTCTACCAGCGTAAGGAGATCAAAGACGCCATCTGCTATTTCCGTCTCGTAGCGAACAAGAAAGATAACGAGGCCTTGCTACGTGTCATCAATTTCCCCGCACGCGGCATCGGAGACACTACGCTCAAGAAAGTGTCCGAAGTGGCGATCGCGGCAAATATTTCCATGTTCGAGGTGGTACAGGATCCCGCATCGGCGCAGTTAGCCGTGTCGGCTGGTATAGCCTCTAAGTTGGCACTTTTTGCCCAAAAGATCAACCAATACACCGACTTGATGGATACCATGGATGCCTACCATTTCGCCGAGACTATCTTACGCGATTCGGGTATCATGACGGCCGCAGCGGCAGACACTACGCCCGAAGGCATTGACCGCTTGCAGAACTTACAGGAGTTACTCAACGGTATCAACGAGTTTGTACGCCAACGCGAAGAAGAGGGCATTGCGTTCACACCTATTCAAGATTTCATGGCAGAAGTGGCGTTGCTGACTGACCAAGACGAGAACCTCAAAGACCACGCTTCACGCGTCACCCTCATGACGGTGCATGCCGCCAAGGGTCTAGAGTTCCCGTATGTCTATATCGTCGGAATGGAGGAACAACTCTTCCCATCGCAGTTCTGCAATGCACCATCGGAGATAGAGGAAGAAAGACGACTCCTTTATGTCGCGATCACGCGCGCGATGGTACGCTGCCATCTTAGTTATGCTCGCCAACGGTTTAAAAACGGGCAGGTCAATTTCTCTTCGCCCTCACGATTCCTCAAAGACATTGATCGGCAGTATCTGGAAAGCCCCTCTCCATCTCTCCCCGTAAGGGGCGAGAGTGCTGTACCTCGGTGGCAGAACAATACATGGGGTAGCGTAGCGATTAGTAGGAGTTCTACTCCGATTAGTAGCACCATAAGTGCGATTAGTACCCCCTACTCCGCAGGCACGCGTGTCTCCCACCGCGTCTTTGGACAAGGCACCGTCATCCGTTCCTACCGCGACGATAGCACAGGCAATGACAAGATAGAGATTCGCTTCGATTCCCAAGGTGTCAAGACGCTCCTCCTCGCTTACGCCAAATTAGAGGTTAGAGGTTAGAGGACGCTGCGCTACAGTTTAGAGGTAAGAACATAATAATAGAGCAGCCTTTCGGTTGCTCTATTATTTATATATAAGGTGTTTATTCCTTACTCCAATCGGTTGTCAACATACGTTGATAACTGCGATAGCGCCATTGCGCATTCTGCTGAGCAGCGTCGAACAGTTCTTGCGCTTCTGCGGGGAACTGCTTAGCTACACTAGCAAAACGAACCTCACCCTTCAAGAAGTCTTGGAACTTATCCCACTGCGGCTCTTTAGAGTCGAGCGAGAATGGGTTCTTACCTTCGGCTTCAAGTTGTGGGTTATAACGCCACAAGTGCCAGTAACCACATTCAACGGCACGCTCTTGCTCCTCTTGTGCCTTACCCATACCAGCCTTCAAGCCATGGTTGATACAAGGCGAGTAAGCAATGACGATAGATGGTCCTGGATAAGCCTCTGCCTCGCGAATAGCCTTAAGGGTCTGTGCTTGGTCTGCACCCATCGCAATCTGAGCAACATAGACATAACCATAAGTAGTAGCGATCATACCCAAGTCTTTCTTGCGCACGCGCTTACCCATAGCCGCAAACTTAGCAATAGCGCCGATAGGTGTGGATTTAGATGCCTGACCACCCGTGTTCGAATAAACCTCGGTATCAAGCACGAGGATATTGACGTCCTCACCGCTAGCAATAACATGATCTAATCCGCCGTAACCAATATCGTACGAAGCACCATCACCACCAATAGCCCATTGGCTACGTTTGATGAGGTGATCCTTACAAGCCAAAATCTGCTTGCAGGTGTCGCAACCACATTTCTCCATGGCAGCTACCAATGGTTCAAAGAGACGCTTGGTCACTTCGGCACTATTCTGATTGGCAATCCACTCGGTGAACATGGCTTTGAGTTCATCGTTGCAGCAATCACATTCGAGCCCTTTCTTCATGAGAAGTTCGATGCGCTCTTTCATCTTACGATGGGCAATCTGCATACCGAGTGCGAACTCACAGAAATCCTCGAAGAGGGAGTTAGACCATGACGGACCTTGACCCTTTTCGTTGGTTGTATAAGGTGTGGAAGGTACAGCTGCCGAGTAGATAGACGAGCAACCAGTAGCATTACCAACAATCTGACGATCACCAAAGAGTTGGCTCAGTAACTTCACATATGGAGTCTCACCGCAGCCCGAGCAAGCACCCGAGAACTCAAACAGAGGTGTCGCAAACTGGCTATTCTTGACATTAGAAGTGATATCGATGAGGTCTTGTTTACTCTTAACATGCTCAGCGCAGTAGTTCCAGTTGTCGGCTTCAGCGAGTTGGCTCTGCAAGTCAACCATCTTCAAGGCTTTGCCCGTCTTCGGGTTACCTGGGCAGACATCCACACAGTTGCCGCAGCCAAGGCAGTCCATCACGCCCACTTGGACGCGGAAATGCATACCTTTGAGAGCAGCAGGAGCTTTTAATTCGCGAGTCACGGCATTCAGTCCCTTCACCTCATTCTCGTCTAAGACGAACGGACGGATACATGCGTGAGGGCAGACGTATGCGCACTTATTGCACTCAATACAGTTCTCACTCTCCCATACTGGCACGAAGGCAGATACACCACGTTTCTCAAACTTAGCTGTACCCGATTGCCATACGCCATCTTCGATACCCTTGAAGGCAGAAACAGGCAGTAAGTCACCATCTTGCGCATTGATAGGACGAACGAGGTTCTTGATGAAGTCCGGATCACCTGCTTGAACGCCAAGAGGAGCATCCTTCACTTCGATAGAAGCCCATGCAGGATCGATGTCGAGCAGTTTATACTCATCACCACGATCGACAGCCGCGTAGTTCTTATTGACTACATCTTCACCCTTCTTGCCATAGGACTTAACAATAAAGTGCTTCATCTCTTCTACGGCTTTCTCCACAGGGATGACACCCGTGATGCGGAAGAATGCAGATTGAAGGATGGTGTTGGTACGATTACCTAAGCCGATCTCTTGTGCAATCTTGGTGGCGTTGATGTAGTACACCTTTATGTTATTAAGGGCGAAATATTTCTTCACCTTAGCAGGCAAGTTCTTTTTCAGTTCCTCGCCATCCCATATCGTATTGAGCAGGAACGTTCCGTCCTTCTGCAAGCCACGGGTCACGTCATACATATTCAAGTATGCTTGGACGTGGCAAGCCACGAAGTTAGGCGTCGTCACAAGATACGTGGAATGAATAGGTTCGTCACCAAAACGCAAGTGCGAGCAAGTGAAACCACCCGATTTCTTACTATCATAGGAGAAATATGCTTGGCAGTACTTATCGGTAGAGTCACCGATGATCTTGACACTATTCTTGTTCGCGCCAACCGTACCATCAGCACCGAGACCATAGAACTTGGCTTGGAACATTCCCTTGCCACCCATAGCAATCTCTTCGCCCACGGGTAGACTGAGGAAAGTAACATCGTCATTTATACCCACGGTGAAATGATCCTTCGGCATTGGGAGTGCGAGGTTCTCATAGACAGCGAGCATCTGAGCAGGTGTCGTATCATTACTACCCAAACCATAACGTCCACCGATGACGAGCAAATTCTGCATGCCCAGTTCGTCAAGCGCAGCCTTAACATCGAGGAAAAGAGGCTCACCATTGGCACCTGGCTCTTTCGTACGATCGAGCACACAGATACGTTTAACCGATGCAGGGAGTGCTTCCTTGAGGTACTTGAGCGAGAAAGGACGATAGAGGTGTACATTGATCATACCGAGTTTATTGCCCTTAGCAGCCTCGTAATCGATTACTTCTTTAAGGCACTCGCAGACGCTACCCATAGCGATGATGATGTTCTCAGCATCTTTGGCGCCATAATACGAGAAGGGACGATAGGTACGACCTGTAATCTTAGAGATCTTATCCATATAATCGGATACGACATCTGCCACAGCATCGTAATAGCGGTTACAACTCTCGCGGTGGGTGAAGAATACATCCGGGTTCTCGTTTAGACCACGAGTATTCGGATGCATAGGACTCATAGCGCGATTGCGGAATGCCTCTACGGCTTCCATATCCACTAAAGGACGGAGATCTTCCATATCGACCACTTCCACTTTCTGATACTCATGCGAGGTACGGAAACCATCGAAGAAGTTGAGGAAAGGCACACGAGTCTTGATGGTAGAGAGGTGTGCAACACCTGCCAAATCCATCACTTCCTGTACACTACCCTCGGACAGCATAGCAAAACCTGTTTGGCGGCAAGCCATCACATCCTGGTGATCACCAAAGATACAGAGCACATGCGAAGCGAGCGTGCGCGCGGAAACGTGGAAGACAGTGGGAAGGAGTTCTCCTGCGATCTTATACATATTAGGGATCATCAGTAATAATCCCTGACTGGCTGTAAAAGTGGTAGTAAGTGCACCTGCGCTCAGCGAACCATGAACAGCACCAGCGGCACCAGCCTCCGATTGCATCTCTTGTACGAGTACGGTTTCGCCAAACAAGTTCTTGCGCCCTACGGCAGCCCATTCGTCTACATTTTCAGCCATAGGCGATGATGGCGTAATAGGATAGATAGCTGCTACTTCGGTGAACATATATGCTATGTGCGCCGCTGCCGCGTTTCCATCACAAGTCATGAATTTCTTTTCTTTTGACATCTTTTTTGTATATTTATAGAATTTAGGGACTATAGAAGTCTAGATAGTCTAGAACGACTAGAATATCTAATAGAGGAAACCAAGGAGCCATAGAGGCATAAGGTTACCTCGACCGAGCTGAAGGTTGCCCACTGCGGTGGGACGAATACTCTCGCGCGTAGGTGTATCCGCTTTCACATCAAAATAAAATTTATTATCCACCACAAACATGGCATTACGCTCAGTAGCATTCACCTTATGTTCAACGTGTAGGGCGGTATAGAAGAATGTTTCATACACATCTTGCGGTTTAGGTTCACGTTCCACACACATATAGGCAATATTAGGGTTCTGCATATACACTTTCTGCGGCTTCATCGGGAACTCCTTACCTTCCATATAGAGAAGATTGAGCAAGCGAGCATCCTTAAGGTACTTAATATAGTTCATCGTGGTTGCACGCGAGGTTTCGATAGCGTCGGATAAATTGCTCACGTTGAGCGCACAAGGAGTAGACATCAGCATCTCATTGATGAGTTTGCGCAGTTTAGGTAAGTTGCTCACCTCTATCTGCTTAATGATCAACACATCAATTTCCAGGATCATGTTCATCGTTTTAAGCAGATGATCTTCAAAGTTACGTTGCTCCAAGAAAGAGGGATAGTAACCATGGCGCAAATACTCACCAAAATAGTCCAATGGATTAACGCGTTCACTAATCTCCCGGGAGATAGAAGCATGACTATGCATCAGTTCTTCCATCGTATAGGATGGGAAATCAAGTCCGGTTTTAATACTCAAGAACTCACGGAATGAGAAACCACGAAGATTATACACCTTCACGATAGGAGCCAGATCCTTATTCTCCTCCACCAACGGCATCACCGAGGAAGCACAGAAGACAATATGCAGATCCTTGTACTTATCGTGACACTTGCGCAGTTCCTTCGACCAATTAGGATACTTGAACGTCTGGTCAATCAGCAGATATTGTCCACCTTCCTTCACAAACGCGCCAGCAAAATCCAATAGGGAATGCTCCGAGAAATAGAAGTTATTGAGATTCACGTACAAACAGGGTCGCTGCAGAGGGGATGTTTTCCCGCGATGGGTAGGCATCTCCAAGTGAGAACGGCGATCCATATCCTCAATCTCCTTGGCACGAGCTAAAAGGAAGTCAGTCTTACCAACACCACGACCACCCTTAATAGCAATAAGGCGATCATTCCAATCAATTTCGTCCATTAAATGACGACGAACAGGCGTGTGCGCATGCGCAACTAAGAAGTCATGAATTCTAAAAAAAGCGTCTAACATAAGCCAATTTTCTTTTTCAGCGTGCAAAATTACAACTTTTTTTTCATATTTGCAACTTTTACGTTACATTTTTTTCAAAAAAAATGAAGGGACAGTCAAAAACCATCCCTTCTACGCTAAAAAACCAAGGTCTATTACTTGGAAATAGCACCACTTGGGCAAACATCTGCGCAAGTTCCACACTCAGAGCAGATATCTGGATCAATGCTGTAAATATCGCCTTCGGAGATAGCTCCCATTGGGCACTCGTCCTTGCAAGTACCGCATGCGATACAATCGGTTGAAATTTTGTAAGCCATAATCTTAATATTTTAACTAAATAAATTGAACGTTTATTCGAAATCGGGTGCAAAGGTACGACTTTTTTTTGGAACATGCAAATTTTTTATTACTTTTTTGCATGTAAAGCCGCTAAAAGTTTTTGATTAGGGGTTGTAAGTTCCTTGTCCGTCAGTCCTTTTTGCTTAGCAAAGGTTGTCCAATCTTTGGCGCCATGCTCCGCTTTCAGCGGCAATCCTAACTGTAAGAAATGACAATATGCAATACCTAATGCATCTGTAGCATCCAACTTCTTAGGCATCCGTTCGGTTGGGATCTTGAGGAAACGCTGCAACATATCTGCCACCTGTTCCTTTGTTGAATGTCCATTACCCGTGATAGCCATCTTGATCTTCATGGGAGAGTACTCATTAATAGGCAGATCACGGGATAGCGCCGCCGCAATAGCCACACCTTGGGCATGCACAATCTTGATCATCGTTTGCGGATTCTTATCCACGAACTGTGTCTCAATCGCCAGTTCGGTGGGATGATAGGTATCAATGAGTTCCTGCAAAAAAAAGAATTCCTTCTGCAAACGGGCATATTGACCATCTATCTTATGGACATCACACACATTAAAATCCACCAGATGAGCATTCTTACCTTCCGTATCCAAAACCGCCCATCCCATAAATAGAGTACCTGGGTCAATACCCAACACGCGATGATGTGTGACTAAGTGATCAATCATCTTCGTTGATGAGGAACACATCCTCCTTATCGGTATGCATTAAATAATGTTCGCGTGCGTAGCGCTCCATACTATCCGTAGATTGTAAATAGTTGATGGTACGCTTTGCCTCCTCTATAGAACGCACATAAGCATCGCGTTTACGCTCCAATTGACGGATTTGGATCGCCTTCTTAATTCTCACACGCAAACTCTGCTCACCTACAAAACCTATCACGACTGCAAAAATGAGCAACGTTATCACATATTTATTGGGCAATTGCATATTTTTTTACCTTTTCGGCTGCAAAATTACAATTTATTTTGGAATAATCCAAAAAAAATCGTATCTTTGTGCGCAATTTTGTAAAATTTATAGCTTATGCGCAAAATATTAAGTCTTTTTTTATGCTCTTGGATGGCAGTTTGGGTGTTTGCCTATGACACATTGAGAATCAATAACCCTGCTACTTGGACAGTGAGTGAACTTAGTAAATATAGTGGTCAAACAATGGTATTTGCTACCCCTATGTACGTTGTTTCTAACAACGGCGGTTACTATGTCTCCCCTCGGCGTATTTTTACACCAACCAACATAGCCTACCCCAGCGAGTGCAGTTATTATAGCAGTTTGAACAAAAATGGTAAAGTGTATATCTCGGGGATTAGTGGCTATCACCGTACGGGTGAAATGATTTATAACATGGTGGCTAAAATATCTTCCTCATCCCTTACCTTCAAAAGCGGAGACTGGAAAGGCAATAGCCGTGCGGACTTGCAAGCGAACGTGCCAAGCGTAGATATACGGGGTGAGCATACTTTGCTCGTTTGTGCTATGAACTTGGAGTATTACCTCACCGACTTCAGTTCGTACCATGATCGAGGTCCTCGCAGTTTGGCGGAGCATCAGAAACAGCGTACAAAGATTAGTAAAGCGTTGGCAAAAATCAATGCCGATATCTATGGTTTTGTAGAGGTGCAGAAAGGCGATGGTGCACTCAAAGAGATAGCCGACGACTTAACTAAAAATACGGGGCGCAACTTCACCTATGTGAAAGGCACAGATGCTGTTTCAGGCACCTATACCAAATCGGGCTATGTCTACTGCACCGATGTAGTGGAAACAGCTAGTGCTCTACAAGGGATTGACGCCATCGTGAAAGATCGTAAAATGATGATGGTTTTTATGGAGAAAGCGACTATGGAGCGATTCATCTTCTCGCTGAACCACTTTAAAGCCAAGTCTGGAGGTACAAGCACCGATTGCCAAGGAGCATACAATGAAGAGCGCGTGCAAGAAGCCAATGCGGTTGTAACTAAATACAACAAGTTCAAGAATGCTATCAAAGAAGAAAACATCTTAGTGATGGGCGACTTGAATGCCTATGCCTACGAAGATCCTATCGAAGTCTTCCGCGACGCTCACTTCATTGATTTGCATAACGCCTTCTATGCCAAGCAAAGTTATAGTTATACCTATAATAACGAGGCGGGTTATTTAGATCATGCCTTGTGCGATAGTTCCATGTATCAGCAAGTCACAGGTATGGCCGTTTATCATATTAACTCAGACGAGTTGGATAAGTACACTTATGAAAGTGGCGATACTACGATGTTCCGTTGCTCGGATCATGACCCTGTATTAGTGGGATTGAAATTACGACCCAACCCCACCACCGAAGTGGGTATTAATGCTATGAAAATCTATTATGGCAGTGATATAATAGAGGTAAGCAATGCCGCTCGGTTCTCCGAAGAGAGTTATATTCGCATCTACTCCGTGGATGGTCATCTTATGCAAGAGCAGAAATTAGACCATCCTATCTATCCAACCGAGGATGATACCGATATCCAATATGTGGACAGCCCACTACATTCAGGGGTATATATAGTGGAGATCTATCGATACGATGCAGATGGAAAAGGACGAGTTAAGCACTTTAAGATCATCGTTCCTTAATGGATTTATTTACTCAAATAGACGAACAGGAGCGCGATGAGATTCGGGCATTGCGCAAGGAGTTAGAGGAGGCTAACCGCCTCTACTATGTCCTTAATCAACCCACTCTATCTGATCAGGAGTTTGATGCTAAGATGCGGCGCTTGCAAGATTTAGAAGGTGCCCATCCCGAAATGGCGGACAAGAACTCACCCACACAGCATGTGGGAAGTGATTTGGGGAAAACAACTAAGTTTGCGACCATTACACATAAGTACCCTATGTTGTCGCTCGCCAATAGTTATTCGCAAGACGAGATAGAGGACTGGTTACGCAAATTACCTATCCATGTAGAGATCGTGTGCGAACTCAAGTTCGACGGACTGAGTATTTCGTTGTGGTACGAGAATGGACAACTCACCCATGCTGTAACACGGGGAGATGGAGTTCGAGGCGACGATGTCTTAGCCAATATCAAAACCATACAAAGCATACCACTAACAGCCCCTTCCGTGGGTTTCCCCGTTGAGGGGAAACCGTCTTTCTTGGAGTTAAGAGGCGAGGTATTATTGCCTTGGGCAAGTTTTGAGCGACTAAATAAGGAGCGGGAAGAACAAGAGGAACCTCTCTTTGCTAATCCGCGTAATGCGGCAAGTGGCACTCTTAAACTACAAGACCCTGCCGAAGTAGCGCGTCGTGGTTTAACGTGTTATCTCTATTATATGTTGGGCGATAACCTACCTGGTGATACGCATTACGAACGGTTAGAGACCGCACGGCAGTGGGGTTTCCCCATTTCAGATGCCATTCGGGTCTGCCATTCCATAGAGGAAGTGATGAACTATATCCATTATTGGGATACGGAGCGTAAGAACTTGCCTGTAGCCACCGATGGTATAGTACTCAAGGTGAACGATATTGCCACACAGCAGTCACTCGGCTATACCGCCAAGACACCTCGATGGGCGATAGCCTATAAGTTCCCCGCCGAGAAACAGCACACGCGCCTGCGCGCGATCACGTATCAAATAGGTCGTACTGGAGTCATCACCCCTGTAGCCAATCTCGATCCTGTGCAGTTATCAGGCACGATCGTACAACGCGCCACCCTCCATAACGAGGATTTTATTCGACAACTCGGTATTCACGAAGGAGATGAAGTATGGGTAGAGAAAGGCGGAGAGATTATTCCGAAGATTACGGGAGTAGCCCAGCAAAGAGTTCAAGAAGATCAAAAAGTGCAATGGATATTCCCAACGACCTGCCCAGAATGTGGCGCGCAGTTAGTGCGAGTAGAAGGAGAAGCAGCATGGCGGTGTCCGAACGAGAGTGGCTGTCCGCCACAAATAAAAGGCAAGATAGAACATTTCGTTTCGCGTAAGGCGATGAACATAGACGGCTTGGGAGAAGAAACGATTGACCTCCTCTTTGAGCAGGGACTACTCCACTCCATTGCTGACATCTATGATTTGCGCAAAGAAGATATAGCCCGTCAAGAACGATTGGGAGATAAGTCCGCGGACAATATATTGGCAGGTATAGAAGCCTCCAAGCAAGTGCCTTGGGCTCGGGTACTGTTCGCCATCGGTATTCGTATGGTGGGTGAGACAACGGCCAAAAAAATCGCTCGGATTTTCCCATCTTTAGAAGCCCTCTCGCAAGCCACTAAGGAGCAGTTGGTTGTCATCGAAGATGTAGGTGAACAAATAGCGGACAATATCATTTCTTTCTTCCAAGACGAGAGCAATCAACAGATATTGGCACGATTACAACAAGCTGGTTTACAGATGGTATCTAACGAACAACTGCCTATATTGTCCGACAAATTAGCAGGGCAGTCGATTGTTATCTCTGGTACTTTTGCGCACCACTCGCGCGACGAATACAAGGCAATGATTGAAGCACATAGCGGCAAGAACGTAGGATCGGTATCCAAGAACACCACCTTCATCCTTGCAGGCGAAAACATGGGTGCCGAAAAACGCAAGAAAGCCGAGGCTCTCGGAATCCCTTTAGTATCCGAGGAAGAGTTTTTGGAAAGAGTTAAGAGTTAAGAACTATGAGTTTAAAAGAGTATATATTTTCCCTTCGGGTGCGTAAGCAGCCAGCGAGGCAGGCTATTTTTCCAAGAATAGATGCCGTGCGGAGTGTTCTTATGGTATACGAAAGCGATATGGACGAGCGCAATACCGCTGTGTTAGCTATCGAGCAAGAGTTACAAAAAACCGGCAAGGACGTGGTCATGTGGGGTTATTGCGCCAAAAAAGAGTTAACCACAGTCCCTACTCCTAATCAGCGAATATTCGGTAAACAAGAGGTGGGATGGCTGAGCAAACCATCCAACGATCTCATCTTTGAATTGCAGAAACGTCAATATGAGTTGGTGATCGATCTTACACAGCATCCCTGTCTGCCCTTGCAGTACATCACCCTATATGCGCGGGCAGATTTTAAGACGGGTATGCAGTTATCTACCAATCAAGAAAGTGATGGTATCCATGACTTGCTCATTCGAACCGATCCACAAGATAGTCCGCGATTCTTATATGAGCAGATTATCAAATACTTAACGATGATTTCGCCAAAGAAATAGGGCGACTAACGATATTTCTGTTCGTCACAGTCTCCTAACAAGGAGAGATAAGATTCGTAGCGAGATAGAGCAATCTGTCCCGCTACGACTGCCTCATGGACGGCACAACCCGGTTCGCCTGTGTGCAAACAATCGCTATACCGACATTGGCGACCCACTTCGAAGATCTCGCGGAAATAATGACTCACCTCATACTTATCCATCTGCACGCCACCAAAGCCTTTAATCCCAGGCGTGTCAATCACCCAAGAAGCCCCTTCCGTGGGTTTCCCCGTGGAGGGGAAACCATCCTGAAGTTGGTACATTTCAGAGAAAGTCGTGGTATGCATTCCCTTATCGTGCGCATCGGAGATGAGACCGGTGCGAGTCATCTCCCGTCCAAAGAGGGTATTGAGCAGTGTCGATTTACCCACGCCGGAATTGCCGGAGAACAAGGTAACCTTGTTCTTTAGTGTAGTGTGTAGTGTGTAGAGGGTAGAGTCATCGAGGTGCTTTGCACTTAAAGCGAGGGTGGGATAACCCAACGATTCATAGAGATGGCGAAGATCGGCGAGTTGGGTCAATTCATCTTCATTCAACAGATCCACCTTATTAAAAACTAATATCGCAGGTACGCGATAGGCTTCTGCCGTTGCTAAGAAGCGATCAATAAAAGTAGTTGAAGTGGTGGGGTGCTGCAAGGTGACAATAAGCGCCACCTGATCGAGATTAGCCGCTAAGATATGCGACTCCTTACTCAAATTAGTAGAACGACGGATGATATAGTTCCGCCGTTCTTGTATGTCGGTAATCCAATTAGTGCCATCCGGCAAAGATTCCACCATCACGATATCGCCCACTGCCACAGGGTTAGTGGAACGAATACCGCGGATACGGAAATTACCTTTCACGTGGCACTCTAGACAGTTACCATCGTCAAAGTGCACGAGGTAACTACTACCGGTCGATTTGATGACCAATCCGTTCATTAGACGGTCATGATCTCTTTTTCCTTTTTTGCGTAGACTTCGTCGATCTGCTTCACGTACTTATCGTGCGCTTTTTGGGTCTGATCCTCTGCATCTTTCTCAGCATCTTCGGGTAGTCCCTCTTTGATCTGCTTTTTGAGCAGTTCAAGGGCATCACGACGGGCATTGCGCACACTCATCTTCGCGTTCTCGGCTTCACCCTTGCATTGTTTAGCCAACTCACGACGACGTTCCTCGGTCAAAGGAGGCATAATCAGACGAATGCACTCGCCATTATTGTTCGGTGCTAAACCTATATTGGAGTTAATGAGCGCACGCTCGATGGGTGCAAGCATATTCTTCTCCCATGGTTGGATTTGAATCGTGCGGGCATCAGGCGTGGTGATAGTCGATACATTCGCTAACGGTGTTGCTGTACCATAATAATCCACGCGGACGGGATCCAAAATTCGTACACTGGCCTTACCTGCACGGATGTGTGCTAAGGCATCGTCCAAGAATAATACCGCCGATTGCATCTGCTCTTCGGCATCGGAGATAATTTGTTTTGGTTCAATCATAATAGTATAGTTTAAAGGGTTCTAAGGGTTCTAAAAGTTTAAAACGTTTTCTACTATTAGAACTTTTTCAACTTAATTAGGGTTTTACTAGCGTGCCAATGGCATCGCCATTGATGACTTTGAGAAGGTTACCTTCGGTATCCATATCGAATACATAGATGGGCATCTTATTCTCACGGCACATGGTAATAGCCGTCAGATCCATGATTTTAAGCCCCTTCGCGAGGATCTCATCGTATGTGATCTCGGAATATTTCTTCGCCATGGGATCTTTCTCAGGATCGGCGGTATAGATACCATCTACACGTGTACCTTTAAACATGATATCCGCTTCAATCTCAATGGCACGCAAAGCGGAAGCCGTATCGGTAGTAAAATAAGGATTACCCGTGCCTCCCGCGATGATAACGACGTTCCCTTTCTCAAAGAGACGCAGCGCCTTGGGTTTATTGTAGTAGTCGCCAATGGGTTCCATACGCAACGATGTCAACACGCGCACTTTCTGTCCAAGTTCCTCCAAAGCGGAAGATAAAGCCAGCGAATTAATAACTGTGGCCAACATGCCCATCTGATCGCCTTTGACACGATCAAAGCCCTGTTGTGCACCACTCAGTCCGCGGAAAATATTACCTCCTCCGATGACGATACCAATCTCGACGCCCTTGTCGGCTATCGCTTTGATTTGACGTGCATAACTTGCCAAACGATCGGCATCGATGCCGTAACCCTGTTTACCCATCAGGCTCTCACCCGAGAGTTTTAAAAGTATCCTTTTATACATATTCTTATTCTTTATACCAACTCGCATACATAGCGTAGTTGTTGGCTATTTTTTCATTGATCTCAGCGGTTTGTGCAGGGTCTGCTTTCTTGATAAACTTAGCAGGTACCCCACCCCAAATCTCGTATTCGCCAATCTGTGTACCTTTGAGCACCAAGGCGCCAGCTGCCACTATCGCACCCTTACCAACGTGTGCACCATCTAATAAAGTAGCACCCATACCGATCAGCGCGTAGTCGTCTACATCTGCACCGTGAATGGTCACATTATGTCCTACGGACACATAGTTACCCAAAGTGATCGTCGATTTCTGATAGAGCGTATGCAGTACCGATCCGTCTTGGATATTGCAATGCTCACCGATGGTGATGGTGTTCACATCACCACGCAGCACCGCATTAAACCAAACCGAGGTACCTGTACCAATGGTCACATCTCCTACCACGGTGGCATTCTCCATGAGGAAAACGCCCTCCGCGATACGAGGTGTCAGTATCTCACCATTCCTATTGATAGTTTTGATTAAAGCCATAATTAGCGAGCATTGATGATAGCTAAGAACTTCTCCGCTACGAGCGATGCACCACCAATAAGGCCACCATCGACATCTGGATTAGCAAAGAGTTCGGCTGCATTCTTCTCGTTGCAACTACCACCATAGAGGATAGTAGTGTCATCAGCCACCTTGTCGCCATATTGAGCACGTACCAGACTGCGGATATACGCGTGCATCTGTTGTGCCTGCTCAGGTGTAGCGGTCAGACCTGTACCAATAGCCCATACGGGTTCGTAAGCCAAGGTAATCTTACCAAACTCCTCAGCGCTGAGGTTGAATACCGAACCCTCGAGTTGTGCTTTCACTACTTCGTTTTGGATGTTTGCCTCGCGCTCCTCTTTAACCTCACCGATGCAGAAGATGGGTTTCAAACCATTGGCTAACGCCAACAGCACCTTCTCTTTTAAGATCTCCGCAGTCTCGTGGTAGTAAGCACGACGCTCGGAGTGACCTAAGATGCAGTATTGTGCACCCGTGGAAGCCACCATCTCAGCGCTCACTTCACCAGTGAAAGCGCCCTTCTCTTTGTCTGCGCAGTTCTCAGCAGCCACCTTGATGGCAGAACCTTTCAACAGTTCGCAAACAGTAGCCAAGTGAATGAAAGGAGTACCAATCACTACTTCGCATGCGGGATTCTTTACTTGTGCTTTTAACTCGGTAGCCAAAGCTACGCCTTCTTGCAGGTTCTTGTTCATTTTCCAGTTACCTGCGACCATTTTTGTTCTCATTTGTTTCGTAAATTATATTTATCAATAATATTTCCATTTTGTACTACGATCACACCAGGATTAGCGCGAACAATCGTTTTGAGCGTCACGGGATCGCAGGTGCAGAAGCACTGACTAGGGTGGTTAAACGGTGTCAACTCGTTCGACTCATCCATGATGGCAATCTCAAAGCAGAACTCACTAATCGTCTGCTCTCCCGAGCCTGTAAGGATATAGAACGACTCTCCGCGTTCGAGGCACGCCCGCATCAGTTGCGACACCTTATTCAGTTGGCGTTTGTCCGTCTTAGCCAAATCGTACATCACTACGAGCGTCACCGGCATCTCGCTCTCTAAGATATCGTACGTGATATCCTCGTAGTCCATGTTCAATATCTCAAAATCGTGAATAGGTGGTTCGTAACCTTTTTTAACCAACTTCGACTGCTGATCGACAAACGTCCACGAGGAGTCGCCCTTCGGATAATCCGCTAATGTAAATGCCTTCTCTACCCCATCCTTGGCATAAATGAGTTTGATTTCATATTGGTCAGGTTCGGCATCCTCGGGATACTCCATCAATGCAGGGATATTATTCCCCACTTTGTACGGACGGAAATCCCAAATAGGCAAGTGTGTCAGGTTATACACCATGAATCCACCAACTGCCGCAGCAGCCACTAGTGCCCACACACCTTCCATCCAGCCCGTCCATGTAGCCGGAACGGATTTTCGAGTTAGCAAGAGGACGATAACCAACAATAGCAGCACAATATTCTTCCAGAACGTCTGCCAGTTAGTAAGCAGCAACGCATCCCCAAAGCACCCACAATCCGAAACGGGGTTATTGATAGCGATATACAAGGTAAGTGGTGTCATCACGCAATAGAAAAGCAGACTTATTCCACTTGTCCATGCCGTCTTCACGTTTAGCAGCAAGCAGACACCTAAGAGAAACTCCACGGCAATCAAGATGATTGCAGCCGTCTCTGCCAAAGGCATCAAGTCGGTAAAGAACCCTCCAAAAGCCTTCAAGTAATCTTCAATCTTATAGGTTGTACCCAGTGGATCGACCGCCTTGACAATGCCGGAAAAGATAAACACCAGTCCCAATATGGTGCGGGAGATATGTGCTACTATTTTTTTCATTTTTCTATCACTAATTTAATCAAATAAAAGACCGCATAGTTCAGCATATCGAAATAGTTGCCATCGCAGCCTTCGGAAATAAGCGTCTGGTTATCGTGTGCCGAAATAGACTTATTGCGGTTGATCTTCGTCAATATAATATCCGTCAAACTCGAACCCAACATATCGCGCCAAGCCTCGCCATAATCATGGTTCTTGCGCAGCATCAAGTCTTTGGCTTGTTGCATGAACTGGTCGTAGAGTTCCGTAGCACGCGCAGCAGACATATCCACCGAGTCAGCATAACCCTCGCTTAACTGAATGAGTCCAATAATCGAATAATTAACAATAGCCATCAACTCTCCTTCCACAGATTCGCCCACCAAATTGACACCCGTCATCTCTATCTCACGGATACGCTTGGCTTTAATGAACAGTTGGTCATTCACCGTCTGCGGACGCATGATACGCCACGAAGGACCATAATCCTTCATTTTCTTCACATACACATCACGGCACAATGCCGCTACTTGATCAAATTCAGTACTTGTATTCATTTCTTTAATGTTGCGACTAATTGTTCTATTGTCAACGCCTCTTGCGTGCCAGAAGCCATATCTTTGAGCATGACGGTATTGGACTCCATCTCGTTTCCACCCACAATAGCAACGAACGGAATGAGTTTAGCGTCCGCATAACCCATCTGTTTCTTCATCTTCGCGGGTTCGGGATAAACTTCCACACGGATACCTTGTGTACGAAGTTCTTTTGCCCACGAGAGCGCATAGCGCAACTCCGCTTCGCCGAATGTCACGAACAGCACCTGAGTGCTATCCATCATCGACTCAGGATAGAGGTTCAGTTCGGTCAGACAATCGTAGATACGATCCGCACCAAACGATATGCCAACTCCACTTACATCCGGCATACCAAAGATTCCCGTCAGGTTATCGTAACGACCACCACCCGTAATACTGCCCATCTGCACATCGAGGGCTTTGACCTCGAAGATTGCTCCTGTATAGTAGTTTAATCCACGAGCCAATGTTAAGTCTAATTCGATATTCAGTTTCACCTCCGCTGTGCGGCATAGGTCGAATATCTCACGCAGTTCAGCCACACCTTTTGTACCCGTCTCGCTACCTGCCAAGACTTGGGCAATGGTGTTCAGTTTATCTTCATTGCTGCCAGAGAGCGCCAAGATGGGTTGCAGTTTAGCAATCGCTTTTTCGTTCAAGCCACGCTCTGACAGTTCTTTGTTCACGTTGTCTAATCCAATCTTATCCAACTTATCTATCGCCACCGTGATATCCATCATCTTATCGGGTTCCCCAATGACCTCGGCGATGCCCGCCAAGACCTTGCGGTTGTTGATATGCAAACACACACGCATACCGAAACGGCGATAAACCTCCTCTACAATCTGTATCAACTCCAACTCGGATACCAACGACGATGTACCAATCACATCCACATCGCATTGATAGAACTCGCGATAACGCCCTTTCTGCGGACGGTCTGCACGCCATACAGGTTGGATTTGGTATCGACGGAATGGAAACTGTATCTCTTCGCGATGTTGCACCACATAACGCGCAAATGGGACGGTCAAATCATACCGCAGTCCTTTCTCAGGTGCTTCTGCCGCTTTCTCGCCCGAGTTCTGAATACGGAAAAGCAGTTTGTCCCCTTCCTCGCCATACTTACCCATCAGTGTGGATATAAGTTCCATCGAGGGTGTCTCTAACTGCTGAAAACCATACAGCGCAAACACTGAACGGATGGTGGAGAAGATATAATTGCGACGAGCCATCTCTATGGCGCCAAAGTCGCGTGTTCCTTTCGGAATGTTAGGTTTCTGTATATTCATCGTTTAAAATATTGCTTTCATAATATGCTCGGTAGCGCCGAGTTCGCTTTCGACATATGCTTTGGCTTTTTGCCCCATCTGTTCATGGGTTTCGAACGTCGAGTCTAAGGCAACCGTCAACTCTTTATAGTTACGCACACTCACGGCTGCACCTGCATCTATCAGTCCTTTTGCCTCTCGAAAAGCGTGGTAGTTTGTTCCAAACAGTACAGGGATGCCATATACTGCTGCCTCAATCGTATTATGTATACCTACGCCAAATCCGCCACCCACATACGCTACTTGACCATAGCGATACAAGGAAGATAGCACACCTATTGTATCTACGAGTAGCACCCGCGTATGTAAGATATTGACCGGTGTTGCTTCTGTATAGCGAACGAACCGCCCCTCAAAGATTTGGAAGATATAATCCAAATGTTCCTTATTAATCTCATGCGGTGCCAAAATCAGTTTAACATCCTCATGCTCACGCATATAGCGCGCAATCAGTTTCTCATCCTTAGGCCATGTACTGCCCGCCACCAGCACCTTCTGTGCATCCATTAACTCGATAGGCGGAGCTACAAATCGCTCCACAATATGCAACTCTTTCTTCTGCTGCGCAATAGCGGTTACTCGATCAAAACGGGTATCGCCAGCCACCTCTACTGCCGTCACTCCATGTTGCACCAATAACTGACGCGAAGCCTCGTCTTGTACAAAGATTTGGGTAAAGCAGCGGAGCATCGGCAACCAAGGCTTGCCCCACCAGCGGAAGAAATATTGCTTCGGGCGGAAGATGGCTGAGATCAGATAAGTCGATATCTGCTTCGCCTGCAAAGTATATAGATAAGCAGGCCAGAACTCATACTTCACAAAGACCACCTTACTCGGGCGCACCGTATCCATGAACTGCTTCGCCTTGCGCCGGGTCGCAAAGGGCAAGTAACATACTGCATCCACTTGGTCGTAGTTCTTGCGCAGTTCGTAACCTGAAGGTGAGAAGAAAGTCAGTAAGATCTTATACTGCGGTTGTTCTTTCCTTAAGCGTTCAATAACGGGTCGCGCTTGCTCAAACTCACCCACCGATGCCGCATGAAACCACAGCACAGGAGCATCGCCTATCGCCTGTCGCCAAGCGTTCACGATACCCATCGCTTCCCGTTCGCCACGCACCAATAGTTGGGCTTTACGATGCCCAAACAATGCCGCAATCCGTATGAGTAAAAAATAAATATACACAATATTCCACAAAAATCGGGCAAAATTACAACTTTTTTTTGATATATGCAAATTTTTTTGTAATTTTGCAGCGTTTTTCATTCTGAAATAGAAATCATGAATCCTATAACCATTTTGGCCATAGAGTCAAGTTGCGATGATACGTCGGCGGCGGTCATTCGAGATGGACTGCTGATGAGCAATGTGACAGCGTCGCAGAAAGTGCACGAGGAGTTTGGAGGTGTCGTACCCGAACTCGCTAGTCGCGCCCATCAGCTCAACATCATCCCTGTCGTCGATACGGCTATCAAACACGCAGGCATCGCTAAGGAAGATCTCTCTGCCATTGCCTTTACGCGGGGGCCAGGATTGCTCGGCAGCCTGCTTGTGGGTACCTCATTCGCCAAAGGTTTGGCTCAATCATTGGGAATTCCACTCATTGATGTCAATCACTTGCAGGGGCATATTATGGCGCACTTTGTTGAACCTAGTGCGGACTATATCGCATCCAACCCGAAACTGCAAGGCGTGGAAATCAAACACCCTGCTTTCCCGTTCCTTTGCCTGCTCGTGAGTGGCGGCAACAGCCAGATTGTCCTCGTTAAGGCATACAACGACATGCAGATCATCGGGCAGACAATTGATGACGCAGCAGGAGAGGCGTTCGATAAATGTGCCAAAGTGTTAGGGCTGCCCTACCCCGGCGGTCCGTGGATAGATAAACTAGCTCATGAAGGCAATCCCAAAGCATTCGCTTTCGCCGAACCTCATATTCCCAACTATGACTACTCCTTTTCGGGGCTGAAGACCTCCTTCCTCTATACGATACGCGACCTAATGAAAGCCAAGCAATTAGAGACCGTGGAGCAGTTAGTGGAAGCCGTTCCGCACCTCAAAGAAGACCTATGTGCAAGCCTTCAATATACGATCATTGATGTGCTAATGCGTCAGCTCAAGAAAGCGGCACAAGACTTGCAAATCAACCGCGTAGCGGTGGCAGGTGGCGTGAGCGCGAATAGTGGGCTGCGTGATGCGTTTATTGACTACGGCAAGCGTTTCCATTGGGAGGTGTTTATTCCACCTTTCTCGTTCACCACAGACAATGCCGCCATGATTGCCCAAGCGGGCTATTTTAAGTACCAAGATTCCGATTTTTGTCCCATCGATGAAGTACCTTTCGCCAAAACTCAAATCTAAGTGGCTTGCCCATCGCGACATCATCCTTTTTGTGGTGGTGTTGCTGGTAAGTAATTACTTTTGGAAATATACTGTCTCAGGAGACGAGGCGGGCGAGATGGTCACGTGGTTTGGACTAGACATTACCGCTCCCTTCACGTGGATGGCAGAAAACATCGCCAATGCGGTCTATTGGATTGTGTCCCTTTTCCGCGACACCATCTATCTAGTCAATACCTACACCTTGCGTTTTGAAAGCGGTAGCGCCACCCGTATCGTATGGGGTTGTACACCCTTCAAACAATGTTTTATCTGGCTATGCATCATGCTTGCTACCCCAAAAACTACCAATTGGGGTCAGACCCCTTTTGGTAGTTTTTTAGATAAAGCCTTAGGAATAAAGTTGTTATATACACTATTGTGTATGGTACTGCTATATGGATTTAATATCTTTCGCATCGTGTGCATCACACTCATCATTGAGCACCATCCCGAGCTCTTTGAGTTGATGCATACCTATATTTTTAAGTACCTATTCTACGGGTTCATGTTCCTACTGTGGGTTTATTATGTGGAAAGGGTGAGAGGGGAGTGAGTGAGTGAGTGAGTGAGTGAATGAGTGAATTAGCTACTATATTGCAACGATACGAGGCAACACAGATCTTTGTGGTGCAGGATGCGTGTGTAGATGCTCAGGCGGTGTTAGGGGCATTACCCTATCCCACTTTGCGGATTGCAGGAGACGAGGCGCATAAGGGTTTGGAGACCATAGAGCAGATATGGACTTTCCTCAATGACCATCAAGCCACCCGCCATGCGTTGCTGATTAACATCGGAGGCGGCAGTGTGACCGATATGGGCGGTTTTGCGGCAGCGACCTATGTGCGCGGGATCGATTATATCAATATTCCCACCACCTTACTTGCTATGGTCGATGCGTCTATTGGTGGCAAGACCGGTGTCAACTTCGCTGGCTTAAAGAACCGTGTGGGGGCTTTTCACCAACCCATAGATACCATCATCGAGCCGGCATTTTTAACCACATTACCCAATGAACAATGGTTGTCGGGTTATGGTGAGATACTCAAAACACAATTGCTAAGCGGACAACCACTCACACCTCCCGACCGTGAGATGGACATAGCGCCACTCATACGCGCGAGCGTGCAATATAAGAAGGGTATTGTCGAGCAAGACCCTACCGAAAACGGACTGCGTCAAGTGCTTAATTTCGGGCACACAGTTGGACATGCCTTGGAGGAGCAGGCGCAAGGTGCTATTCCTCATGGTTATGCCGTCGTGTGGGGCATGATTGCCGAACTATATCTGAGCGTCGTGCAGTTAGACTGTCCGCGCGAGCCGTTGACCCAACTGACTTCGATTATGATTGCGCACTACGGCAAACCACAATGCCATTGCAAAGAGATGGGCGCACTCATTGAGAAGATGCGCAGCGACAAAAAGAATGTGACACCCGAAGGCATCACATTCACTCTATTGACAAAAACAGGGTCTCCACAGATTGGTCAAGTCGTCAATGAAAGGACGATCTTAGAAGCCCTCGATTACCTTTTTTCTCTCTAATCCAAGCATGCGTCTAACGCTGCCGTAATCGCCTCTTTATCCATTCGTTGACCGATAAAGACGAGTTTTTGCATACGGTCACCATACTGTTCATCCCAATCGCGTTGGAGTACAGGATCTGTCGCTAAGGCATGGTCTAACTCGTCCTTGGGCATAGTAGCATAAAACTCGCCACATTGCTTGACGGAGAGTTGTTTACCGGCTTGTTCAAAGAGATAGCACATATCGTACTCGTCGGAGAAATAGCACATACCTTTGCAGCGAATGACCGACTTAGGCCACTGGCGTGCCACAAAATCGTCAAAGAGCGATAAGTTAAACGGACGGCGACGATAGTAAACAAACGTCTCTATACCATATTCAAGCGCTTCGCCTTCTTCCTCCTCTTCGACATCGCCTTCGACCCCTTCTATCCATGCAGCACTACCTGCTACTTCGTCAAAGTTAAAGAGACGCGTATTTAACATCTTCTCGAAAGGTACATCACAGTAGTCGCAGTCGATGATCTCTGCTTTGGGTTGGATTGCCCGCACGATCGTACGCACTTTCTCCAACTGCTCAGCAGGAACCTCGCTCGCTTTGTTGAGCAAGATGAGATTACAAAACTCTATCTGCTGGATGACGAGGGATGCCAGATCCTCTGTACCTTCCTCGAAATGTTGGTTAATCTTCGTATCCAAGTCTGCAAACTCGGTGGACAAACGGAGCGCATCCACCACCGTAATGATGTTATCCAACACGGGGATAGGATCCTCGGTGAATGGTACCATTTGACGATAGGAACAGATGGTCTGCGCGATAGGCGCAGGTTCACATATACCACTTGCTTCGATGACGATATAATCAAACTGACGCGCCACACACAAGTCGTGCAGTTGCTGTACCAGATCCATCTTGAGGGTACAGCAGATACAGCCATTGGTGAGAGCTAAGAGATTATCGTCATTCTGACTGACGACACCACCCTTTTGAATAAGGGAGGCATCGATATTCACTTCGCCGATATCATTGACGATGACGGCAAAACGTATCCCCGCCTGATTAGCGAGGATACGATTGAGAAGAGTAGTCTTACCGCTGCCAAGATAACCCGTTAGCAGTAGGACGGGGATTTTATCTACTTGCATATTGTGAATAAATAGGATAATATTTATCTAATAGTTCATCCTGATGATGACGCTCCAGCAGTTGCAAAGTGTAACCAAGTACCGCAGACTGATGTCCAAGGGTTGATTGTGCCGCTGCTCGTTGACGTTTATCCAGTTGCGCACCCCATTGCAGGTACTCGCAGCAGTTGTTCGCCACATTGTCCAGAAGAGCATTGGCTTTGGTTTTATCCTCATCCGTGCCTAACATATAATACAGCGACGCCATCGAAGCCGAGGTGTAATCGTATGGTACATTGTAACCCGGCAGCATCTGCTCCGCATAATCTAAGACCTCGCGACATTGGTCGCGTTTACCTTCACGAATGAGGGCTTCCGCCAACTCCATGAACATCATACGGTGTGTACGGCACATACGCATCAGGTTCTCGTCGATATAGATACCTGGGATATTCATATTACCATACGCGAACTTATGCATCATGTTATCGTACATGATCTCTGTGTTCACACGAGGTTGTCCATTGCTACTGCGGATGGGGGTGATCCGATAAGCCAAACCGGTCAACTCGAAATACGGCTCTAATCCGAGGTAATAGTCATTACCTACTGTCACAGCGAAGTAGATAGGACGCTCCCAATTCGACTTAGATATCTGCGAAAGCATCTCCATGATCATCATCTCGGAGCGGGTATAACGACGAGCCGATTTGATGTTGATATGCTCACCATTGAGACCTTCGATATAGAGTTGATTGGATGGAATATAGTTCTCTCCATCGCGTTTGGTTCGTGGATCGTCGGAGCGCAAGAAATCAAATGCCTTGCCCACTTCGAGCGGTGCATTGAGTTTATTCTCCACCCAAACCACCTCGTTGGTACCAGGCATAAAGTCCTTATATTCCCACGAGATAGGCAGTGCCGAAGACTCGTAGTATGGGCGTTTCATTTGAGCGATATACCAATCGGTCTGTAAGTACGACAAGTTGCATACACGCAGATCCGAACCAACCTCCTCAACCTCTTGGTTATACCATAGTGGGAAAGTATCGTTATCGCCGTTGGAGAAGATGATACCATCTTTCTCACAGGACTTGAGGTAGTTCGCACCAAAATCACGGCAACTATATCGTTGACTACGATCGTGATCGTCCCAGTTTTGACTAGCCATCTGCACAGGGACGAGCAGGCACACCACAGTGACTACCACTGCCGCTGCCGTATGAATGGCTTTATTATCCGTCTTCTTCGTTAGCCACTCATAGATGGCGAGCACCGCAAATCCAATCCAAATACAGAACGCATAGAACGAACCCGCATACGCATAATCTCGTTCACGAGGCTGATAAGGTGTCTGGTTGAGGTAGAGAACGATAGCCAAGCCTGTCAAGAAGAAAAGCAGGAAGGTGATGGTGAAGTTCTGTCCCCCACCCTGTTTCTTACTTAGTTGCCAAATGATACCGATGATACCTAAAATCAATGGTAACATGTAATAGACATTATGTCCTTTATTCTCCTTGAGCTCAGTAGGCAACGCATCCTGATCGCCTAACATGGCATTATCGATAAATGGGATACCGGTAATCCAGTTACCCTTACTCAAATCGCCATAGGACTGCAAGTCATTTTGACGACCCGAGAAGTTCCACATGAAGTAACGCCAGTACATGAAGTTGACTTGATAGCGGAAGAAGAAACGTAGGTTCTCTCCGAACGTCGGGCAATAGTCTGTTTTCTGCTGACCACAATAGTCGTAGCGCACACGACGACCTTTGACATTTGCCCACTGCTTATACGCAGACACGTGGCTGCCTTGTGCCGAGTACATACGGGGGAAGAGCATCATAAACTGATCCATATACTCGTACGAAGTCTTATAGCCCGTGATGGCATAACGATCTTTCTGTCCTTCTACTTTCGGTGCCGGTGCATACTGCGCATGTCCCACTTTCTCCACGGGGATACACATGTTACCCTGAATCTTCAGTTTGACAGGTGCATTATAGGTCTGTCCATAGAAGAGAGGACGATCGCCATACTGCTCGCGGTTCAAGTAGTACTTAAGCGAGAATACATTATCGGGCGAGTTCTGATCCATCGGTGTATCGGCATTCGAACGAATAACCAGACACGCATAGGACGAGTAACCGATCAAGATGACGGATACCATTAACACACCTGTATTGATCCAACGCCAAAGGTTCTTGTTGGTTGAAGAAGTTCCATCCGTTCCAATAGTTGAAAGTTTTTTGTACGAATACCATATTCCCCACACCAGTACAGCCACCATCAGAACTAAGCAAACAGCGAGACCTGTATTGAATGGGCAACCTAATCCGTTAACAAACAGCAACTCAAACCAACCGATAATCGTTGGTACACCCGGGATGATACCATAGAGGATAGCCACTAAGATCACGCACGAGATGAGGAAGGCATTGATCACACCCTTCCACGAGAAATCGTAACGGCGGAAGTAATAAACCAGTACAATAGCCGGAATAGTCAGCAGGTTCAGCAAGTGCACACCTATACTCAGTCCCATCAAGTACGCGATAAGAATCAGCCACTTATCCGAACCTTCTTCGTCCGCATGTTCGTCCCATTTGAGGATAAGCCAGAACACCACTGCCGTAAAGAGTGACGACGAAGCATATACTTCGCCTTCGACCGCGGAGAACCAGAACGTATCCGAGAACGTGTAAGCCAATGCACCGACTGCACCTGCGCCGAGCAACGCAATGCCACGGCTCAGCATATCGGGCTGAACCAACTTACGTCCGAGTGCGGTAATCGTCCAGAAAAGGAACAGGATACAGAACGCACTTGCCAACGCGGACATTGCATTCACGCACATCGCCACATGACTATTGTCACTAGCAAAGAGCGAGAAGAAGTGTCCCATCATCATGAAGAATGGTGCTCCAGGTGGGTGACCTACGTCTAACTTGTGTGCACTCGCGATAAACTCACCACAGTCCCAAAAACTAGCAGTGGGCTCGATCGTCATCAAATACGTAGCTGCAGCTATGGTAAACACTATCCAACCGCAGACCACATTCCAAAGTTTGAAATTTTTCATTAGCGTATAATATACCTAAATTAGCATGCAAAAGTACTACTTTTCTTTGTTATATGCAAGTTTTACCCTGAAAAAAATGGCTATTTTAGTTAAAAAAGTCAAATATCTGCGCTTTTTTCGCGCTTGCGCTTGCGTATGTCAATAAAAAAGTGTACCTTTGCGCGATTTATTATGACTTTATAAACACTTTTTTGAATATGAGAACTATCCAACAAGTTAATTTATTTGTGCATCGTGTCCTTCGATGCGCCCTTGTCGTTATTCTGTTACAGGGTATATCTACCCCTATCTTCGCTTTGACGGATGAAGAAGTAGTTAGTAAGGCCGTGGAGTTATATGACTCTGGTATGAGTGCCACCAATGTGGCTAAGGAACTGCTCAAGAGTGGTGCCACGATGGATCAGTTGCAGAAACTGCAGAGCGAATATGCCAGTCAAGTGGGGGCGACCAAATCGACCTCGGTCGTTGCCGCCTTGCAAGCTACATCTACTAACCAACGTGTCAACACGACGATCGATCGCGATTCGATGCACTCTGAGACCATCATTCAACCTACCGTAACGAAAACCATCTTTGGTCACGATATCTTTGCACAGGCGTTTGCTAAGATAGAGCCGCAGATGAACGTGGCTACTCCTCAAAACTACGTATTAGGTTCAGGCGATATTGTGAACATCAATATCTATGGTGCGAGTCAAGAGTCTTTTGAAGAGGAGATCAACCCGGATGGCATCATTGTGATCAAAGATTATGGTCCATTGCATATTGGTGGTATGACCATTGCAGCCGCTACGCGTAAGATCAAGTCCACCTTAGGCGCACGCTATCAGAATAGTCAGTTGATGGTGACCCTTGGTCAATCGCGTTCCATCTCGGTCAATGTGATGGGTGAAGTATATTTCCCAGGCAGTTACCAATTGACCGCTTTTGCCGATGTACTCTACGCCCTCTATATGGCAGGTGGTATCACGGAGACAGGTACATTACGTGCTGTCAAAGTGTATCGTAATAGTAATCTCATTAGTACCGTTGACTTATACCAATACCTCATGAATGGTGCGACCAAGACCAATATCCGTTTGGAGGATGGTGATGTGGTGTTAGTGGGCACTTATTCCGTGCTGGTACAGGCACAAGGTAATGTCAAACGCCCCATCTACTATGAGTTACTGTCCAACGAGACTATCCATGAACTCATCTATTATGCAGGCGGTTTTACGGGCGATGCCTATACGGATGCTGTACGCGTCTATCGTCGTAACTCCACCGAAGGTTTTTCCACCCATACCGTAGCCAATGCCCAGTTTGCTCAGTTCCGAATGATGGATGGTGATACTCTGGAGGTAGAAGCCATCTTAGACCGTCCGCAAAACACCTTAGAGATACAAGGTGCCGTGTTCCGTCCTGGGTTCTACGGACTGAGTGGTAACCTACATACGGTCAAGCAGTTGGTGGAAACAGCACAAGGTATCATCGAGCAGGCTGTTCCTGAGCAAGCCGTGCTCTATCGCATGAAAGCCGACCGTACCTACGAAGCTATCCAGATCAATGTAGCAAACATCCTTTCGGGTGCGACAGCAGATATGGAACTCAATAACGAAGATCGTATCTTCATTCCTAGTCGCCAGCGTCAGTTGGATCACTTTGAGGTCGTTATTCATGGTGAGGTCTATGAGCCCGGCACATATCCTTATGCCGAGAAAGAGACCGTGGCTAACCTCATCTTGCGTGCTGGAGGTATGACCGACCAGGCTTCTACCTCTAAGATCCACATCATCCGTCATCTCATTGATCCGGCAGCCACTGCCGAAGCGGATAAGAACACGATGCTCTTCACCATTGCTTATGATAACGAGGCTTCCACATTCGTATTGGAACCCAATGACGAAGTATATGTTCGCACTACGCCCGCTTATGCCCCTGCACAAAACGTGATGGTTCGAGGCGAAGTGGTCTTTGATGGACAGTATGCGCTTAAGACTAAGCAAGATCGTCTCTCTTCGTTAATCGAGGCAGCCGGTGGATTGACCAAATATGCGTATGCAGAAGGTGCTAAACTCGTGCGTCAGATGGACGAGGAAGAGAAACTGCATCGTGAACAACTGCTCAAGATCAATAAGTCCGGTAGTTCCAAAGAGTATGTCAACGAGAATAAACTCGATATGGGTGATTTCTACTACGTGGCCATTAACTTAGCCGCAGCCCTAGCCCATCCGGGTGGTAAGGAAGACTTCGTGCTTCGCGATGGTGATATCATCATCGTACCCACCATGACCTCCACCATCAAAGTGCTTGGCGAAGTGCTCTATCCCAATACCGTCACTTTCACACAGGGCAAGAAAGCGAAGTTCTATATCGAGCAAGCGGGTGGTTATAGCCAGTTAGCCCGTAAGAGCAAGACCTATGTCATCTACGCCAACGGAGCTGTATCTAGGGCAAGTAAAGCCTCCATCATGCCCGGTTGCGAGATCATCGTTCCTTCCAAGCCGGAGAAAGCGCCTATCACCGCTACACAGTGGGTTGGTATCGCTTCGGCAACCGCTTCCTTGGCGAGTGTAGCCGCTTCGTTGGCTACACTGATTGTTAATGCTACTAAGAAAAGTAATTAATCTTTTATCACTATGAAAATAGCCGTTGCAGGAACAGGATACGTGGGTTTATCCATTGCGACCTTATTGGCACAGCATCATCATGTCACTGCTGTGGATATCGTTCCCGAGAAAGTGGAGATGCTTAATCGGCGTCAGTCGCCTATACAGGACGAATATATCGAGCAGTACTTAGCAGAAAAGAACTTAGACCTAGTGGCTACTTTGGATGCTAAGACCGCGTACCAAGATGCCGACTTCGTCGTCATTGCAGCACCTACGAACTACGATAGTCAGAAGAACTTCTTCGATACCTCTGCTGTGGAGACTGTTATTGAGACCGTGATGCAGTATAACCCCAACGCGATCATGGTCATCAAGTCCACTATTCCTGTCGGTTATACGGAGCAGGTACGCGCAAAGATGCACTCTAATAACATCATCTTTGCCCCGGAGTTCTTGCGTGAATCGAAGGCACTCTACGATAACCTCTACCCTTCCCGTATCATCGTTGGTTTTGACCAATCCGATGCCCGTCTGCGTCAGGCGGCGGAGCAGTTTGCCCACATCCTGCAAGAAGGGGCTATCAAACAAGACATACCGACCCTCTATATGGGTACTACCGAGGCAGAAGCCGTTAAGCTCTTCGCCAATACCTACCTCGCGCTACGCGTGTCCTACTTCAACGAACTGGACACTTACGCAGACTCGAAAGGACTGAACACACAGGACATCATCAATGGTGTCTGCCTCGATCCGCGTATTGGGTCGCACTATAATAATCCGTCGTTTGGTTATGGAGGTTACTGCCTACCGAAAGATACGAAGCAGTTGCTCGCTAACTATCAGGATGTGCCGGAGAACCTCATCGAAGCCATCGTAGAGTCCAACCGCACCCGTAAGGATTATATCGCAGACCGCGTACTGCAGATGGCGGGTTGGTATAGTTACTCCGAGGACAACCAGTTTGATGTACAAGGCACGATGCACGATGCACAGTGCACGATTGGCGTGTATCGGTTGACGATGAAGTCCAATTCGGATAATTTCCGTCAGTCGGCTATCCAGGGTATCATGAAGCGTATCAAAGCCAAGGGGGCTTCGCTCATCATCTACGAGCCCACCCTGCCCGATGGCACGCTCTTCTTCGGAAGTCAAGTGGTCAACGACTTAGAGGCGTTCAAAAAACAATCACACGCCATCATTGCTAATCGTTATGATTCAAGCCTTGATGACGTGAGATCGAAAGTATATACGCGCGATATCTTCAATCGCGACTAGTTCCTATTTGGACATAACTCGGTGACCAAGCAGGTCATAGAGGATATTGTTCTTCAAGATGTATATTTGTCCATCTTGTAGGATCTTAACAGCCTCATTGGTAGGCCATTCTTGGGCATAGATTTCTTCTATACCTGCTGCCAATAAATCATACGAATCCGGGATAACCGGTGCATCGATCTTCGTGCCTGTGAAAGCCCGTATCTCACCTGCCTTAAGGGTGATCGTTGACGAAGTCATTTTAGTAGCGCCATTGAGATAATCGTACCATGTACCCGAAGGTAAAGTGGTAGTCTTCGTCGAAGACGGATCAAAATTAGCCGCTACAAACACATCTCCTCCCCATTGCACCGTCTTCACGAACGTGTTCGACAGCGATTGGTTGGTTGGATTACCTGCGAACACACTCGGCAGCAGACGCGTACGCAATTGAATGAGTTTGGACACGATCTGCAATTGCAGCATACGAGGTTGACCTTTATCTAACCAGCCCAGTTTCTCAATACGTGGTTTGATACCGGTACGCCCATTATAGTCAATGCTCCAGTCATATCCAATCTCGCCATATTGGTAGATCATGTGCGAACCATTGAGCAGCGTGTTCATACCCATCACTGCCGCGATACGACTAAGTCGCACCAACGAATCCGTTTTGATAGCGGTGGTTGCTCCATACTCCTTCGCTTTATAGAAATTGCGTTCCTCGTCATGGGACTCATTGTATGCCACGTACCCATCGCGATTGGCTTTCGACAATTCAGAGTTGGAACTATACCCCATCGCGCATTGCGCATATTTCTCATTCAGTTCATTACCTGTCCAGCATATCATGCCATCGTTGATAATGACGCTCTTGTCGGGGGTAGCGCCCCAATACTCTTGGATAAAGTACGCACCGGGGGAAGTGGTATTCACTACCGCCTGATACTCCTTAAGGTTGGCATAACGAGTGGTCTTGTCCGCACCGCAGAAGCCGTGACTCAAGTCCATACGGTAACCATCTATCTTATACTCCTCGAGCCAGTACTTAAGCACTTTCTTAAACATATCTTTGGTGGGTGCAAAATCATGGTTCCAGTCCTCGTAATAGGTATTACCTCCATCCTCATCTTTGTGAGGAGGTTCGACATTGAACCATGGGTTATATGCCAAGTCGTCCCCATAGGGATAGAGTTTATTCATCGGGTTACCGCCCGTGGCGTGGTTAAATACCATATCCAATACGACGGCTATACCGCGTTGGTGACAGGCATCCACTAAGTCCTTGAGGTCATCGGGTGTACCATAGGCTTTATCCAACGCGAAATAGTGGTTGGGCGAATAGCCCCAGTTATAGTTACCATCAAACTCAGTGACAGGCATTAGTTCCAAGCAGTTGATACCTAAGTTCTGGATGTAGTCCAAACGTTTCTTTAACCCGGCGAAACTGCGATCTGGTGTATAGTCGTATGTCCACACCTCATATATAATAAGGTTGTTCTTGTCGGGACGCTTGAAGTTCAAAGTGGCTTCTGACCAGTTATAGGATGATTTTTCGCCCGCCTTATAGATGGACACATAACTACCATCCGCACCCTTTGGATAGGACTTGAGGCTTGGATCCACTTTCTTAGGTTCATATTGATCATCGGGGTGCAAGACTTTTTCGCTATATAAGTCCGTAATGTTCACCATCTTGCCATCACCACGAACAACTGCATATTGGAACGCACGCTCCACACCTGCAGGCTGGTTAGTGAGTGTAATCCAGAAGTAGTTACCATCGCGTTTGAGTTGGTATTTGGGTTTGATCTTCCAGCCGTTTACCTCACCCAGGAGGAAAACGTTCTGATCATGTTCGATAGTCGAGCGATCGCCTGGGGTCACACAGTGTGCTGCATAGGTACAGAGTGTCACGGAAGAGTTGGTAGGATAATAGATACCCACTTCGACACCTGCAGGACGTGCTTCTTCGACCGGAGCAGGCAAGCCCATGATCGTGTAGGACTTAGTTACTCTATTCGATTGGTCTAACTCTTCGGCAGTAATGGAGAACGAAACCGTATCTAAGCGCATCACTTCGGTGTATGTCCACGAGGTGGTGGAAGTCTCGGTAGCTACGATCGTATCATTGCGTTTGACCGTGATGTTCGCCGTCTTGGTGGTGGTGCACTGGAACGTGAGTGGCTCACCCGCATTGGCGTAAGGGTTCGAGGAGCACTTGACCGTCAACGATAACTTGCTGGCATCCACTATTTCCACGTAGATATCTTTATCCCCCACCGCTTTACCTTCCTTATTACCACTGGCGCCATCGTTGAAGACGAAAGCCATTTTTTTGATTTCCTCCGTCGTAGGACAGCCGTAGTAGGTGTTGATATTGGGTATTGTCAAACGCCAGTTACCATCATTATCCTTGGTCATCTTGGTTTTCGTAGAAGCATCACGCCACTTCGAATTGACACAATATTTCCAATCCGAGTCGGAGGTACTTTTCTCCGTAATGAGTCCCGTATGGGCATAGCAACTAGTAGCGCCCACCATACCCTTATTGCCCTCGTTGGGGTTAAAGATGATGGTGATCTCACCCGCATAGCCTTTCGTCACGGGTGTAGGAATAGTGGTCACTTGTGCCATCGCACTCACGACAGCACCTACTAGAATCAGTACAAATAAACTTTTACGCATATCAATCTATTTTAAGGAATTGGCCTGCCTTATCAAAGACCAGTTCGAGGCCATTATCCAATTTGATCTCCTGATCGCGTGCATCGATGGCATACTTCACAATCTTAGCTTGTGGGTAGTTCTTTTCCACATACTGCTTGATCAGTTCAGGTAATAACTGAGCAGGTACCGACAGGTTCTGCATATCAATGGACTTGAGTAATCCCTTCTTATCGAACTCCAATTCAGCACCATTCTGCATCTTCACATCAAAATCCACATCCAAGAAATCTTGCTCCATCGTGACATAAGACACACTCTGATCAGCGAAATAAGTAGAGATAATCTCTCGTGCTGATTCAGGCAGAGCTGCCAGTGCAATCGCTTTCTTACTGTCTGCATACGCAGAGAACGTCATCATTAATGCCATTAAGGCTACCATACATTTCTTCATACTTCCATACATTTAAAAGGTTAATATTCATCGTGCATCGTGCATTGTACATCGTGCATCGTGCATCGTACATCGTGCATCATGCATCGTGCATCAAACTATTCCAAATCGTATCATTGGGTGTAGGCGCTGTGATCACAATGGGTTCGTGACTGACGGGATGTTCGAATGCTATCTCACGAGCATGTAAGCATATTCCGCCATCGGGATTGGATCGCTTGGCGCCATATTTGAGGTCTCCTTTGACCGGGCAACCTATGGCTGCCAGTTGGCATCGTATCTGATGGTGCCGCCCTGTCTCTAAGTTCACTTCGAGCAAGGTATAGTGATCACCCTTCGCCAAAGTCTTGTACGTCAATACTGCCAACTTCGCGTCCTTATCGTTGGACTTAGCCACGAATGACTTATTCATTTTCTCGTTACGAACGAGGTAGTTCTCCAATCTGCCTGCAGCCTCTTTGGGTTGGCCTTGGACAATCGCCCAATAGGTCTTACGAATCTGTTCGTGCGATTGGAACATAGCATTGAGTCGTGCTAACGCCTTGCTCGTGCGAGCAAAGAGCACCACGCCACTCGTGGGTCGGTCTAATCGATGGGGCACACCGATAAACACATCACCGGGTTTATGATAGGCCTCTTTGATATAAGCCTTCACCATCTCGCTGAGTGGTGTATCGCCCGTCTTGTCACCCTGCACAATCTCGCTGCAGGTCTTATTCACCGCGATAATATGATTATCTTCGTAAAGTACTTCCATTCCTTCAACTCTACACTATATTCCTCAGTCTCTTCTCCCACTTCCATGCCGACAGCAGCACCTCTTTGACCGGTGTATCAGCTTTCCATCCTAATACTTCATTGGCATACTTAGGATTAGCCCACACCTGTTCGATATCGCCTTCGCGACGACCTACTATCGTATAGGGCACCTTCACGCCCGTTGCTTCCATAAAGTCCCGTACGATCTCGAGTACCGATAGACCGCGTCCTGTACCTAAGTTAAAGGTCTCTACTTGTTCACGCTCGGGCACGATGAGCATACGCTCTACCGCTTTGACATGGGCTTTGGCTAGATCCACCACATAGATATAGTCGCGTATGCACGAGCCGTCGGGTGTATTATAATCGTCGCCAAAGACTTTCAACTCTTGTCTCAATCCTGCAGCCGTCTGTGTGACGAAAGGCAGTAAGTTATTAGGTACGCCATTGGGCAGTTCGCCTATCATAGCCGATGGGTGGGCACCAATAGGATTGAAGTAGCGCAGGATAGTTGCATGTAAATTAGCATCCGCATGCGCTGCATCGCGGATAATATCCTCATTGACCTGTTTCGTGTTACCGTATGGAGACAGTGCTTTCTGAATAGGTGCCGACTCATCGACTGGCAGATGTTGGGCATCGGGTTGACCATAGACCGTACACGAGGACGAGAACACAATGTTAGGTACCTGATAGGTCTTCATCAACTCCAATAGTGTCACTAACGAGCCGATATTATTACGATAGTACATCAGCGGTTTCTCCACGGACTCGCCCACTGCTTTGCTGGCAGCAAAATGGATGACGCCATCGATAGGTTGGTATCGTGAGAAAAGACGATCCATATCGACATAGTTGGTACAATCGATGTTCTCAAACGTAGGTCGCTTACCCACGATGGCTTCGATGCCATCCAGTACATCTATATTCGAGTTGGAGAGGTTATCTACAATGATCACCTCGTAGCCTTGCTGCATCAGTTCCACCACCGTATGGGAACCGATATAGCCTGTTCCACCTGTTACTAATATTCTTGCCATAATTAAAAGAGTTTAGCGGGGTAAACACCTTGATTAACTAGTTCCTGAATCTTCTTGACGACCATCTCACGATCCTCTGCATAGGTCACGCCAAACCATTTGCTCGTCGTATCGAGCACGCGGCATGTAGCCTGACCAGCCACAATAGCGTCATTGACCATCGTGGGGATATAGTACTCTTTTTTCAGTTCTTGTCCGTTCACTTGGAGGAACTCGGAGAATCCTTTCTCTGCCATAGCGAAGTACTCCGGCGTGAAGCCCCACATGTTCATCGACACGGGTGTGTTGAGTGCCAGTTCGGTATCTACGTCATTCTCTGTGAAGTAGATCTTCCCATTTTTGGCTTCTATCTTAGTGCGCTCTACCACATCGGTCAACAAGCCATCCTTATCGGTGGTGCATACACCACGGCTCACCGACCCGTGTTCGGAAAGGGTGTTCTGTACACGATATCCTACCATGCACCAGTCTCCCTGCTTGCCGTCTAAGTTCTTCAGATAGTCTGCCAATACTTGGAAGGAGTCTTTTCCATAGAAGTCATCGGCATTGATGACGGCGAAGGGCTCATGGATCACATCCTTACCCATCAGCACGGCATGATTGGTACCCCATGGTTTGGTACGCTCAGGATTGAGCGTGAAACCTGCTGGTAACTTATCCAATGATTGGAAGCACACTTCGCAAGGTACTTTATCTTGATATTTGGCTAAGACTACTTGACGGAAATCATCTTCAAAATCCTTACGAATAACGAACACGATCTTTCCGAACCCCGCACGTAATGCGTCGAATACGGAATAATCCATAATGGTCTCACCTGATGGGCCTAGACCATCTAACTGTTTCAATCCTCCATAACGGCTACCCATTCCGGCAGCCAATACAAATAATGTAGGTTTCATATCTATTTTTTCTATTTATTCATTGACAATCTCTATATGTCCATGGTGTTTTTTATGTTGGAACCATAGTCCATACACTTCCGAGCAGTTACCTGCCGTGATAAAGGCTTTGATATCATTCTCTCTTACGAACGCCATGAGGGACGAGAACTCGTCCTGTGTCAGTAGCGTCTGTATCTCGGTCATCTCCTCGCCCGAATAGCCACCGGTCACTTTATATAAGGAGCATCCGCGTATCAATTCGGAGATGATATATTGCCGTATCTTCTCATACTCCTTGGAGATGATACATACCCGCTTGCGTTTATTGAGGGATGCAGTGAAGTAGTCCACCACCAATCCGTTCACCCATGTACCTATCAGACCAATAACCACCATTCGGAAGTCATTGATAAAGAATGCCGTGCAGCATATCATCGCACCGCCTATGGATACCGATGTACCAATATCGAAGTGCAGGTACTTATTGATAATCTTTGCCAATATATCCAATCCTCCGGTGGATGCATTGATTCGGAAGAGGAACGCCTGACATACGCTCAGCAGTATCACGAAGCAGATGAGGTCAAACAACACATCGCCCATGCCCAATCCGGCGGACATCACCGAGTCGCGCACTTGTACGAGTTGACCATCGATGATATCGCATGTGAAGCGCTCGTACGGATACACTTTTGCCCAGAACTGTACCAATGGGCCTAGAATCAGTGCCGTATACACCGTCTTAGCGCCAAACTCGTTACCGATCAGCAGGAATGCCAAGAGTAGCAGGATCGTATTGATACCTACCACTAGGTACGAGAAGGTGTCCGCATTACCACCGATAAGGGTATTGATCACAATACTCAGACCCGATATCGTACCTACGATCAGGTGACTGGGCATTAAGAAATAGTACACGGCAGCTGCGCCAAACATCATACCGATTGTCATCATGACTAGTTCTTTCCAGAACTTCCATGTCCCAAGCGCGTGATAGAACGAGAGTCCTAACTCCTTCCAGTACGCCGCCTTAAAATAATTACTAACTGTATTATCCATATTTATCTTTAATCTCTAACCTGCAACCTGTAACCTGCAACCTGCAACCTGCAACCTACAACCTGCAACCTCTCACCTCTTCACCACCAGTCTCGCTGTCCGACGTGTGAGTTGCGTGAGCAGCACCTCGCGTCCTTCTTGTTCTTGACGCAGTATATCGGGCGAAGTACCCCGAATAGTCAGCAGGTTCAAGCCTTCGTTATAAGTCACTCGATACGCGCTTTGTAGTTCGTTCATAGCGTCCTGCACATAGCGTGTATTGTCCACACATACCGATATAGTCACCGCCGAAGATTGGATCAACGACACTTTGAGTCGATGCCGATGAATGATATCGAAGATGTGACTCAAGCTCTCTTCCAGCATGAACGAGAAATCCTTAGCACGAAGGGTGATCAGCAACTGATTCTTGCGCCATATATAGACGGGCACATCTATTTTTTTGTCCGTAGCATGGATGATGGAGCCCGCCGCAGTGGGATCACCAAAAGGTTTCACATAGAGCGGGATGCGCTTATTCTCGAGTGGACGAATCGTCTTCGGGTGAATCACTTGCGCACCGCTATACGCCAACTCGACGGCTTCGATATAACTCAGTTCGTCGATGAGTACCGTGTTCTCCACGAGTCGTGGATCGGCATTGAGTATACCCGGCACATCTTTCCATATCGTTACCGACTCGGCGTCCAGCATGTTCGCCACCAGCGCCGCCGTGTAGTCACTTCCTTCTCGTCCTAACGTCGTTCGCTGCCCATCTTCCGTACCGCCGATGAATCCCTGAGCGATATATACCAATCTCTCACCTCTAACCCGTAGCGAAGCGTCCTCTAAACTCTTCCCCACCTTCCTGCTGAGCGCCTCTTGCGAGGCAGGGATATCTACTCCCGCCTCGCGGAAAGTACTATCCGTTCGTAAGATATGCGTCATGTCTAGCCACTCCGCGTCCATTCCTTGGGCGACGAGGTAGGCATGAATAATGCGGGTTGAAGCCAGTTCGCCCAAACTCACTATCTGGTCGTAGAAGCGATCATAGTTTGTGCCTACAGGCATCTGTAAGATGGTATCGGGGAAGAGTTCTTTCGCGGACAAGGTCAGTCCTAAGTCACGAATGATGGTTTGGTGATAGTCCCGAATGGTTTGTAGTGCGGTCTGTGCCGCAGGGTTGTTATGCTCCCACAGTTGATTGACTACGGTCTCTAAGCCGTTAGTGGTCTTCCCCATGGCGGATATAACCACCATCAGGTTGTCCTTCGTCATGGACAGGATACACTTCAGGTTCTCTATCCCTGCCGCATCCTTTACCGATGCCCCACCAAACTTATAGACCTTCATCATCTCTAACCCAAATTCGCCATACGAATCGCGGTTACCGCTCCTTCGACACCTTTGTTACCCAGTCGTCCACCGGCGCGGTCGAGTGCTTGCTGTTTATCGAGCGTCGTCAGCACGGAGAAGATAACGGGGGTTATACCTTTCGCATTGAGTATAGCCACTCCTTGCGTCACGCTCTGACACACATAGTCAAAATGAGGTGTATCGCCCTTTATCACGCATCCGATGACGATGATCGCATCGTAGCGCATGGCAAAAGCATTGCCTTCAAACTGCGGAATAAGTCGTCCCGCAGCATAGGTCAGTTCGACTGTACCGGGCACATGCACCATCTTGATATTCTTCTCCTGCACGCCGTGTTGCAGCAATGTATCCATAGCTCCTTGCGCCATGGCGTAGGTGATATCGCTGTTCCAGTCCGCGACTATAATAGCATAGCGCTGGCGTTTGAGTACGTCAGCGCTAGGCAAACTATTCGCATCATATTGCGAAAGATCGGTAGTCATAATTAGCGAGCTACTTCAATATACTTATCAATATCGTTCGCCTCTACAGACGCAGGATAATCGCGTTTAATAGTCTCGAACGCACGGAGAGCCGCTTTCTTATTGCCAATCTCCATATAGACAAGACCTGCTTTCTTCAAGCTCATCGGAGCAATCAACTTATTGCCCGACTTAGCAGCAGCCATAAAGACCTTAGCAGCCTTCTCGTATTGCTCTAACTCAACCAATACATCACCTTGGAGCTGTTTGGCAGCAGGATTGATCGTCTTATCGTCTGCGGAGAAACGAGACAGATAGACCAATGCTTGCTCGTTATCACCCAGGTTGTAGTAGCATACACCTGCATACAGAGCAGCTAACTTACCAGCCTGATAGAGGCGATAATCGTTCGCAATCTGCTCAAAACCTAAGCACTCTGCGTCGTCACCATTGAGAGCCTTTTCAAAGTCACCCTGTTGGAAATAGACGGCAGCCTTAGCGTTCTCATTCGATGCTTCAGCAGCTTTTGGTTTAACGACATAGTTATTGATAGCCATTACGCCCAAAATAACTACTACAATAATTGTTACGATCCATGTCAGCAGGTTCGAGTTATCCTCAATCCATTGACCCGTGGTGGATAATGCCTCGTTCACTTCGGCGAGTTGCTCATCCGATTTTTTGAAATTTTGTTTTGCCATAATTGTTATATTAAAAAATTTGTATTCACAATTTCGCGCAAAATTACTATTTTTATTCCATATATGCAAAAAAAACATACTCTTTTTTGTCAAAATCCAAAAAAAGTGACCCTAAATGACAAAATTTTGCCTAAAAATTTGGAGGATTGAAAAAAAAGTACTACCTTTGCACGCTTTTTCATTAAAGCCCCTCTTGTAACACCGATAATAAAGTGTACCGATGAGAAACCAGCGAAGCGTTTCGAAATCGGAGAGGACGGGAAGTAGTTCAGCCCGGTGGAATGCCTGCTTTGGGAGCAGGAGGTCGCAGGTTCGAATCCTGTCTTCCCGACTGATTGGTTGAGCAAGAGCTTTGGCTCTTGCTCTTTTTCTTTTCAATAATATGATATTGTCTATGACCGGCTACGGCAAAGCCGAGTACCAATTTGCCGAACACAAGACTATTATTGAGATTCGTTCGCTCAATAGTAAGCAGTTAGACCTTACTCTCAAGGTTTGTTCGATGTTGCGCGATAAGGAAGCCGTTCTTCGTTCCTTACTCACTACCCCACTCGAGCGCGGTAAGGTGGATGTGACCATCTACACCCAGCCGCTGGAGGGCACCACGCAGAGCAAGACCTATACCCCCATCGATCATGCCGCCTTCGCGTATTATTATAAGGAGTTATCTGCCTTACAGTCCGAGTTAGGTATTCCCTCTTCCGATGCATTAGTAGCCTCTATCATGCGTATCCCCGAAGTTTTCCGGACTAATACGGGAGACACCACCATCTCGGATGACGAATGGACCTTATTGCAAGAGACTTTGCAGAAGGCGTTGCAGGAGTTCCTCGCTTTCCGTACCCAAGAGGGTGCATCGTTGGAGCGAATGTTCACCGATAAACTCGATGGTATCGCGACCCTCTTAGCCGAGGTAGAACCTTATGAGAAGAACCGCGTAGCGAATATTAAGCAGCACTTGCTCGCTAACTTAGAGCAACTATCGGAGCAGACTAAGCAGGCTATTGATCAGAACCGCCTTGAGGCTGAACTCATCTATTACTTGGAGAAATTAGATATCACCGAGGAGAAAGTAAGACTGACCAATCATATCAAATATTTTAGGGAGACCATGAAAGCCCCTTCCGTAGGTTTCCCCGTAGAGGGGCAACCATTAGGTGTTGGCAAGAAACTGGGCTTTATTGCTCAGGAGATGGGGCGTGAGATCAACACGCTGGGTAGCAAGTCCAATCAGTCCGAGATGCAGATCATCGTAGTGAAGATGAAAGACATCCTCGAGCAAATCAAAGAACAAGTCCTCAACGTCCTATAAATCACAAATCTCAAATCACAAATGATATATATCTTCTGTGCGCCTTCGGGCAGTGGCAAATCGACGATGGTCAAGCACCTGCTGACCACTTTCCCTAATACTTTCGAACTAAGTGTGTCCTGCACTACTCGTGCTCCTCGTGGCGAGGAAGTGAATGGTCGCGAGTACTATTTCATCACCCCCGACGAGTTCCGTCAGCGTATTAGTCAGAATGCTTTCATCGAGTACGAGCAGGTCTATGAAGGTCTCTATTATGGTACCCTCCAGTCGGAGATTACCCGTATCGAGGGCAATGGGCATCATGTCATCTTCGATGTGGATGTAAAGGGTGGCATCAACCTCGAGCGCCTCTTTGGCGATAAGGCTACCAGTATCTTTATCTGCCCGCCCTCTATTGAGTGCTTACGGGAGCGGCTTATTCATCGTGGAGACACTTCGCCCGAGATGATTGAGAAGCGTGTAGCAAAAGCGGCACAGGAGATGGAAGATCGCATCCATTTCGACCACATCATCGTCAACGACGATCTCCAGCAGGCCTTCGCCCAGTTGGATGCTATCGTAGCGGCAACGGCGCAGATCGTATGAAGATAGGCATCTACGGCGGCAGTTTCAATCCCGTGCACTTTGGTCACCTCGGATTGGCGCAATGGACGGTTGAGCACACCGACCTCGATGAGGTATGGATGCTCGTCACTCCCAACAACCCGCTCAAGGACGCCTCTATCTTAGCGGACGAGCAGACCCGCCTCCAAGCCCTTCGAGATGCTCTCCAAGCCCCCTCCGTGGGTTCCCCCGTAATGGGGAACAGTATCAAGGCCTCCGACTTTGAGTTTCATCTCCCCCGCCCCACTTATACGGCCAATACGTTGCGTGAGTTAGTGAAGGCTTATCCCGAGCACGAGTTCACGCTCATCATGGGTGAGGATAACTGGCTTATCTTTGATCAATGGCGTGAGCACGACTATATCCTCTCCCATTTCCGCATCTTTGTCTATCCCCGCCACACCACTCTCGCCTCTCCCTCTCACTTTCACTCTCCCTCTCCTACGGTTCATTACCTAAAAGAAGCTCCATACTTCGATATCTCGAGTACAGAGCTTCGTGCTACAACTTAGTTGCCCAAGGGCAAAGTAAGGGACTTACTTATAATCCTCGTATATCTGCATGAGTCGTTCCCATGTGACAAGACCCTTGCCCAAGGCAATCTTCGTATTGCGGTTGAGGGCATCGAAAGCATCTAAGTCTTTGGTCAACTCGGGGAAGTCCGCCGAAGTGAAGTAACCATATTGCGCCCTGTCGGCTGCCAATTGTGCTGGGTCGGCTTTGAGCGTCTCATCCATCTCGTATATATTGAGGTTAAAATCAATATCGTCAGGACAAGTCAGCATACCATTGGCAATGGTGTTGATGTGATAAGCCGAGTAGATGGTGTAATATTTAGTAGGAGTAGTGCCGTATGTCACTGATGTCAGTTCGTCCCACTGTGCCTTATCGGCATTGTAGAAACGCTGTCCGACGAAAGTAGATGCGTTACTCTGAGATACCACCACGTACTTGCGGCTGCTCTCCACGAGCAGGTCATGTTTATCCACGATGGACAAGGTTTTTCCGCTGGCAAAATGGAGCGTGAAAGGATTGGCTTCCAAACCATTGTCGAACACGTAGCAAACGGCTTCCTCGGAAAGTTGACCTGCTTCGTGATCAAACGTGCGCACGCGGTCTCCTTTGACAATATCCTCTATCGCTTTGGTGCTACCATCTGCCATCGTGATGCGTGTTCCTGCGGCGAAACAAGCTGCGAGTGCAATTTCATTAAAATTGATAATTTTATTCATGTGTCCACTTAGGTTGAACAGAGATCCTTGAATTTTAGGAGATTTTGTATAAATAGAGGTCGAAGTATAATAAATATAAATAAATATGGAGTCTCCATTGTTCGTTTGTGGAACAGGAAAATATATAGACATTGGATCGTTTTGAGGAACAGCAGTTCCAATAGGCATAGTCATCTTGGCTTTGCTTTGGGCTACATTTCTTTTGGTTCCAATTTTATAGACAAGGGAATCCAATGTTGCTTGATTAATCAAACGACCTGCTATATTTATCTTCAGCACAGGCAAGAACGAATTGAGCGTAAAGCCCGTACTATTACCAGTACCTTTAATAAAAGGACGGAAAATGGAATCCTTGAGATAAGGCAGTTCTTGCACGGCATTTGTGTCTTTGGAAGCGTACCCGTAGTAAACTTCGTAACTGCTCATGTCACTGAGGGGATCACCTGTAAATTTGGCAGATTTGCCATCTGCACTGATGGAGTCATCAATGATAGTGAACGTGGCATCACCTGTGGCATTCTTGATAATCACCTTGTCGCCCGCTTCCCAGTGGAAGGAAACAGTAGATGCCGAGAGGTCATTAGGCGCAACCTTGCGAATAGGTGCGTTCTCACCACTCGGTATTTGCACGGTGGCGGAGATGGTGATGGGACGACCGGGTGCCGTCGGCTCATTCTCCCTATTGCTGCAAGCCACCATGCATAGCATAGCGGCTGCGAAGAATAGAAGTTTCTTCATAATTACCATTCACCAGTTGTTACAGTCATTGTTCCTAATTGTCCTTGACGTTGAGGAGCTTCAGCACTTGTGCAGATCACGGTCTGCGCATTAACGGAGAGACACTTAGTCTCTGGATTTACATACTTTTTCATAAAATCTTCGATTTTTGGAGCTTCGGCTGCGTCGAGTTGCAAAAGCAAGCTTTTACTCGACTTGCACGAACCTTCATACCTTATTGTATTTATATTGTTTAATTGTTGTCTACCCAAACTATCCGCCATGGGTTTTGCCCCATGAAACGGATAGTCTTATTAACCAAAAATTTTACTTATGAGAAAACTATTTTTCGTTTTCGAGTGCAAAAGTACTGCTTTTATTTCATATATGCAAATTTCTGGTGTAGCATACGCGCCGCAGGTGTAGCAATCGCGCCGCAAGGTGTAGCAATCAAGCCGTTTTGTAGCAATCACGCCAAAAAGTGCAAAAGTTGGTTTTGCGGGTTTAATCAAAAAGTGATGCTTGGAGTAGAAAATTGTACCAGCCAATGATATATATACCATCGTCATTATAGTTGCCAGTACGATACTCTCCTGTGACAATCACTTTCTTAAAGCCATCAGGGATAGTCATTAGAGGTCGTTTCTCTTGTGCCCATTTTTCATCATCGTACAACATGTATGCAGACTGAATATAAACACGTTCATCGGCTCTATTAATCACAAAATCTACCTCTAATTGCTTGCGTACATTCTTACCTTCCTTATTCTTTTCCCAAATTTCCACCAATCCCACATCGACCGAATAACCTTGCATTTTCAGTGCATTATACAGTATGTTTTCCATCAAATGGGAGACCTCTATTTGACGCCAACCTATAATGGCGTTGCGTATGCCTAAGTCTTCAAAATAGTATTTATTCTCTGAACCGATATATTTGCGCCCTTTGATATTGTATCGCATGGCTTCGCTGATAATAAAGGCATCTTGTAATAAGACTAAATAATTCCGAATAGTATTCTCACTAATGGATACATGTTCGGCAGATTGGAAGGTATTGACGATTCGTTTGGCATTGAATGATGCGCCTATATCAGAAGCTAATACACGCATGATAGTCGTCAACCCCACTTCGTTTTTTAGGTGGTTGCGCTCAATGATATCCCGCAAATAGATGGTGGTATAAACATCAGTCAGGTACTGTTTTTTTTCTTGTTCCGTTTGCAGTTGTGCCACGTACGGCAGTCCTCCGTAGGTATAATAATCACTCATCGCTTGCATTCGATCTCCGCCCATACCTTCGTAGTATTCTGCAAAACTAAGTGGATGAACACGAATCTCCCAACCACGTCCCCTAAACTCAGTCACTACATCCTTGCTTAAGAATTTGCTATTGCTACCAGAAACATATGTTTCTACATGTGGCATGTGCAGCAAGCTTAACATCACTCCGACAAAGTCCTCAACCAGCTGAATTTCATCTATGATGACATAATTCGTTTTGCCATCATTGACCACGTGATGATCAATGTAGTCTAACAATTTGTCAGGATCTAATAACTTCTTGTTGTGGTTATCATCCATCGCCAATTCGATGATATGATTCGCTGCTACACCTCTTTCAATGAGATAATTATGAAAGATATGAAACAACAAAAATGATTTACCACATCGACGGATACCCGTGATGATCTTTATCATTCCATTGCCTTCAGCCGAGATTAACTTCTTTAGATACGATTTACGTTCAAACAGCATAGTCTATTGAGTTTTTTTGTGGTAATCCACGAATTTCCGCTGCAAAAGTACTACAAATTTTTGAAATACGCAAATTTTTTCCGACTTTTTCGGGATAAATTCGCAAAAAAGTGCAAAAAATAAACAACAAGGGTCACTCTGTAATGAAGTGACCCCGTTGGTTCATGTGTTTTGATTTGGAGAAAACCTATGATTGCTTCCTTTTTCCTTCTCGTTGTTTGGCTCTTTGCCCATCTTGAATATCTCGGATGGAAAAGACGAGCAATACAATTCCCACTGCAAGCGGCAGTTCGGCGTATAGGATGGCTTGGCAGATAGTGGCTACGTTAACGTCTGCACCATGTAACACATAGAAGGCAATCGCCACCGCCAATAGCAACACTATTATTGCCAGCACCAACTTGAGTTTTCCTTTTTTGAGCGTTTGCATAGGATAGCAGGTTTAGCGTGCCCTTCGGGCTGTTTAGCCAGTTTAGCGGGTTAATCCCAGTTAGTAGCTAACAAAGCAAGCAGTTCGTCTCGGGTAACCAATCCTTTGCCCATAGCAATATAGATATATTGGAAGCCAAGATTATTCATTTGCTCTTTATATTCTGCGTACTCAGGAAATCTTTGAGCAATATCATACAGCCCATATTGCGCAATATCGGCAGCCAATTGGTCGGCATCGGCTTTAAGATGGGTGTCCAACTCGTAGATATTGAGGAAGAAGTCTACATCATCTGGGCAGGTAAGCATACCCTCTGCCACGCAGTTAAGATGCTTAGCCGAATAGATACAGTAGTAGTCCACGAGGTCTTTACTCATATCATAACTAACGAGTTCGTCCCATGTGCTCGTCTCGGCATTGTAGAAACGCTTGCCGACATAGGAAGCCACATTGCCGCTGTTCACGCGTACGTACTTGCGTGTGTTCTCTAAAAGGAGATCGTGCGAACCTATGATGGCGATTTTCTTGCTGCTGGCGAAAGTGAGGTTGAGCGAACGCTCTTTGGTTTCACCTTTCCATGCAAGGCATATCTGGGCAGAGGAGATAGCGCCTGTTTCGTGGTCGAAGGTGCGTACAAGGTCGCCCAGTTGGATATCCTCAATCAGTTTGGTTGTTCCATCTGCCATGGTGATACGCGTACCTGCTGCGAGGCAGCATTGATCCATATTTAAGCAATCGCCTGCCGTGAAGGTTTTGGCAGATGAGGTAGTTCCTCCACTATAAGTGGTAGATGCATTCTTCCAGGATACACTAAAATAATACGTACCAGGTTCTACCACGAGGAAGAATGGTTGAGCTTCCATAGTAAGTTCAACTGGGCTTTCGAGAACCAAATCATAGTAGATGTCGTATGTTTCGCCATCTGTTCCCATCGCCACAGAAACTGTATCAATTTCTAACCCCATGTCCCAAATATTGAGTTGCAGTACGGCTTTGGTGGCGTTTAGCGTTGCTTTTGTACCTAAGGTGCAGTTCTTGGCTTCAAACGGCATCACATTCTTGGGCAGGACATTTACGCCTGCGTAGTATTGTGTCTCTAATGGCAGCGGATGAACAGGGAACTGTACATTGTATTTAGTACCTGCTGCGGGCATCGTACCTGTGAAATCAGCCGATTTGCCATCGGCGGAGATATTGGTCACGTGGAAGACTGCGGTTGCTTCGCCCACTTTTACGAGAACGCTATCGCCTTCTTCCCATGTGAAGGTGATGTTGTCCGATTCCCTTTGACCGTTGATCTTGCGGATAGGGGCATTGTTGGCATTGTCGCTCGCAGAAGCGGAGATAGTGACTACTTGCCCTGCTTGGAAGGCAATGTTCTCGGGCTCGTTGTTGAACGCGTTGTCTTTGTTGTTGCACGCCACCATACATAGCATAGCGGCTGCAAAGAATAGAAGTTTCTTCATAATTACCATTCACCATTAGTTACAGACATCGTTCCTAATTGTCCTTGACGTTTAGGAGCATCACTACTTGTGCAGATCATTGTTTGCGCGTTAACAGAGAGACACGTAGTCTCTGGAATCAAATACTTTTTCATACCTTTAAAATTTAACAAAAAAAATAAGTTATTTTCAAAATTCGCTGCAAAAGTACTGCTTTTTTTTGACATGTGCAAATTTCTAGTGTAGCATACGCGCCATAGGTGTAGCAATCGCGCCGCAGGGTGTAGCAATTAAGCCGTTTTGTAGCAATCAAGCCAAAAAGAGCAATATTGGGCAAAAAATATGGTTAAAAATGCAACGCTAATCCTAAGCCAGAGGAGGCGGGAGTGAGGGTGAGTTGTGGGGCAGATTGATCTTGGATATAGCGGTCAGCAGATTTGTGCATATTACTATAACCAACAGCCAAGCAAATGGCACCTACAGCAGTCACGCCTGCTCCTAATCCCATTGTCCAAAAACCAACCACACCATCTCCAAGATCGCCCTTCTCGTTAAGAGCACCATAGGTCAGTAATCCTGCTCCAGCGATATCAATAGCAGCGCCAACACCGAAGATGCTCCAACCTGCAACGGCTGTCTTGTAACCGCGATTGAACTGAGTGGCAAGGTTAGTTTCTGCCTTGTCTTGCATGTAAGTAGCGAAGTCTTTTTTAGAGGTCTGTTGACCATGGATGAAATACTTGTTTCCTTCGCGAGAAACTTGTGCGCTCATAGGCAAAGCCAGGAGCATAACGAAAATGATTGATAATGTCTTTCTCATAATTGTATATATTTTTCAAAAAATCGTTGCAAAAGTACTGCTCTTTTTTGATATGTGCAAATTTCTAGTGTAGCATACGCGCCATAGGTGTAGCAATCGCGCCGCAAGGTGTAGCAATTTAGCCGATTTGTAGCAATCACGCCAAAAGTGTGAATTTAAAAGTGCTAAAAAAAACGAAAAAGATTTGTTTTTATCCCAAAAAAGTATTACCTTTGCAGCGTGATTTGAATTTTTGAGCATGCGACTATTAGATTCAGATTATTTATTTAGCCTACTGACAGGCATACTGTTCATGACACAGATAGCATGGGCGGTGGTGTTCCTTTTGGGACGTACCCTCGTTGAACGTAAGGAGTATGAGCAACATGAAGCGACCCCCTTACGCTGGTGGACGGGCGGATTGGCAGCGGCACTCTCGATAGCATTCCTCTTTGCTTTTGTGGTGCGCTCGTGCTTGGATAGTAACTTGGATTTCTACTACATCTACTTCGATATGCTCGCTATCCCAATAGGCGCCATCGTGATGGTGATACTGGTCACGCCCCAACCCATCACACAGACACGTATATGGGCGAACATCCTACCTTTCGTCGTGTGTTGCACAGCGGGCGTGATCGTGCAGCAACGCTGGTTCTTAATCGTGGTATCCATCCTAGTGGCTATCTATATCCTCGCCATGATCATCTATGTCATCATCTTTGGCAAACGCCACGAGGATGAAATACGAGATAAGTTCTCCACCTTGGAAGGTCGCTCTATTCGGTGGATGATACTGATAGCACCTATCCTCTTGGGCTTCCTCATGATCAACTATGCGCTCTACGCCACCAGCATGAACCCGTATGCAGCGATCATCTACGATGTCATTGCCTTCGCAATATGGAACTATATCTACGTGCATATCTATCGGATGGTCGTTGTGCAGGAGGGGGAAGACGACAACCTTAACGACAACCTTAACAATAACCTTAACGACAACCTTAACGACAACCTTAACGATAACCTTAACGATAACCTTAACGATAACCTTAATAGTGAGGTGAATGCGGCATTTATGGAGCGGTTACGGCGGGTGTGTGAGGAGAAAGAGCTATTCACTAAGTCCGACTTGACACGCGATGAGTTGGCGCGTCAAATGAATATGGGGCACACCCTATTCACCTTACGACTAAAAGAGACTACGGGACTCACTTTCTACGACTATATCAACGGACTGCGTATCGCCAAAGCGACCGCGCTCTTGGAAGAGGGCAAGATGGATGTAGGGTCCATTGGACAAACGGTGGGATATAACTACCGCTCCACTTTTTATCGCGCCTTTGCGGCTATACATGGCTGTACACCTATCGAATATCAGACTAAGCGGCTGTAAGTGTTTTTACATCGTGGTGATATAAAATTTCACTTTTTTGCAAATTTATTTGCAGATATGAAAAAATTTCATTACCTTTGCAGCCCGTAAGAAAAAAAAACTCCTTATGTTTATTATCGGTATTGCGGGCGGCACTGGCTCGGGTAAAACGACAGTGGTTAAAAAACTGATAGAACGACTCCCTAAAGGCGAAGTCGTCGTTATTCCTCAAGATTCGTATTACAAAGATTCATCCGACGTTCCTATGGAGGAACGGCAGAAGATCAACTTCGACCACCCCGATGCGTTCGATTGGACATTGCTGGAGCAACACATCCAAAACCTCAAAGAAGGCAAGAGTGTAGAACAACCGATATATGACTATATCTCCTGCACCCGTCAACCACAGACGATACATATCGATCCCAAAGAGATCATCATCGTCGAAGGGATCATGGCGCTGATAGACACCAACCTGCGTGATCAAATGGATCTGAAAGTATTCGTGGATGCCGATGGCGACGACCGACTCATCCGCGTCATTAAGCGCGATATCGTCGAGCGTGGACGTACCATCGAGTCCGTTATGGAGCGCTACGTGCGCGTACTCAAGCCCATGCATGAGCAGTTCATTGAGCCCTGCAAACGCTATGCGGACATCATCATCCCGCAAGGTGGACACAATAATGCGGCTATCAACCTGATGGCTAAGTTCATCAAGCACCAGCTAGCTTCGAATGACTAAAATAATCTGGCAACTCTTTCTAACCTATCTAAGGATAGGTACCTTCACCATCGGAGGCGGGTATGTGATGCTCGCCTATGTGCAGCGTGAGATCGTAGATAAACGGCACTGGATGGAGGATAAAGAGTTCATGAACATGCTGGCTTTAGCCCAAGCAGCACCGGGATTGATAGCAGTCAATACGGCTATCTTCGTAGGCTGGGGCGTAGCCCATAGCACCACCATAGAGTTATCCAGACGTTGGCGATGGCTATTCACAGCCGCCTGCATCGGAGCTGCCGTACTGGGCGCAGCACTGCCGTCTATCGTGATCATCCTACTCATAGCCATCTACCTAAGTGGATTCAAGACCATACCGACCATCGAAGCCGTCTTTAAGGGTATCCGCCCCGCCGTGGTAGCCATCATCGCCGGCACCGTCGTACACCTCGCAAGAAAAGTATAATGTATTGGCAACTCTTCATATCGTTTCTAAAGATCGGGTGCCTCGGTTTTGGCGGGGGACTAAGTATCATCGCGCTCATCGAGCAGGAAGTAACGAGCCACGGATGGATCAGTTCGGCTGAGTTCGTCGATATGGTAGCCATCAGCCAAATCACGCCGGGTCCAGTAGGGCTCAACTGTGCCACTTATGTGGGTTATCATGTGACGGGATCGATATGGGGCAGTCTGTTCGCTTCGGCAGCGATCATCATACCGAGTCTGGTCATTATGCTCACCTTATGTATAATATATATGCGTGTACGCGACCGCTGGGCACAACACCCTGCGTTCGTAGTGACGATGCGAGTGATACGGATACTGATCGTGCTACTGGTGGCTCACGCCGCCATCAGTCTATGCACGCCCGAGTCGTTCATTGACTGGAGGAGTTGGGTGATCTTTGTGGTCGCACTATTAGCCACAATCAGCGCGGAAGTGAAGCGCCATCGCGTGACGGATATCATCAGTCATCCCATCGTACTCATTGTGCTCGCAGGAGTAGCCGGATGGGCGATATATGGATAGATTATGATTACTTTTATCAACGAAAAAGTAGAGATGCCACCTATTGAGGAGGCGAAAGTGAGGAGTTGGATCACACGAGTAGCTGCGGGATACGGCTTTGCCGTAGGTGAGATACACTATATCTTCTGCGACGATGCACGGATACTGGAAGTGAATAAGCAGTTCCTCGGGCACGACTACTATACCGACATCATCACCTTCGACTACACCACCCCATCGCGACTCAATGGGGATATATACATATCGCTCGACACGGTGCGAACCAATGCCGAACAGGTAGGCGTCAGCTTCGACGAAGAACTGCGCCGCATTCTCATACACGGGGTGCTACACTTAACCGGTCAGGCAGATAAGACGCCTGAGACCAAAGCGGTCATGACCGAGAAAGAAAATAAAGCGTTAGCTAAATGGTGTCAATAAAGCGCTTCTGCTTGCGGTTATACATGATCATACCGATGAACATCAGCACGAACATGCACAGAAAACTGTAACCAAACGACAGCCATGTGAACGTGCCCTCTCCAAATGCTCCGAACTTAAAAGCTTCTATCAACGGGGTGACGGGATTAGCCGTCATCAGCACTTTAAGTGTCGGATTCTCCACATAAGACAACGGGAAAACAACCGGCGTTGCATACATCCAGAGTGAGACTAAGGTCGGGAAGAAATTGACAAAATCCTTGTATTTAGTCGTCATCGAGGTCACAATCAGTCCTATACCTAATGCCAAGCCACCCAAACCAAGGATCACCAGCGGGAACAGAAGGAGGTAGATATTCGGATGGACATTGACGCCATAGCATGCGTATCCAATATAGACGACGACAAAGAGCATCATCTGGATAGAGAAGTGGAAGAGCTGCGAGACAATGAATGACATAGGCGCCACTAAACGCGGGAAATAGACTTTACCAAAGAGGTTAGAATTGGTCGCAAAAGTGGTCGAAGTCTTGGTAAGACACGAGGAGAAATAGTTCCACAAGCACACGCCCGATAGGTAGAAGAGCGGCTGAGGAATACCATCGGTAGGGATACCTGCCACGCGGCTAAAAATGATGATATAGATAGCGGTCGAAATAAGCGGCGAAATGAAGTACCATCCCATACCGAAGATGGTCTGCTTAAACTGCACAACTATATCCCGCTTGATAAAGAGCCAAAGGAGATATTTCTTCTGCCATACAGCCTTTAAATCCAAGTCCAAGAACTTATCCCTGGGCTCAATCACCGTTGACCAATAATTATTATTTACCATTTTATCATTTACCATTTACAATTTATTTGGTTATTGGCATATTTAGTCATTTAGACCGTATCCATGAAGGACTTTTGCACCTTATTAAACATCGCGAGACCGATGGTCATCATGATAACCATCATGAGCACACTATACCCTAACCACGTCCAGGAGACGGTGCCTACCCCCAGAAGCGAGAACTTAATAGCCTCCAAGATAGGTGTCACCGGGTTGAGCTGCATGATAAACATCAGCGTCGCATTCTTCTTCACCATCGAGAGCGGGTAGATGACGGGCGTGAGGTACATCCAGAAGTTGACGAGATGCGAGAAGATAATCTGCAAGTCGCGGTACTTCGTGGTCATCGATGAGATCGCCATACCAAAGCCCACCGCCATTAAGGCAAGAACGATGATGAGCACCGGGAAGAGGACGATATGCCACGTCACGGCTAAGGTCGCGCCCGTCAGCGCATAATAGATATAGAACACGGCGAAGATACCCAACTGAATAAGCAGACTGAGCATATTCGTCGTCACTGCCACGAGCGGCATGATGATACGCGGGAAATAGACCTTACCGAAGATATCGGAGTTGGTCACAAACGAGTTCGAAGTAGCGGTCAGGCACGAAGCAAAATAACCCCAAATCGATATACCTAACAACCAGAAGAGTGCAGGGGGTACACCATCCGTCGGGATATTCGCCACACCACCAAAGACAGCCACATAGACAATCACCGACAAAACGGGCGTAATAATAAACCACAAGGGTCCCAAAACCGTCTGCTTATACGCTACGCGGAAGTTACGCAACACGAAAAGCCAGAATAGGTCGCGGTAACGCCAAACCTCTTTCCAGTCTATCGCCAGGAGGCGATCCTTCGGGGTAATCTCCGTATTCCAATATTTCTTTTGTGCCATATTATTCCAAAATCGGCTGCAAAGGTATACTTTTTTTTGCATAAATGCAAGAAAAAAGGCAGAAAAAGTTCTAAAAGGTTCTAAAAGTAGAAAAAGTTAGTGGCAGAATTTGCATAATCAAAAAAAATTTTGTACTTTTGCCGCGTTTTTTGAATTTGTATAACTATGTTCTCAGGAATAGTAGAAGCCATGGCTCAGGTCGTACGTATTGAGACCGAGCAGACCAATAAGCATTTTACGCTACGTAACCCATACCCTGCGACGATGGGTATAGACCAGTCGATTGCGCATAACGGCGTGTGTTTGACAGTAGTCAAGAACGAGGGAGACCTCTATACAGTGACGGCGATGCAGGAGACGCTGCGTCTGACTAACCTCGATAGTTTGAAGGTAGGAGATTGGGTCAATGTAGAGCGGGCGATGACGATGGATAAGTTGTTGGACGGACATATCGTGCAAGGGCATGTGGATCAGAAAGCGGTATGCATCGATGTGCACGAGACGGAGGGTAGTTGGTACTACCGGTTCGAGTACGATTCGTCCAAAGAGATGATTGCGCGTGGGTACTTTTGCGTCGATAAAGGTAGTGTAGCCATCAACGGTGTGAGCCTAACCGTATGTGAGCCCGATGTGCAAGGTGATAAAGGCTACGTGAGCGTGTGCATCATCCCGTACACCCACGAGGTGACAAACTTCCAGTATATCCAAGTGGGCACCGAGGTGAATATCGAATTCGACATCATTGGCAAGTACCTCGCCCGCTTCGCTTCCCTTACTAAATCGTAAATAAATCGTACATTGTACATTCGTAAATCGTAAATAATATGAACAGTTTAAGTTTCCAATTAGGAACATCCGTAGCACAATATCTGATGCAGTACGGAGAGAAGGAACTCAATATGAAGGAGTTCCAGGAAGGTATGGATTTTGTGCTCAAAGCTTCGACCGAAGCGAAAGCAGCCGGTGAAAAATTCCTCGCTGAGAACGCGAAGCGTGCGGAAGTGAAGACAACGGCAAGCGGTTTGCAGTACGAAGTGATTGAATCCACCCTTGGTCAAAAACCCAAAGCCACCGACACCGTACGTGTGCACTACGAAGGGACGCTGATTGATGGTACCGTGTTCGACAGTAGTTACAAACGCGGCGAGAGCATCACGTTTGGCCTCAACCAAGTGATCAAAGGTTGGACAGAAGGCTTGCAGTTGATGTCGGTTGGTAGTAAGTATAAGTTGTATATCCCTTACGAACTCGGATATGGCGCACAAGGCGCAGGAGGCAGTATTCCTCCATACGCAGCGCTAATCTTCACCGTCGAACTTCTCGGAATAGAATAAATAATTTTCAAATTTTCAAATTTTCAAACTTTTAATTAGTATGAAAAAACTAAGTATTTTAGTCATTGCTGCATTAGCAATGCTTTCCTGCGGGAACACGTACAGCGCTAAGGATGCTGTATTGACAGACATGAACGACTCCATGAACTATGCCTTAGGTTTGGTTAACGGAGCTAATCTAAAGATGTACCAAATGCAGAACGACAGTAGCGACGAAGCTATTGCAGAGTTCATCGACGCCTTGGTACGTGGTTATGAGATCGAAGAGCAGCCCAGTGATGCCGCTATGATTGGTCGTAACATCGGTAATGCCGTTAAGTTATCGGAAAAGACTGGTTTGGCAGAGAACAGCGCTTGGACGCTGAATGAGAAGATTTTCTTCCAAGGTTTGGTCAATGGTATCTACGAGGACACAACCATCATGGATGTCGAGTATGCACGTATGTTCTTCCAGACCCAGTACCAATTATCGACCTTAGACACCATCACCAAAGCCGGCAAGGTTGTTCGCGCTAAGTGTGGTAAGAAAGTGAACGCTATTCGCCTTAAGAACAAAGTGGACAGTCTGAACTATGCGTTTGGTTTAGTCAATGGTGGCGAAATCAAAATGTATATCCTCAATAACGACAGCGACAACACGATGGTGGATGAGTTGATCGACAACCTCAATCAAGCGCTGAAAAAGAACTACATCAACCCACAGATTGTGAACATGGGTGAGCAGATTGGTCGCAGCATCCGCGAGCAAGAGGCGCAAGGTCTGATTGGCGAAGCCAGCCTATCTACCGACTTCGAACTTATCAAGCAAGGTTTTGTGAATGGCCTATATGGCGTATTCAACCAATTTGACGCACAGAGTGCTGGTGAGTACATCCAGAACACCCTTAATACCCTCAAATACGGCAACGTAAAGGAGCAAGGCGAGCAGTTCTTAGAGGAGAACAAACTCAAAGATGGCGTCCAAGTAACCGAAAGCGGCTTACAATACGAGGTGTTGCGCATGGGTAGAGGTGCTCGTCCAACGGCTGAGAGCCGTGTCAAAGTGCACTATCATGGTACACTCATTGATGGTACGGTATTTGACAGCAGTGTAGATCGTGGCGAGCCTATCGTCTTTGGTTTGAACCAAGTCATCAAGGGTTGGACGGAAGGTGTGCAACTGATGCCAGTAGGCAGTAAGTTCCGCTTCTATATCCCTCAGGAGTTGGGCTACGGCGCACAAGCTGCTGGTTCTATTCCTCCATACTCCACCCTTATCTTCGAGGTAGAGTTGCTCGGTATTGAGAAATAAAAGCTTGTTATAAAAAACAACAAAAATAGCCGCAAGGTTTGCATATATCAAAAATAAGTTGTAATTTTGCGGCGCAATTGTAAAAGTTGATAATTATGCCAGAGATTAGTAGTTTTTATGGAATAGACATCTATATGTATATGAATGAGCATCAACCACCTCATTTCCATGTCATATATGGTGAATATAAAGCCGAAATTACCATCACAGATGGTATTGTTACTGGGAGTTTGCCTCGTAGAGCGCTTCGGTTGGTTTATGACTGGTTAGATTGCCATCAGGAAGAACTCATTGAAAACTGGAATAGATTGGAAAGGCATGAGTCGTTAATGAAAATAGATCCTTTACAATAACATGAAGAAGGGAGAATTACTATATGTCGTAAATGCGGAGTATGTCAAAGACTATGTTCTTCGGCTTACATTTAATGATGGGAAGATTAAACTCGTCGATTTTTTGCCGTTAGCCCAAGAAGGTATATGTACTAAATTGAAGGATTTGGCATATTTTAAGTCCTTCAAATTAGATCCTTGGTCTGTGGATTGGAATAACGAGATTGGTTTCGCGCCTGAATATCTATATGCTCAAGCATAATGTACCATATTCCCTTGCTAATTGAGACTCAAGAATAAGTTGCCTCGCACAACGATAAAAAAGTGAGCGTCGCCGACCGACGTTAAACAGCGGAGACACCCGTATCGCAGTGGGCGTGTAAAACGGGAATGGAAAAAATAAATAGCATCAGACTATCATTGTGGTCGTCAAGAAATGAAGCGTAGGAAACTTATTTTCTCTGATAAATACCACAGCAATGATGGTTGGCTTATACGTATTGGTAAATACGTAGGAATGCCAATCGCAAATATGAAGATAGATTGATGCCTTACACCTCAGGGTGTGGGCATATATCTTATATTTGCGAGAGGTCAGAGATATCCTACGCTTCAACCTTTTGACGACCATAAGAAGTGCTCATGCCCTTTTTTCGTGTCGGATAGTGTATGCCAATAATGTTGTAGATAGCCGTGCACAAACATAACTATCTATGGCAAGTAAAATTGACAAAGAAGAATTAGCACAAAGGATCAATTCATTAGAAGGATTAGACAATGAGACCAAGTCACAATTGTTAGAACTGCTGCACGAACGTAAGCGGTATGGCTTGGTTTGGGAAGAAAAAGTAGAAGATGTAGAAGAACGCCTCAGAAGTGAATTACCCGTATTGCGCGAAGTAAAAGAACGAGCTCTTTTATCCAAAGATCCCGAAGCTCCCAATCATATTCTTATCGAGGGCGATAACCTTGAAGCCCTAACTGCCCTCAGTTATACGCATGAGGGTAAGATTGATGTTATCTATATTGATCCGCCATATAATACGGGCAATAAGGACTTTGTGTATAATGATGCTTACGTAGATTCCGAAGACGAGTACCGTCATAGCAAGTGGCTGTCGTTTATGGCTAAGCGACTGAATATTGCCAAACGGCTACTGTCTTCTACGGGTTTTATATTTATTTCTATAGACGAGCGCGAATATGCTAATCTAAAGGTATTATCGGATGGAATATTTGGAGAAAGCAAATTTGTTGGAACACTTCATTGGCACAAAAAAGTAAGACCCTCCAATAAACTTATAGATAAAGAGCGAGAAATATCTATGGGCTTATCTGCTAATATTGAATATATTCTATGTTATGCCAATGAAGCAATTATTACCCCAGATGGCTTGACTGCCAAAGGTCTTAAAGCTTATAAAAATCCAGATAATGATCCTAGAGGACCATGGATAACCTCTCCTTTATGGGCTGATTCAAATTCAAACAAACCATCAACATTAAAACTCCCTGATGGTACGGAGTTGACGAAAAAATGGTTTGTTGGGCAAGATACATTAGATGAATTATTTGCATTAAACATGATTCATCATGGGAAAGATGGATTTAGAAAAAAAGTGTTTTTATCAGAAGTTGTAGGGCAAGCACCTATGAATTTTTTATCTGCTGAGCGTTTTGGTACATCAGATAATGGTACGGATGATTATAAGGCAGTTATGGGAGCAGCTAGTTTTACTAATCCTAAACCTTTAGCATTGATAAAGTATCTACTTAATCTTAAATATGAAAACAAAAATGCAGTTATTTTAGATTTCTTTGCAGGATCGGGAACGACGCTTCATGCTACTATGGAGATGAATGCTGAGGACAAAGGTTTTCGCCAATGTATATTAGTTCAAGCACCAGAGACAACTTGGGAAATTATTGATGGCAAAGAAAAAGCAAAAAAATGGTGTGAAGCAGCATATAAGATGGGATATAAAACCATATCAGACATCACGTATGAGAGAAATAGACGCGTCATTGTTGGATATTTAACTACAGGGAATAGGCATATCGAAGGCTTGCATGCTAACACCCTTCGTTACTACAGAACAGACTTTGTGGGCAGAGAGAATACCTTACAAAACCGCAGAAAACTTGTTTACTTGGCTACAGACATGCTCTGTATCAAAGAAGACTGCTACAATGAACAACCTTGTATGGACAAACAAGCGCGGTTCTTTACCAACAACGAGAAACGACTAATCATCTTATACAACCCCGATTTGATACCCGAGTTGGTGACATTTATAGCCAATCTGCCAGAGGGAGAAAAGATTAAGGTATATGTGTTTGCCGATGGCGCATATCCTTATACGGACGACTTTAGTGAGGTCTTAGACAAAATAGAACTTTGTGCGATACCCGATGCTATTCTCAATGCTATGCGTCGCGTATTGCCCCAAAAGAAAGTGAAAGAATTAGAGCCCGTCACTCCAGACAAGGCAATGCAGGAAGATATTCAACATGCCTTGGATAATGCAACAATTAACGATTATAAAAAGACAGAGATATGGTAACCTTAAAAGAATATCAAAAACGCGTTCTCCGCAAATTGAAAGCGGACATGATTGATTTGCTGAATGCTTCGGCTAATCGTAAGGTGTTAGTGTTTAAGTCGCCCACAGGTTCGGGAAAGACGCTGATGGCATCTGCCCTGTTGGAACAGCTGACTGCTGAAATTGTAGATGGTGGTGACTGTATCTATTCTGAGGTGGCTTTCATTTGGCTGGCACCGCAGAAACTGCACATACAGAGTTATCAAAGTATGCAAAACTACTTCAGCGAAACACGTAGTTTGCACCCCATGACTTTTGATGAAGTGGACATCCAAAGTGGTCTGCATCGTGGTGATGTGCTCTTTCTTAACTGGGCAAGTGTGAACAAAGATAATGCTGTTATCATTCGTGATAATGAGCAAAATCGCAATATCGGGCAATTGGTGACAGCCACTCGCCAAAACAATATCCCCATTGTGATGATTATAGACGAGGAGCATTACTATGCAGGAAAAGATGCCGAGAAGAGCCAGTTGTTTATCCAGCGTATCAACCCTAAAGTAGAATTGCGTATTTCTGCCACGCCTCACACCACGAATCCAGATGCGTTCGAAGCAGTCGCACGAGAAGATGTTATTGCTGAAGAAATGATTAAGAAACAGGTTATCTTAAATCCCAATATCGTTTCCAATAGCAACCAAGAGAACGAAACAGTAGATATGCGCCTTTTAGATACAGCCCTTGATCGGCGTAGGGCTTTGTCGCAGATGTACAAAGAGGCAGGGTCAAATGTCAATCCACTACTGCTTATCCAATTACCGAATGACAGCAAGGAAGACTTGGATAATATCGAGCAAACGATGGTGGAAGTGATAGAAAACCACTTGCGAGAGAAAGGTATATCGGTAGAGAACGGAAAATTGGGCATTTGGCTGAGCAAACGCCACGACTTTAACGAACAGCATATTTCTGACAACGATAATCTGACAGAGGTGCTGATATTCAAACAAGCCATCGCTTTAGGTTGGGATTGTCCACGTGCGGCTGTGCTATTAGTCTTCCGCGAGTGGAAAAGTATGACATTCTCTACACAAGTGGTTGGTCGTGTCCTCCGCATGCCAGAGCGACGGCACTATACGAATGAATCCTTAAATGTTGGATATGTCTATACCAACTTGACGCAGAAATACTTTGATATCAAGGCAGACGAAGCCAACTATATTTCAACCATACATGCTCAAAAGCGAATGGATTTACCTGGGTTTGCACTTCCGTCCGTTTATCAAGAGCATCCGCGAGTACGTAACCGCTTGGGTTACGATTTTCGCAAACTTTTTATGGAGGAAATGCAACACTATTTTGATTTCTCGCCTTTAGAGTTGTTTGACCCCTATGATTTTGAGCATACTGACAACTTCCTGCACAAAGCAGAGGAGACGATGCCATCGGCCTTTACCAACAATCGGCAAAAAGCAAGGACGAAAGGCGTTCAAACAGATGTGACGCGTATTTTTGTGGAGATTCCTAAAGACATAGAGATGCCATCAGATACTGGGCGCGTAGAAATAGTTGAAAGTGCCCGATTGGCTGTCAATAACAATGAATTAGACTACCTGCTTACTCGCTTCTGCAAGAAACACATTGCGGCATTTGCTCCATACGATTCCATACCCGTACTAAAAGGTGCGTTGGCATATTCGTTAGAGCAGTATTTAGGGTTTCTTAATCATTTTGATGCCGTCCGTGTAATCCTGTATAATCAAAATAGAGATAAGTTTGCCCATATCATCGATAAAGCATTAGACAGATATAAGGCGCGACTGAAAGTCAAATCGGAAGAAGTAATAGGAGATACCTATCATCAAGTGATGTGGCAGATTCCTGATACGCTGACTTTTAATACCGATACGTATCATGCCATAGAGGATTATCGCAGGCACTACTTGTTGCCCTATTTTGAGCAGAAGAATGCTTATGATCCCGAAAAACAATTCAGTCACAAATTGGATTATGACATGAACATAGACTGGTGGTATAAGAACGGCGATAATGGTAAGCAGCACTTTGCTATTCCTTATACCGACATAGATGGTAACCCTCGATGCTTTTATGTGGATTATATCTTCCGATTAACCGATGGAACGATAGGGCTCTTTGATACCAAAACCGAAGGATCAGACAAGAATGGCGTACAGAAACATAACGCGCTATTAGAGTACATAAAACAACGGAATGAGAATAGCAATGTAAGGTATATTGGTGGACTATTGATCAAGAAAGAGAATACAAATAACTGGTACTATTCCCCTACACCTATAGAAAACACCACAGATATTAGTGGCTGGAGTTTGTTGGATTTAGATAACATCAACTCAGATAATGTCTAACTAAAAACCAGCCCTTTCTGCTACCAATCTAACAACGGCGTAACTACGGCTAATTGGGAAAGCGCTCACCCTATACTCGAATAAAAGATAGGAAAGCGGGCGATGGTATCGCCCTGAAATGGACGAAGTAGAGGACTAGGATAGCCTAGAAGTCCTAGGACGCTGCGCTCACTAGATGTTCTAGGAGGCACACCGCGGTGCGGTAGTGCTATGCGAACGGGTGAAGGACGTTTGATGGACGGTTTGGATCCTAGTTATCCTAGTTATCCTAAGCCTAGACATTCTAGATTTTCTAGACCGCTACGCTGTTCTAGAGAAAGCATCTGCAAAGCCCTTGCATGTGCCGAGACGGACTAAGGTATCACTAACGAATCACTAAGGTAGTATCGCTGATTATCAGTATTTTACACTATAATACCCATTTTTCTTCTCATCGAGCGGAATGGGGTGTACTACAATGCCCAAGGGGCGGTGGTGGAATAAGACCCAAGACCCCCACCGACTCCCCCTCGAAGGGGGAGGGATAGATGTTCTAGGAGGCACACCGCGGTGCGGTAGTGCTATGCGAACGGGTAAAGGACGTTTGATGGACGGTTTGGAGGCGTCCGTGGAAACGATAGGTGACCAGTCAACCAAATGGGTTAAGTATAGTGATATACAGCATATTACATGCAGAGAACGCAAGAATATCGTATGAGTGTGAAGTCGTGAAAAGTCGTGAAGTTCACGACTTTTCACGACACTTCACGGTCTATGTTTCACGCCACAGCGCAGCGGCTAGGGAGGGGGGTAAGGCGTCCTCTGGGTACCCTAAGGTGGCCAATAACAGGGGAGCACTATGGTACGA
>DCID01000009.1:0-38802 GCA_002315745.1 Bacteroidales bacterium UBA1735 | reverse complement strand
CGAACCGCCTACGAACCGCTTTTTTATCCATAGAATTGCAGATTTTATAGTAGGATCACTAAGGATTATCCCGAAAAAAGTCGGGAAATATTTGCATATATCAAAAAAAAGTTGTACTTTTGCAGCGCGAATTAAGAAGATAGGATTATGGGCATTATAGCCAAACAGAGTATCAAAGGCACTATCGTGACGTATATAGGCGTTGCGATAGGCTTTGTTACTACCTTCTTCGTCTTGACACGTTTTCTCACGACGGAGGAGATTGGTTTGTCCCGTGTGCTGATTGATGCCGCGACGCTGTTTGTAGGTTTGGCACAGTTGGGCACTTCTTCGTCCATCGTTCGTTTCTTCCCATACTTCCGCGATGAAGAGAACCATCATGGATTCTTCTTCTGGATGATGGTCGTGCCGTTCCTCGGTTTTGCCATCTTTGCGCTCATCTATTGGGGGTGCTTCACCCCCTTGTCGGCATGGTTTGGCGAGAAATCGCCGATGTTCGTGGACTACTACTATTTTGTAGTACCGATTGCATTCTGCATGCTCTACCAGGCGGTATTTGAGACGAGTGCCTCGGTGATGAAGCGTATCGTCGTACCTAAGTTTGTGCGCGAGGTGCTGATACGCGTCTGCCTGCTCATTAGTTACCTACTCTACGCGTTCCACGTGCTATCGTTGGATGGTTTCGTGATTGCACTATGTGGCAGTTACGCGGTGGCAGCGTTGGTGAATGCTGGTTACTTCTTCTCATTAGGACAGGTGTCGCTTCGTCCCGACTGGGCATATCTTCGCGCCCATCGTGATACGGTGCGCAGTTACCTGTTCTACACAGGGTTCCTTATCCTGTCAGCATTGGCATCGGTGTTAGCACCAACATTATCGAGTTTCTTCATCACGGCGAAGATGGGTTTGCAGTTCACGGGTATATTCGCTATTGCGACCTACATAGCGGTGATTGTGTCCATTCCGTTTAGGTCGCTGGCTGCGATCACGCAACCTGAATTAGCGCAAGCCATCAAGGATGCGGATACCTTCAATTGCCGCCGCCTGCTCTCGCAAGCGAGTAATAACATGCTACTCATTGGTGGGTTCATTTTTCTCACGATATGGTTCAATATCGATTTAATCTTCCACTTACTACCGAACGGACAGGACTTCGCTTGTGCCAAGCATGTAGTATTGTTATTAGGCATAGGACAACTCATTGTGGCATCGCTTAGTATCTACGTGTCGGCACTAGGTTATTCGCGGTTTTATGCGTTCTCGTTACTCAACTCGTTGGTATTGACGGGCTCGGCTATTGTGCTCAACAACTACCTCATCCCGCTATATGGTATGAATGGAGCGGCTTTGGCAACAGTTATCAGCGATGTGCTGTACTATATCTTTGCCGTGACGATCAGTAGTTGGGCTTTGCGGCTCGTACCTTTCCACCGCCAACATGGCTACACGCTGATGCTGTTAGTGGGACTGTTTGCGATAAACTGGGCTTGGACACAATGGATGCCCATAGACCATATTTGGCTTGACTGTATCGTGCGATCCGTAGTACTGATCGGTGGCGGATTGGGTTTGGCATATCGATTACGATTATCGAAAGAGATAGATGCGTTACTTCGTGGTTTTTTCGTACATAGGAACTGATTTCCACGGTTCGCAGACGCAACCGAATGGAATCACGGTGCAGGAGACGATGGAGTCAGCTTTTGCCACTATCCTTCGCACACCCATAGCCCTCACTTTCGCAGGACGAACGGATGCCGGTGTTCATGCGCGGCAGATGGTCGCACACTTTGACACCGAGTCCATCGTGCATGGTGCATTGTTAACCGACCACCTGAATAGTCTCCTTCCCGCATCGATTGCGATACAAGATATCTATGCGGTAGCAGATGACATGCATGCCCGCTTCTCGGCGACGGCACGGACGTACGAGTATCATATCACGGAGGTGAAGAACCCGTTTCTACGAGGTCTGGCGGCACAGGTAGCGCCGGGATTGGATTATGAACGCATGAACGATGCCGCAGCGACCTTGATAGGGACACAAGATTTTGCGTCATTCTGCAAGGTGCATACGGATGTCAAAACCACCTTCTGCACCATCACCGAGGCGCATTGGGAGCGCTTGGGAGAACATGAGGCGGTGTTTACGATAACGGCTAATCGGTTTTTAAGGAACATGGTACGGGCAATCGTGGGCACGCTGATGGATGTGGGACGGGGTAAGATGAGCGTGGAGAACTTTCGGCGCGTGATTGCCGACCATAACCGCTGCGCAGCGGGGCAGTCTGCGCCTGCAGAGGGACTTTACCTCACGAAAGTGGTGTACGATTGACGATTGACAATGCAATATAGCGTAGCACATTGGACATACGGATTTAAGGAAGAGTGGGAGCAGGCGGTGTTTGAACAACGCTTGGCAGATATGGGTTTTGACTGCTTCGATGGGGAGGATGCGTATATACAGACAGCGCTGTTGGATAGACAAGCGATTGAACAAGTAGCGGCGGAGACGGCAGGTGTGGAGTTAGTGGGTATTGATGACTGTCCCGACGAGAACTGGAACGCCACTTGGGAAGCGGAACATCCCGCTATGGAGTTACCCTTAGGCGTGACTATTGTACCCCATTGCGCCTTTGGCGCGGGTTATCACGAGACGACAGCCATGATGATAGATAGCCTATTGACGCACCATTTTAAGCCACATAGCATAGTGCTCGATAATGGTTGTGGCACAGGGGTATTAGGTATCATGGCACTGAAACGCGGAGCAGAACAGGTGATAGCGGTGGACATAGACGAACATAGTGTGACGAACGCACAAGAAAATGCGGAACGCAATGGGGTGACAATGGATGTACGTTTGGGCGATACTCCACCCGCCGGTCGGTATGACCTTATTGTGAGTAATATTCATCGCAATATCCTACTCGCACAAATGGATAGTTATAGCCGCTACCTCGCGCCCGACGGCGAAGTGTGGCTTAGTGGATTCTATGCAGCGGATATACCGGCTTTGGAAGCCGCAGCAAAGGCAGTCGGATTAGCCATTAAAAAGCAACAGCAAAACGGAGAATGGATACAATTGCAGCTATATCAACGCCCTACGGCATAGGCGGCATCGCCGTCATACGAGTTAGTGGGGAAGCTGCCATCGGCATAGCCGAAGGGCTGACGGGTCGCGCCCTCACGCGGCAGGTGCACTATTGTTCCATCGCCAACTTAGACGACGTGGTGGTCACGACCTACCATGCTCCGCACTCATTCACAGGCGAGGATGTGGTGGAGATCAGTTGCCACGGCAGTCTATATATCCAGCAGGAGTTACTGCGTCGATTGACGGACGCAGGATGCCGTTTAGCCAAAGGCGGTGAATTCACCCAGCGGGCGTTCTTGAACGGCAAGATGGATCTGACCCAAGCAGAAGCCGTGGCGGATCTGATACAAGCACAGACACAGGCAGAGAAAGATTTGGCGCTCAGTCAACTACGGGGCGGCATATCGACCGAGTTGAGTGCGTTACGCGACCGACTATTGCAGTTTACGTCGCTCATTGAGTTAGAGCTCGATTTTGCCGATCACGAGGAGTTGGAGTTTGCCGACCGCGGCGAATTACGCGACTTAGCGCAAACGATAGAAACGACTATCAGCCGATTGGTGACATCGTTTAAGACCGGTAACGCGATCAAAAACGGTGTGGCTGTCGCCATCGTGGGTGCGACCAATGCAGGCAAATCCACATTACTGAACGCGCTATTAGGCGACGATCGTGCCATCGTGAGTGACATCGCAGGCACGACCCGCGACACGATAGAAGATACGTTGGTGTTGAACGGTGTGCTATTCCGTATCATCGATACGGCAGGCATACGCGAGACGAAAGATAGCATCGAGGCAATGGGTATAGCCCGCAGCCAACAAGCCATTGAGCGGGCGGCTATCGTGTTGCATGTACAAGATATCACGCAACCCACCGAACCGCTCACCATCGCGGACAAAACCGTCATCGAGGTTTATAACAAGGCGGATCTGGTAGAAAGTTCTAGCGCGTCTAGAATGTCTAGTTTATCCCTCACCCTCTCCGCCAAGAGCGGCGATGTATCCGCGTTGCGTGAGATGCTCGTTGAGGCCGCCGGAGACCTTCATCCCGAAGGCACGGTGATATCGTCGGTACGGCATTATGAGGCTCTATGTCGGGCATTGGAGGCGATAGGTCGTGTGCAGCAAGGATTAGCTGACGGCGTAAGTGGGGAGTTCCTCAGTATGGACTTGCAGGACTGCCTCAATGCCCTCGGTGAGATAACGGGTCAGATTACCTCACAAGAAGTGTTAAACAATATATTCAGCAAATTCTGTATCGGCAAATGATGCATCGCCTACTCCATATATTATGTGCCCTACTGATAGCCTCTTCGCTATCCGCGCGGACAGTGCGATTGTATGGCTATATCACCGACACGGACAATCACGGCATTGAGTTAGCCAACGTCTATGTGCAAGGGCTGAATGGTATCGTGGAGGGCACGACGACGAATAAGAATGGTTACTATGACCTCATGATTGATGAGCAAGACTCGTTGACACTCGTTATATCGATGGTAGGTTACGTGACGACGCAGATGCCAATTGGTAACGCCAAAGAAGTGCTCAACATCAATGCCCAGATGCCCACCGATGCGCAATGGCTCGAAGAAGTGGAGGTACGGGGTATCAAGCACACCCAAGGCACGATGGATCGTATCGATGCCGCCACCACGCGCGTCATGCCCGATGCGACGGGCGGGTCAATAGAGAGTATCTTGATCACCTTCGCAGGTGTTAATCAGAACAATGAACTCAGTAGTCAGTATAATGTGCGCGGTGGTACTTTCGACGAGAACGAGGTGTATGTGAACGGCATCGAGGTGCATCGTCCGTTGCTCATCCGTAGCGGTCAACAGGAAGGACTCAGTTTCGTCAATCCGGAGATGGCTCAGAACGTGCAGTTCTCCGCAGGAGGTTTTAGTTCGCAATATGGCGACAAGATGTCCAGCGTACTCGATATATCGTACAAACGTCCCGACCGCTTCGAAGGTAGTCTAAGTGCCAGTCTATTAGGCGCGAGTGTATATGTCGGCCACGGCGATAGTACCTATTCGCAAATGCATGGAATACGGTATAAGACTTCGTCTTATCTATTGGGTGCGATGCCGACGACGGGTAATTATAGTCCTAATTTCTTGGATTATCAGACGTATGTGACATGGCAGGTGGGTAATAAGGCGAAAAGGCAAGTAGGCGAGAAAGCGAAAAGGCCATGGACCATGTCATTCTTAGGGAATGTGAGTATGAACGACTACGGGTTCAAGCCGGACTCGCTGAGCGAGAGTTTTGGAGGATTGGAGAATGCCAAGAACCTTAACATTTGGTACGAAGGACAGGAAAAGGATCGTTTCCTCACGGCTTTTGCGGCGTTATCGGCACAAGGACATGTGAGCAAGGAAGTGAACATCGGCTTTGATTTGTCGGGCTTCTATACTAACGAGCGTGAGAACTTCGATATAACCGCCGAGTATGTGCTATCCAGTGGCGGTGCATCCACCTCAGCCAGCGGACAACAGACCGGGCAAGTGGATAACACCACGACAGAATCGTTAGCCACAGGCCTTTTTCACCAACATGCCCGCAACCGACTGGAAGCCGGCGTAGTAACACTCAGTCACCATGGCGAATGGGTGCACGAGAATAACGAGTTAATCTGGGGATTGAGTGGACAGTTCGAACTCATCAACGACCATATCAGCGAATGGGAATGGCGTGACTCAGCAGGGTATTCGCAACCCAATAACGAGCAAGCGATGGAACTGTACTATTCTATGCGCGGCGATAGTTACATGCGCTCGGGACGATTGCAAGCCTATATAGAGAACCAACATCGATGGGAGACGGATAAGTGCAAGATACTATTCACTATCGGCGGTCGTCTCAACTGGTGGTCATACACCAACGAGGTATTGGCTTCGCCTCGTGCCAGTGTGGAGTTTATTCCTGGATGGAAACGCGATTTCTCATTCCGTTTGGCAACCGGTTTATACTACCAAGCACCGTTCTACAAGGAACTGCGTGACACGGTGACCGATGCACAAGGGGTAACCCGTATCCAACTGAACGATAAGATTAAGGCACAGCGTTCCGTGCATGTAGTGGCAGGATTTGATTACTATTTCCGCGGCTTTGGTCGTCCCTTCAAATTAACCACCGAGGCGTACTACAAGTACATCGACCGCATGATCAGTTACACGGTGGACAACGTGCGAGTGCGCTACTCGGGTGAGAACGATGCCCACGGCTATGTAGTAGGAGCCGATGTGAAGTTATATGGAGAATTAGTGCCGGGTGCCGACTCGTGGATCAGTTTTGGACTGATGAGTGCGAAGCAGCAACTGGATAATCGTCCAGACTTAGGTTGGATGCCTTCGCCGCAAGAGCAACGCTACTCATTCTCCATGCTCTTCCAAGACTATATACCGAAGATACCCCAGATGCTCTTCCATGTCAAGTTCATCTGGAACGACGGTCTGCCATTTAGTGCACCCCACTCACAAGCACAGTCGTTCCGTATGAGTCCGTATCGGCGTATCGACGTAGGTATAACGTATGCATTCAATGCTAAGACGGCCAAGTTCATGCGGGCTGAGAGCGCCAAACATGTGAAAGAATGGGCATTGCAGTTAGAGGTTTTCAATATCGTGGACTGGCATAACGTCAACTCCTATTTCTGGGTGACGGACGGCAATGGTTACCAATGGGCAAGCCCTAACTACCTAACAGGACGAATGTTTAACTTTATCATCCGCGTGGATTTGAAATAACGACAACGATAACGACAACGACAACGATATGGAAACGCCAATGATGAAACAGTTCCGGGACATCAAGGAACAGTACCCGGATGCGATGTTACTCTTCCGATGTGGTGACTTCTACGAGACCTATTGCGAGGACGCAGTCAAGGCCTCGAAGATCCTTAATATCACCCTCACCCATCGATCCAATGGTACTGCCTCGGTGGCAGCCATTGATATGGCAGGTTTCCCCTTCCATGCGTTAGATACGTACCTACCCAAACTCGTGCGAGCAGGTTTACGTGTAGCCATATGTGACCAATTAGAGGATCCCAAACTGACAAAAAAACTGGTCAAGCGCGGTGTAACGGAACTCGTCACTCCGGGTGTCAGTTACTCCGATACAACCTTGACCCAGAAAGAGAACACATGGCTCGCCGCGCTCCATTACGGCAAGGGCGAGATAGGTATCAGTTTCTTGGATATATCGACGGGTGAGTTCCTAGTGGCACAAGGTTCGTCAGACTATATAGACAAGTTACTCGTCAACTTCGCCCCGAAGGAAGTGCTTTTCCTACGTGGTAAGAAAGAGGCATTTGAGGCGCAGTTTGGCAATAAATATTTCACCTTCGAATTGGAGGATTGGATGCTGACCGACCAGTCGGCACACGATCGACTCAATAAGCAGTTCGAGACCGCTAACCTCAAGGGTTTTGGTCTTGACCAACTGCCACTCGGTATCATCGCCGCCGGCGGTATCTTGCAATACTTAGATATGACCCAACACTTGCAGACGGGACATATCCAGCACCTGAGCCGTATCGAGGAAGATAAATATGTATGGCTCGACCGCTTCACAGTGCGTAACCTCGAACTATTAGGCGGGCAGACTACTGAAAGCACCACCCTCATCGATATACTTGACCACACACTCACTCCTATGGGCGGTCGCACCATGCGGCGGTGGCTGGCTTTCCCGCTTAAGAACGTGCGCTCCATACGCAATAGGCAATCGGTAGTCGAATATTTCTTCCGCTACCCAGATGCCCGCGAGGAGTTGAAGCAACGGCTATCTACTATTCAGGACTTAGAGCGTATCGTGAGCAAAGTATCCACCGGCCGTATCAGTCCGCGAGAGGTGGTACAGTTAGGGCAAGCGTTAACCGCTATCTCTCCGATCAAACAACTCTGCGAGAATGCACAAGATAATGATTACTTGCAGATGCTCGGTGATCAGCTCGATGCCTGTGAAGTTATTCGAGACCGTATCCTACAGCAAGTCGTTCCAGACCCACCTGCTGCCCAGGGCAGACCGAACATCTTCCAACGAGGTGTGGACAGCGAGTTAGACGAGTTACGCGATATCCAATCCAACGGCCGAGAGTACCTACTGCGGTTGCAGCAGCGCGAGATAGAAGCAACCGGGATACAAAGTCTTAAGATAGGGTTCAATAACGTGTTTGGATACTATCTAGAAGTGCGCAACACCTACAAGGATCAAGTGCCACAAGAGTGGATTCGCAAGCAGACGCTCGTGGGGGCAGAACGCTATATCACCCAGGAACTGAAAGAATATGAGGAGAAGATCGTCTCCGCCGAAGATAAGATACTCATCATCGAGAATCGTCTCTATACCGAACTCATGCTAGCTATGTGCCAGTATGTGCCTCAGATGCAGTTGGATGCCAACGTGCTGGCACAGTTAGACTGTCTGCTCTCTTTTGCCACCACCGCGGCAATGCATAAGTATGTCTGCCCCGAGGTTAATGATAGCCTCGTCATCGATATTCGTCAAGGGCGTCATCCGGTCATCGAGCAGCAGTTACCAATAGGCGAAGAGTATGTGGCGAACGATGTGCTATTGGACAATAATGGGCAGCAGATCATCATCCTGACGGGTCCCAATATGGCAGGTAAATCAGCGCTCCTACGGCAAACGGCGCTTATTGTGTTGATGGCACAGATGGGTAGTTTCGTACCGGCAGATAGTGCGTCCATCGGTATAGTGGATAAGATCTTCACCCGCGTGGGTGCAAGTGATAATATCTCCATGGGTGAATCGACATTCATGGTGGAGATGAACGAGGCAGCATCGATATTGAATAATCTCTCCGAACGCAGTCTAGTACTCTTTGACGAGTTAGGGCGCGGTACAAGTACGTACGATGGTATATCCATCGCATGGGCGATAGTCGAATATATCCACGAGAACAAGGGACATGCTAAGACCCTTTTTGCCACCCACTACCACGAACTCAATGAGATGGAAGCCACCTTCGAGCGTATCCGTAATTATAACGTGTCCGTGCGCGAGGCCAATGGCAAGATCATTTTCCTACGTAAGTTAGCCCGCGGCGGCAGCGAACATAGTTTCGGTATTCATGTGGCTAAACTAGCAGGTATGCCAGCGTCTATTGTCGAACGCGCCAATCAGGTATTACAGGGGTTGGAGGCGAATGGCGAGAAGGCGAAAGGCGACGGGAGAATGCAGCAGATTGGGCAGAGTCGAGAGGGGATGCAACTCAGTTTCTTCCAACTCGATGACCCCGTACTCGAACAGATACGCGACGAGGTAACGAACATGGATATTAACACCCTCACGCCACTCGATGCCCTCAATAAACTGTCTGACATCAAGAAACTAGTAACGAAATCATGACCACTATCATTCTCAAACCACATAAAGAAGAGTCGCTCTTGCGTTTTCACCCGTGGGTTTTCTCGGGTGCGATTGAACGCATTGTCTTAGATAAGGATTATCCCTACGACGCCCCGCAAGAAGGCGAAACCGTCTTGGTGACGGATCATCAGCATAAGGCGTTAGGCGTTGGCCACTATCAGATTGGCTCTATTACCGTTCGGATGCTCGCGTTCGGTGTGGATCGCTTGCCCGATAACTTCTATCCAGACCGCATCCAATCTGCCTACTCTCTGCGCCAAAGTTTAGGGCTCACCGCCAACCATCAACCCAACAATACCTACCGTCTCGTTCACGGAGAGGGCGACAACTTGCCCGGTTTAGTGGTGGACATCTATGCCCACACGGCGGTGGTGCAAGCCCATTCGGTCGGTATGCATCTGGTACGGCAAACAATTGCGGATGCTATTCTCAAAGCCGTACCCGAAGTGACCGATATCTACTATAAGTCCGACGATACATTGCCCTTCAAGGCAGATATACCTACTACCGACAAAGTCGGATGGCTCGTCCAATCAACCATCACCAATCATCAATCACAAATCACCAATCAAGAGTATTGGAGTACGGAGAATGGGCTTGATTTTCGCATTGATTGGCTCAATGGACAGAAGACTGGGTTCTTTGTCGATCAGCGCGATAACCGGGCACTCTTGGAGCGGTATGCCAAGGGGCGCGATGTGCTCAATATGTTCTGCTACACAGGCGGATTCTCCGTCTATGCCTTGCGCGGTGGTGCAAACATGGTACACTCCGTCGATGTGAGCGAGAAAGCGGTCGAATTAGTGCGTAAGAACGTGGCACGCAATTTCCCCAATGCCACTAACCACGAAGCGTTTGCCAAGGAGGCGTTTGAGTTCATGGCGGATATAAAAGACAAGTACGACCTTATCATCCTTGACCCGCCTGCTTTTGCCAAGCATCGGGATGCGATCAAGAACGCCTTGCGAGGTTATCAGCGCCTCAATCAGAAAGCGATCGAGCAGATTCGTCCAGGCGGTATCTTGTTCACGTTCTCCTGCTCACAGGCGATAGACAAGGACATGTTCCGTCTCGCAGTCTTCAGCGCCGCAGCCGCCACCGGTCGTCGTGTGCGTATCCTGCACCAACTCCACCAACCCGCCGACCATCCCATCAACATCTACCACCCCGAAGGTGAGTACCTCAAGGGACTGGTGTTACAAATTCTCTAATAGCCACTTCCATGTAGGGATGACCTCTATAGTGCCATATTCGTCCGAGATGGTGCGTTCTTCATCGTAAGTAAAAATGGTTCGTCTAGTACATTCTAGTACCTTTGGGAGTTTAGTCAGCGCGCTTATCTCCCGTTTGGCTGTATCCTCATCTCCCATCGCATAGCACACCTGTATCGCCCACTTCTTCTCGGGTACATAAAAGTCCACCTCATGGCCATTGCTATTATAGAACCAAACGGTATCATTTTCACGATCATGTCCAAACAAACGGAACAATTGCATAGCAACCACATTTTCCAAAAGTGCCGTTTTACCATCCATGAGGAACAAGTTCAAAATACCATTGTCCACGAAATAGTATTTGCAAATACTTTCTTTTTCGCTCAATGCCACCGCAATGTTTCTTAGACGCAGTAGCAGCCATGCATCTTCGCAGTAATTTACGTAACTGACGATAGTAGGAACCGTCACTTTGCCGCTAATAGTGGAAACGATATTGGCTAAACGATTATACGAAATAGGTTGGCATACACTTTCAGCCACTTTCTTAATCATAAGTCGCAAAGCTGTGATATTGTTGATCTGATTGCGAGTAGCAATGTCGCCTAAATAGATTTTTTGATACGTACTGCTCAAATAATCTCGCTTGCTGACTTGATCAATGGATTCAGGAAGTCCTCCCCAATTCACATATTCATCGTAAGCTTTTATGGCCTTAGATCTCCCTTGAGTAGTCAGGAGTTTATGTGGGTTGTAAGGAATTTGGCGATACCCCAACACCTCGTTCAAACTAAATGGGTATATATCTTTTTCCAAGAAGCGTCCTCCTAATGTGGTCATAATCTCACGACTGAGCATCTTGGCATTGCTACCAGTGATATAAATGGTATATTTACCATCCGCCATACGACGAGCGAACTTTTCCCAACCATTGATATTTTGTATTTCGTCCAGGAAAAGCATTGGCTTATGATCGAATAATTCGGAGTAGGCTTCCATTAGTCGTTGAAAATCTGCCTGTTCAAAGCCATTCAAACGTTCATCTTCAAAACTAATATATAGAACTTCCTCTATACGATGCCCCGCCTCTATCATCTGTTGAATGCGTTGAAACAAAGTATATGACTTGCCCGCACGACGTACACCTACGAACACATAACCCATGTTTTCTAAGTCACATGAACGCCTGTAAAGCGGCTTGGTTGCTATCTCCGCCTGGTTCTCCAGTATGACTTGCTTTAAGATTTGCTTATCCATATTTTAAAATACTATTTAATAAACTTTGTACGTTTTATAAAATCAGACTTTATAAAATCGGGTGCAAAGGTACTACTATTTTTTGATATATGCAAATATTTGAGCAAAAAATGCAAAAAAAAGTTGATTTTCAACTTCTGACATAATAAATGGCACACGTTAGGAGCTTGCTCATATAAGGATGCCATTTGGTAGGGCAGGTAATGACGACAGTTATTTTTTATGCATTTAGTCTTCGCCCCGCCCTATTTCGGGGGAATTGCGAAGCAAGGCGGCGTCCGAAATATTTAAGCAAAAAAGTGCAAAAAAAGTAGCAGTACCAACATTTTAGATTGGTTACAAACGCGTAAATAAAAAACCAACCTCGTCGCTACTGCTACTAACACAAAAGCCAACGGCTATTGCGCTTTAGCCCAGACTGCTATTTTTGCTTTGCCCAAACTGCTATATACGTTGCACCACTTGCCGTCATTGCAGTACCAGCCGTGATCATACCAGTAGGTACATCTTCACTACCTTTCGAAATAGTACTCGTTACCCAACCAGCAAAGTGATAGTGAAGTTCCTTACAATCTGTTCCTGTAGTAACGACCGTTTTGTCATCTAAAGACGGAGCAGTGTAAGAACCACATTTTACAATATCATCGTAACCCTGCAAGTGATCCACATACGTATCTTTGGTTAATTCTGCAAAGTTAATTTGAATAGAGCAATTAGTTGTAGGTGTCACAGTAAAGGTATTACCATCTTGTTCAACAGTTGCCTTTCCATTTGGAGAAACAGTATACGCAGGATTAGCATATCCTACACATGATTTTGGCGAAGCAGTTATCACCATTCCTTCAATAGACACAGTTCCTAAATCTGTATTGTTGGAAGTTGCTACTACATTATAAGTTGGCTCCGTTACGACCACATTAAATGATTCATCTACGGCGCAATATGTACCATCTGCCACTTGCGTAGCCTTAATAGTATAGGTTCCAGCAGCACTTGCGTTGAAGGTTGAACCATTAATAGTACAAGACGTTTTATTGTCACTTGTGCATATAAAGACTGGCGTACTCGTATTATCTGATGTGAAGCAATTCTCTGTCAAACTATAATCCGCATTTGTTAAACACTCACCATCCATCGTCATTGGATCTGGGTCGGTACATGCCATGCAACTGGTTGTGAAGTTTTTAGATACAAATAATTGGAACTTACAATAACTGGTTCCCGATGCTCCACCAGCGAAATCATTGTCTTTATACGCTGTTAGAACAGGGTATGATGACGATGCTGCATTGGTACTTGTCAAAACATGCCCATTTGTAGCATTCCCCGAGATAGACCAAGTATCTAACGATTCACTCCAAGAGAGGTCACCACTGCTATTACAATAAAAATATTTACCACCTTGAGTAAGAGTATATTTAGTATCGCTTTTATTAATTTTCCATATTTCAATGGCAGAAGGAGATGCTATTTTATCATTCTGAATTGTCACTTCATAGCCGTGTAAATATCCAGCATCCGTTGATGTAGAGCTAATTGCCAAATTACTACTTTCATACACAATTAAGACTGCGTTCCCAGATTCTATATCACTAATTGAAGACCTTGTGAATGGATCCGCAAACACAGCATAGTAGTTTATATCGGATGTACCCATCGTGGGATTTGTAATAATTGTCGGTGCTGTTGTCTCACTAGAATATGAAGCCGTTTCTGTCCAACCATAGAAAGACTTACTGCTACAAGATGATGGTGCAGATGGATTAGTAGGCAAGGTAATTGAGCCACCTTCGGCAACAGAATCAGTTTTGGTCTTTTCTCCATTTACATACCAATTAACGCCATGTTTAACTGTTGTCCCAGCAATCGTAACCACAATATTTTTCATTCTAACTTGATTGGTAGATGCTTTTAAGACCACCTTTGCAGAGCCAGAGGAATTTGTCCATACCTCATTACTTAAATCTCCACCACCTGATGTGATTGTATAATTATTTGCTGTATAATTGCCACCAGTTGTTGTAAATGCGATAGATACAATCTTGCTACTATTCGTTGTTTCAATAGTAATGGAACTTGATTTATAAGTTTGATAATATGTTGTTCCATCCATCTTGCTACAAGTAATTTGCACGTTGTCTTTAGTTACCGATGTTGATCCTTTGTCTGTGCCAGCAGTAAAAGTAATTTCTATCGCGCCCCATACACTACTAACGCTCATAAGTGCCAGGGCGAGCACGAAGAGTCGATTTAAAATTTTTGTTTTCATCATCATTAAAGTTTTAATTGGTTTATAATGTTTTATTTACTATTTCGCATAAGGACACAAAAAAACGCGGATTTCTGATTCTGCTTATCCGCTATTGAGGTCGTAGGAAACCTGTCTTTTCGGATAAGTGACTAGAAACCCACGCGCGCATGTTCAACAAAAGGTTGTATACACCGTGAGCATCTACCACTTACTTGTTCTCGAAAAAGACTTGAAATTTCCTACGTTTCAATAGTCGATCACAAGCGTTAGTAAACGCCGTTGCGACACAAAAGTGCCGTTTTATGTCTCGAAAATCCATCTATGGAAAGAGGTCACTCGGGACACTTCCCGCCCACAGCCCACGCGTGGATTTCCGCAATTTGGGTGCAAAGGTATAAAAAATATTTTATACCTGCAAATAAAAGCCTTAATTTTTTATAAAATAATACAATTTTCAACATAAATCCCTATTTATTTGCATAATCCAAAAATTTTACGTACCTTTGCGCGAAATTATGTGTGCTATGAAAAGTAAATACATCTGGATACTACTGATCGCATGGACAACCGCCCTGATGAGCGGGTGCAAAGCCGATGTAGATCTCAACAATATCGACACCCACGCCGAGGTGGCGTGGAAAGTGGCATTCCCTATCGGTTCGATGACCGCAGAGATAGGTGACTTCGTGGGCGATTCGCAAGTACCTAACCTCTTTGTCGATGATTCCAGCTGCATCCTCTACTTCCGCGACACGGCACATGTGACTCGGCAGTACCACGATTTGGACTTAGCGAGCAAGATATCCAGTGCCCATAAGAAATGTTATGTACACGATAAGATTCCTGGTTCGATGTTGCATAACGACACGGTGACTGGAAACGGAAAGACTATCCTATTAGACTTCCCCTTCATCATGCATCTGAAAAACATCAACGACTCCTTGCAGAACGAACGCTTAGATAGTGCCTCGATTAGCAAAGCCCTATTCAAAAGCGTCGTCTCCACCAGCCACTTCAACCTAGATCCCAAGTACATCCAACATATCGAGATCAAGGTAGGTGATGAGTTCCGCTATATCCAGAACAATCTCATCACCGTATATGATAGCACGACTGTGCACGAAGACTTTGAATACAATACGCCCGTAGATATCCACGTAGAGAAATTCGTCGTTGATCTCTTAGACCACGACCAGAGTACGGAGACGAAGTTTGTCGTGACCGATTCGGTACTCTTCCACATTCTGTTCTACGTTAAGATACCTAAGAGCACTCACATCTATGTACCCAGCAATGCCACCTTCGAATACAATATGAACGTGCAGTTCATTAACTACGACGCCATCTGGGGTTACTTCAACCCATCTAACAAAATGCACGATGAAGGTAACTTTGATCTCTACAATGAGTTAGATATATGGAAGCACTTCAAGAAAGCCAAACTGCCTATCGCTGATCCGGAGGTGAACCTATTCGTCACCACACAAGTAGCAGGAGCGATGAACATGCACGGCGCCTATATCTATTCCCAAACCAAGGGTGCACCGCTCTCCAATCGCCAATATGCAACTTTTGACGAAGCCATGACACAGCGGGAGGTGAACTACCTATGGAATAAAGAAGGAGTGATCACCCACCCCGGTCTATACGAACGCGGTTACTTGCACCCTATCCACAGTGCCATCGGTGACTCGGTGCGCTATCGTCTGCTCTTTGATAAGAACTGGAAGAATGGACATATAGATAACCTCTTTACCATACGTCCAGACTCGTTGGGGTATAAGTTCGAGATGTTCTTCGACACCCTTACTACTCCGCAGATACGTATCGTGCCTAACACCTATGTGCGTATCGATGCCGACTTCAATCTACCCTTCCGATTCAACAAAGGGGTAGAACTGCAATACGATTTCCGCATCGATAGTGTGAACCTCAGTAAACTCACCTTAGACTCCCTCTTAGCAAGTGTAAAGAAAGTGGATACGGTGAAGACCTCCACCTGCTACTTAGTCATGGAGGTAAATAATGCTATTCCTTTAGACATGCAAGGCGTGCTCCGATTCTACGACGCCAAGGGTGAGATGATCATGGATCCCATAGATCCCTCTCATCCTCTACGCTTCGGTACGGAAGATACGCTCCATTTTGAGCATCCAGACTTAGTTTGGGACGAAGGAGAATATGTCGTTTCTCAACCCGGTAAATCGATGTACATCTTATATCTGGAGAAGCAACACTTCGACATCTTCGCAGCCATCAAGTCTATTCAAATCGAACTCTTCGCGGATGCCCAAGAAATCAATCAACTCTATCCTAACTACCGCGTGAAGATATCCGATTATAATAACATCAAGTTAGGATTGGGCATAACGACCAACGCCGACGTGGTGTTCGACCTCAATAAATGACCCATAAGCAACAGACTTCACAATGAAAAAGATTCAATCCATAATAGCCGTTGCTTTGTTACTCACCTGCTTAACCGCACGTGCAGAACAAGTGGGAACTCTATTCTTCTTAGAGAATGCTCCTATGCGTCATACCATCAACCCAGCCTTCCAACCGGTTAGTGACGCCTACATCAACCTCTTACCTCTAGGTTTTGTCTCTCTAACCGCTGGGAACAATAAGTTAACATTGAGCGACCTCGTTTACACCGATCCCAACACGGGCAAAACGATCTTAGCCCTCAATCCAGACGGCGGCGATAGACAAAGACTCATTAACACCCTTGGCAACTCCATGATTACCAATTTTGATATCGACCTGTCTATTGTCAACTTTGGTTTTCGATACAAGGAGAATGGTTATATCTTCATCGGAGTCAACGAGCACCTGGATGGTGTCGTTAGAACAACCAATGCCTTCCACCGCTACTTATTATATAATACCCAAACCGATCCTACAGCCGATGTATGCTACGACTTAGAGGGTGTCAAATCGGCAGTAACTGCTTATACGGAATTCGTGGGCGGCTACTCCCATCGCCTCAATGATAAATGGACAATAGGTGGTAAAGTGAAGTTCTTGTTAGGTCAAGTCTACGTAGATACCGACTTTGGAGATTGCGATATCACCGGTAATGTGAACGCCATCGACCTTAGTGGACAGGGCGCACTAGTGATGGCGGGTCCCGTACAATACAACCTTCTTCCTGACCAATTAGACTATGATTACTTTAAGAACCATCCCATAGAAGATTGGTTCAAGGGTCTTAAAACCGTGGATTATCTTACCCCAAGAGGCTATGGTGGTGCTATCGATTTCGGTTTTGCCTATAAGCCCCATCCACAAGTGCAGATTTCCGCAGCCATTAAAGACTTAGGTTTCATGGTATGGAAAGGTAAGACCTATCAACTCGATGTAGATACCCTCACCTACTACGGACTAGAAAATTTAGATTATTCAAACTACGTCGAGAACCATCGTTTCTTGGGCGATAGCCTATGGAGAGACGTCCTCACTGGTTTAAAAAATTTTGGTAGAAGTATCCACGCCACCGCCGATGGTACGACGTTCACCCGCATGACAAACATGCGACTGAATGTAGGTATAGACGCTAACTTTGTGAATAACATGTTGGGCATAGGCGTCTTCAGCAGTACACTACTCTACCACAACTCACTCTATACGGAGCTCACTATCGGTGGAGCTGTTCGACCATGTAACTGGTTTAACTTTGCTCTGAGTTACTCACTCATGGAGAACGGCAAATATAGTAACTTCGGTGCCGGCCTAAGTTTGATGCCGTATGACGGTATCAACCTCACACTCGCCATGGACTATATCCCTACCCATTATGCCACATATACGACCAAAGAAGGTGCCAAATATGAGATACCCTATCAGTCTAATGGTATCAACTGCGTGCTCGGCTTCAGTTTCGTATGGGGTACCAACAAGAAGAAAGATACCGACAAGGATGGTGTCTATGACAAGATTGATATGCAGCCCAACACACCTCGCGGCGTAGCCGTAGATGCCTTAGGATGTGCCCTTGACCAAGATGGCGATGGCGTGCCTGATTATCAAGATAGTTGTCCCAACACCCGTCCCGAAGCCTACGGTTTTGTGGATGGTCGCGGTTGTCCATACGATTCCGACAACGATGGTGTGCCCGATTGGAAAGATCAATGCCCGAACACCCCAGCCGAAGCCATCGGTTATGTAGATAGTGTGGGTTGCGAATTGGATAGTGACGGCGATGGTGTGCCCGATTGGAAAGATCAATGCCCCAACACTCCTCTCTTAGCCAAAGGTTATGTAGATAGTCTCGGTTGCGAGATCGATAGCGATGGCGATAGCGTACCCGACTGGCGCGATAAATGCCCGAATACACCTAAACAAGCCATCGGTTATGTTGACCCATATGGTTGTGAACTCGATACCGATAAGGATGGTGTGCCCGACTGGAAAGATGAATGTCCGACCGTCAAAGGTCCCGCATATAACAAGGGTTGCCCTGTCATCCAAAAGGAAGTACGCACCCTACTCAAAAAAGCGATGCAAGGCATACAGTTTGAGACCGGCAAAGCGATCATCAAGAAAACATCCTATCCGCTGATGGATCAAATTGCGAAGACCTTCATCGATAACCCCACCTACATCATCGAGGTACAAGGACATACCGATAACGTCGGCAAAGAGGCACAAAATAAGAAACTGAGTCAACAGCGTGCTGAGAGCGTAATGAAATACCTCGTCCAAGCCGGTGTGCCCGCCGATCGCATGACGGCAGTGGGCTATGGTATGGAGAAACCAATTGCGGACAATAAGACCAAAGCCGGTCGCGCGACGAACCGCCGCGTTGAGTTTAATATCACTTTCGAAGAAGTGACCTACGAAAGCATCATGGAGCACCTCGATACCGAACTCTACCAAGAGCATCTGGATAGTATCCAAGCCAACGATACCATCATGCAACAAATAAACGATTCAACCGTTAAACAATTTAACTTTTAAATATTTATAATTATGGGACGCGCTTTTGAATACAGAAAAGCTACTAAACTAAAACGTTGGGGTCACATGGCCCGTACATTCACTAAACTGGGTAAAGAAATCACTATCGCTGCTCGCGAAGGCGGCACCGATCCCGATTGTAACCCGCGCTTGCGTACACTCATTCAACAGTGCAAGCGCGAGAACATGCCGAAAGATAACATCGACCGCGCTATCAAGAAAGCTACCGATAAATCGTCCGAAGGCTACAAGGAGATCAACTACGAAGGATATGGTCCTTATGGTATCGCTATCTTCGTGGAGACCGCTACCGACAATCACATGCGTACCGTCGCTAATATCCGTTCGTATTTCACGAAGCATGGTGGTTCACTCGGCACACAAGGTTGCCTCCAATTCCTCTTCGACCGCAAGGCTTGCTTCACCATTACGATGAAGGATGGCGTCGATTTAGACGAGCTCGAACTCGAACTCATCGACTTCGGCGTTGAGGAGTTAGGCGTAGACGAAGACGAAGAGACAGGTGCTAAGACCATTGTCATCTACTCTGACTTCGACCAGTACTCCGCTATGCAGAAGTACCTCGAGGATAACGGTTTTGAGATCCAATCTATGGAGTTTGTACGTATTCCTAACGACACCAAAGCTCTCACCGACGAGCAACGCGAGTCCGTACAGAAACTCATCGACAAGATCGAAGAGGACGAAGATGTACAGAACGTCTTCACAAACATGGCGGATTGATGATCCAACAATATTTTCAACTGACAGAACTTCAGGCGCAGCAGTTCGCTGCGCTTGAGGTTCTTTATCCAGAGTGGAACGAAAAGATCAACCTCATCTCTCGCAAAGATATAGATAACCTCGAGGAACATCACCTACTCCACTCACTCGCTATCGCCAAAGTGCTGCACTTCAAACCTGGCACCACCATCCTCGATGTGGGCACCGGGGGCGGATTCCCCGGGATACCCTTGGCGATACTCTTTCCGGAATGTAACTTCACACTCATTGATTCTATTGGTAAGAAGATACGCGTCGCAGAAGATATTGCGAAGCGGATTGGACTGACCAACGTCACTTGCATCCAAGAACGAGTCGAGGACGAGAAAAACAAGTTCCAATTCATCGTCTCCCGTGCCGTCATGCCACTACCTGACCTCGTCAAACTCGTGCGTAAGAATATCTCCCACGACCAGCACAATGCGTTACCCAATGGTCTAATCGTGCTCAAAGGTGGTGACCTTAATGCAGAGATCCGTCCCTTCAGTCATGATGCCGAAGTGACGGAACTCTATTCTATCTTCCCTACGGAATGGTTTAAAGAAAAGCGGGCTATCTATCTACCTCTTTAAGGGCACGCTCCAACTCCTCGTCAAAGCGGAGCAAGTAGGCGATACGACCTTTCTGGAAATAGTAGCGCTCCATGATCTCTGCGCCCAAAAACTCTTTTACTTCATCGATATTGCGTGCAATAGCTTCGCGGAAAGAAGGCTTGAGGTCAGGTTCCAAAGCAGCCAAAGCCGCTAACGTCGTCGAATCAATATCCTCATTCTTCGCCATATCCATCATCTCCTTAAAGTACTTACTCGTCTCCGTCTCATAGGTAAACTGCCGCTTATCCAGATACTGGCAAAAAACCTCTATATCCTCGTCGCTCAGTGTAAAATCCAATGGCCTAGCCACACTATCGTGCTCACGGCGATAAACGACCGAATAATCAAAGAGCATGTTCTTTGTATAAAGCGCATAAGTGATATCTAACTTCATCGAATCATTCAGTACAATATCGGGCAAGATACCACCTGCCGTATCTCGCTCCACTTTCTTACCCTTATGCACCTCGTTATAATCAATGGCTTGGATACAACGACCAGAAGGTAAGTAATACTTACTCGTCGTCACTTTCAGATGCCCGTCGTAAGCAATAGGTCTCAGATTCTGCACTAGTCCTTTACCAAAAGTGCGTTGACCAATAATGGTTGCCCGATGGAGGTCTTGCAGACTACCACTCACAATCTCCGACGCCGAAGCCGAGTTCTTATCCACTAACACCACCAATGGTAGATGCTCATATTTAGGTTGCGTCTGAGTGAGATAGGTGCGATTAGCTTGAGCTATCTTACCCTTCGTCTCCACAACCAAAGTGTTCTTCGGGACAAAGAGACTCACTATCTGTATTGCTTCGTCAATGATACCACCACCATTGCCACGTAAGTCAATCACTAGACCGTGTATGTGCTTAGTCTTAATCAGGTCATCCAACGCTTGTTTGAACGACCTAGCACTACCTTCGGTAAATTCACCAAAAGCGATATATCCAATGGAATCAAAGGCAGCATAGTAATCAACCGCCTCCATATGTATATCTTCACGTGCGATGGCGCGAGAAATAGGTGCACTATCACGTAGTAGTTCGAGTTGTACCGTCGTACCGGGGACACCTCGGAGGATATTACTAACCTCCGACACACTCTTGTCTTCCGTCGATACTCCATCTACGGAGACAATAATGTCGCCCGAGAGGACATCGTTACGTTGTGCAGGTTTACCTTCATAAGGATTAGCAACGATGATCTGCTTTACCTTGTCACCTTTGGCATTAGTAACCTCACGCTGCTGTATGAGAGCACCGATGCCGCCATACTTACCAAGGGTCATCATACGTAGTTCCTCATCTTTCTTCTTAGGGAAATACACCGTATATGGATCCACCTTACGCAACATCTGATTGATAGCCGTCTCTACAATATCCTCGTAGTTAAGCGTATCCACATAGTTCATATCCAACTGGCGCATCACATCATTGAAGATAGACAAAGATTCATCCACCCGCACCGTCTTCTGCTGCGCCCAAATAGGTAGCAAGCAACAAAACGAAAAGAATATTATAAGATAATGCTTCATTTGAGTTTATTCGGCACAAAAGCAGACACATCCTTATTGTACGAATAAAGGTCACGCACCATCGTGGAAGAGATATGCGCATACTCGGGACGGGTATAGAGCAAGATCGTCTCTATGCCACCGAGGGCTTTGTTGGCTTCCGCCATATTGCGTTCGTACTCAAAATCCTGCATGCAACGCACACCACGGAGAATAAATGCAGCCCCCACCTCTTTAGCAAAGTCCACCGTCAAACAGTCGTAGATGCGTACCTCCACGCGCTTCTCGTCCTTGAAGATCTTACGGATAGCCTCCTCGCGTTCGCGAATAGGAAACATCTCTTTCTTCTGGATATTACGGCCTACACCTATCACAATCTTATCAAATAAGCCCAAGCCACGCTTTACAATATCGTAGTGGCCAATAGTGAAAGGATCAAATGATCCCGGAAAAATGGCAGTTTTCATGATTCTTTACTGGATTATTATACATCTCATAGAGTTTATCACGCAAGAAAGCCTCGTCCTTGTGGGGCAAGTCAATCATGGCTAATCGACGCTCTATATACTTATCAAATTCCGTGCCGCGCTCGAAGATCTCATAGGCAGCAAATATTTGCTGGTCAATGCGGTCAGCCACAGCCTGTATCTGTTCATTACGCGTTTTCGTCTCCAACTCGCTCCGGTGGGCATCAATCCAATGATTAATCGAAGGGGTGAGGCGATAGACCACACGCCCTTTCTGCCCCTCTATACCCGTTCGCATGGAGAGTATATCATCCTCTTTGGATTTTATCCATGCGGAATCATCGCGCTTGAGTTGCATCTCCCTAGCCTTGAGGTAATCACATGGATCCAATTCGTACGATATACTAACTGGGCAAATGTTCAGTTGCTTAATAGCATCCAAAAACGACAATTTCTCCTCGCTGCCAGACAATGTCAGCATCTTCAACACAGCCGGTTGGGTACGGTCGTTGCCGTCCTTCGCACGACCTTCGCGTTGAGCCAACCATATCGACCGTCCGCGTTCACGTAAGTAACGTAGATAAGAGGACAGCACTTGCGAATGGGCAAGCAACTCGCGTGGACTACCATCGCGGATCACGACAAAAGCACGGTTAAAACGTACAAAATGTTCTATCCACCATTTACCAAACAAGTTATTGCCAACGCCAATATACGGACGTATGTTGTACCGTGTCCACATCAGTAACGATAGGAAAGCGGAATCCATGCATATATCGCGGTGGTTGGTGAGAAAGAACGCGCCATGGCGCAGATCTTCCTCTATCGCCTGCTGATTACCTAAGTAGTCCAATGTCAATGACTGCGTTGTCTTACGCGCAAAACGACGCAAGATAGGCGCAATGATCAGTCGATCCGTGATAGCTAATAGCCATCCTGTCCTATAGGCGGCAATATGTTTATAAGGTCTTAGCAACTTCAACTTGTTCAAACGTCTCGATCATATCGCCCTCAACGACATCATTAAACGCCTTGATGCTCAAACCGCACTCCTGATTAAGACCAATCTCCTTAATATCGTCCTTACCATGCTTAAGCGAACTCAATTCGCCCGTATGGATAACAATACCGTCACGAATGACACGGCACTTATTGGCGCGCTTCGCTTTACCTTCACGCACAATACAGCCCGCAATCGTTCCCACTTTCGATATATGGAACGTTTGGAGCACTTCGAGTGTAGCAGTTACCTCTTCCTTAATATCAGGCGACAACATACCTGCCATAGCAGACTTGAGTTCCTCTATTGCGTCGTAGATGATGCTGTAGATACGTATATCCACCTCCTCAGACTCCGCCATCTTACGTGCAGTGCCCGTAGGACGAACATTAAAGCCCACGATGATGGCATTGGAAGCCGCAGCTAACATCACATCCGAATCAGAGATAGCGCCGACTGCGCCGTGGATCACATTGACTTGAATATTCTCCGTCGAAAGTTTGATGAGTGAGTCAGTCAATGCTTCTACCGAGCCATCCACATCACCCTTGACAATGAGGTTAATCTCCTTAAAGTCACCAATAGCGAGACGACGACCAATCTCATCCAAACCAATATGTTTCTTCGTGCGGATAGACTGCTCACGCTGCAGTTGCTCACGTTTGTTCGCAATATCACGTGCCTCCTGTTCGGTAGCCATCACATTAAATTCATCACCCGCCTGTGGCGCACCATTAAGACCTAAGATAAGGCATGGCTCACCTGGCAGCGCTTGTTGTATCTTCTGTCCACGTTCGTTGAACATGGCTTTGATCTTACCATGATAGATACCCGCCAGAACGATGTCCCCCATATGGAGTGTACCATCTGCCACAAGTACAGTAGCCACATAACCACGACCTTTATCCAACGAAGACTCAATAATAGAACCTTTCGCACGACGTTTGGGGTTAGCCTTGAGTTCCAACATCTCGGCTTCCAGCAGCACTTTCTCGAGCAATTCATATACGCCCGTACCCTGTTTGGCAGAGATCTCTTGGCATTGGTACTTACCACCCCAGTCCTCAACGAGGATGTTCATATTACTGAGTTGTTCGCGTATCTTATCTGGATTAGCACCCGGTTTATCACACTTGTTAATCGCAAAGATCATCGGTACACCCGCTGCTTGCGCGTGATTGATAGCCTCAATAGTCTGCGGCATCACCGCGTCATCAGCAGCCACAATGATAATGGCTATATCCGTTACTTTAGCACCACGAGCACGCATAGCCGTAAAAGCCTCGTGACCAGGAGTATCTAAGAACGTGATATGACGACCGTTCTTCAACTTCACATTATATGCACCAATGTGCTGGGTAATACCACCCGCCTCACCAGCGATCACATTCGCATTACGGATATGATCCAACAGCGATGTTTTACCATGATCGACGTGACCCATCACGGTTACGATTGGGCAACGCTCTTCGATATCGGCTTCGTTGATCTCCTCGTCCGCATTGATCTCTTCGGTCACATGGGCAGCGACATACTCGGTGGTAAAACCAAACTCCTCGGCTACGAGGTTAATAGTCTCCGCATCGAGTCGTTGGTTAATACTAACCATCACACCTAACATCATACACGTACCAATAACTTTGGTTACAGGCACGTTCATCATCGTGGCGAGGTCGTTCGCCGTCACAAACTCGGTGAGTTTCAATACGGTAGATTGTGCCTGTTCTTCAGCACGCTCCTCTTGACGTTTTTCGCGTTCTAACTCACGACGATCGCGTTTGTGCTTAGAAGTAGCCGTCTTACCCTTCTGCGCCTGAAGACGATTGAGGGTCTCTTTAATCTGCTTCTGTACCTCCTCGTCATCTACCTCGACACGAATAGGCTTCTTATTCTTATTGGGTTTACCTTTCTGGTTGCGCGCATCGTTGATGTCCACTTTGTTTTGTTTGATGCGCTCGCGTTTGCGTTTCTCAGCCATCTGAGCGTTCGCCTCCCGTTGTTGTTGGAAGCGTTCCTCACGCTCTTTCTTTTTCTCCTCCTTAGATTTTTTACCGGGATGAGTTGCTTGGTTCATGTTCTCCAAGTCAATCTTTCCGAGCACTTTGGGTGCTTGGGTAGGTTGAGGTTTATGAAGGGAGAATATCTCGGGCTTTGGCTCTTGCTTAGCCTCCTGCTGTTGCTCTGGCTGTTTAGCAGCCTGTTGCGCTTTTTTATCAGCATCGGCTTTAGCGACTTCCGCTTGACGTTTAGCCTCCTGTTCACGACGTGCTGCCTCCTCCGCTGCTTTCTTTTTGGCAGCAGCTTCTTCTGCAGCTTTCTTGGCATCTTCAGCCGCTTTCTTGTCCGCATCCAGGTCTATCTTACCCAGTACTTTAGGTTGAGGTACTTCGGTTTCGATGTGTGTAGGTTTTTTCGGTTCCTCCACAGCGACGCCTTGCAGCATATCGCGATCTTGACGACGTTCTTGTGCCTGCTGTTCTGCTTCCAGTTTGAGAGCCATGTCTTTATTAAATTCCTTGGCGAGCAGCAGATAGAGATCATCGTCGATACGCGTATTGGGATCGACAGCGATATCCTTACCCTGCTTTGCACAGAATTCAGCGACAGTGGACATCCCGACGTTTAGTTCTTTACAAGCTTTGATAAGTTTAATTGCCATATTCTTTTCAAATTTTCACATTTTCCAATTTTTACATTCTTATTCTCCTTCAAATTCCGCAGCAAGGACTTTGATTACCTCATCTACGGTCTCTTCCTCGAGGTCTGTTCCCTTGAGCAACTCTTCCTTAGGAGTATTGAGTACTGCCTTAGCCGTATCCAAGCCCATGTGCTTGAACGCATCGAGTACCCATTGATCTATCTCGTCGTTGAATTCGTCGAGGTAGATATCTTCAATATCCTCATCCGCCATCTCACGATAAACATCAATCTGATAACCGGTCAACATGCAAGCCAACTTGATGTTGTATCCACCCTTACCGATAGCGAGGCTCACCTCATCCGGCTTGAGATATACCTCAGCGGTCTTTGCCTCCTCGTCCACTTTCATAGACGATATCTTAGCTGGTGCCAATGCACGTTGGATATAAAGATTGGCATTGGACGAATAATTGATCACATCTATGTTCTCATTGCGCAACTCACGCACGATACCATGAATACGTGCACCTTTTATACCTACGCACGCGCCTACGGGATCAATACGATCGTCAAATGACTCTACTGCCACTTTGGCACGCTCACCAGGGATACGAGCGATGTTCTTAATAGCAATCAGACCATCATGAACCTCAGGTACTTCCTGCTCAAACAGACGCTGCAAGAACAGTGGACTCGTACGACTCAAAATGATCTTAGGGTTCTGGTTCTTATTATCTACTTGTACCACCACGGCACGAACAGTATCACCCTTGCGGTAGAAGTCGGTAGGTATTTGATTCTGTTTAGGTAAGTACAACTCGTTTCCATCCTCATCTAGGAGCAGCATCTCTTTCTTCCATACCTGATAAAGCTCACCACTCACTACATGTCCGAGCATATCGGAATAACGGAGATATAGATTCTCCTTTTGCAACTCAAGGATCTTACTTGCCAAAGTCTGACGTAAGTTGAGGATCATACGACGACCGAAAGAGGAGAATTCTACCTTATCGGTAAAGTCCTCACCGATCTCAATCTCGTCATCCACCTTGCGGGCCTCACTCAGTTCAATCTGCGTATCAGGGTTAGCCACATCCCCGTCCTCCATAACAAGACGGTTGCGGAAGATCTCCAAGTCTCCCTTATCGGGGTTAATGATCACGTCGTAGTTGGCATCTGAGCCATACATCTTTGAGATCACGTTACGGAACGAATCCTCCAATACGTTAATAAACGTTTGACGGTCAATGTTTTTGAAGTCGTTAAACTCCTTAAAAATGTCAATCAAGTTGATTGACTCTTGCGATTTAGTTGCCATTTTTAAAATGTTATATTATATATTGTTTTTTTCACTTCATCGTAGCGGAAAGTCATGGTCTCCTTGGCTTCAATCATAAATGTCTCTTCATCCACCGAGATCAGTTGTCCACTATGTTTCTTATCCTCCATATCGGTCACCACCACGTTGTGCCCGAGGTTCTTCATATACTGTATCTTCGTCTTAAACGGCGCCGTAAGACTCACGCTTCCCACTTCCAGACTATAGTTGTCATTGTCGTCAAGGTTGTCGTTAAGGTATCTATTCAACTCTGCACAATAGTCCACATCGACCACACCGAGGCGGTCTATCTCAACGAGGATATTATTATCCTTATCTATCTCCAACGTCTGGAGTTCATAGTCGCTGCCTTGCAGGAACTGCTCCGCTAATTGTTTTACTCGTTCTTTTTGTATCATAATTATTAAACACTAAAGGAACCTTTTCGGGCTCCTTCAATCAAATCACGCTGCAAAAGTACAACATTTTTTTGATATATGCAAACTTTCACGCAAAAAAGTGCAAAAAAAGTGTAATTTTTCTTACATATATGGGTTAAACTGCTTTTCGTGGCCAATAGTCGTAGGATAACCATGCCCCGGATAGACCTTTGTCGCGTCCGGCAAAGTCGCTAATTTCTGGAGCGATTGCACGAGCGCACTCATATCCCCTCCCGGCAGGTCGGTACGACCAACCGATTCCTGAAAGAGCGTATCGCCTGTGAAGATTATCTGCTCCGATTCGATATAGTAACAGACCGCATCTTCTTTGTGCCCTGGGGTCGAAATCATTTGGATGGACAAGCCCAACAAATTCAGTCGTTCGGGCAATGGGGTGTTACACACTTGCGTATCCAAACCATAGACGGGCAGGTCCGGATAACGCTGCGTCAAGTACTCTACCCCACATACATGGTCGGGATGAGCATGGGTAATGAGTATCGCCGTGGGGGTCAGGTTGTGCGCATCCAAGTACGCCTGTAACCGCGCTTGCTCCTTATCCGTGTACATGCCTGGGTCAATAATTATACATTGACAACTATTCATGATGACATACGTGCACTCACGATACGGGTTGAAGTAAAAAGTCTCAACAGCGAGATGGGAATTCTCCATATTCTTCGAACGTATAGTTTAGAAAATCATTCATCGGTTTAACGGCTTGGCAGCGAGCCATCACTTGCTCCAAGAAATCGGGCGCACAAACTTGCTCATCCGTCAGCATCGTGGTGCAAGTGAACGACTTACGTTTGAGCCAGTCGGCATGGACAAAAGTCGGATCAAACCCTGCGGGCACTTTTTTAAGCATCCACTCCGTATCAAAATCATCAAAGTATCGTTTCCACTCGGGCTTAGCCATAATCGCTTCCACCTCCTCGTAGTTTGCCTCTATCTCGCGTCGCAAGGCACGAAGCAAGTCTGGACACGGATTCCATATACCTGCACTTACCATACAATGCCCCGGTTGCAAGTGAACATAGTATCCGCCATGCTGCGATTTCTTACCTCCCTTGGCAGCAGGGAACGTACCGAACCACTCCTTGTAGGGGCGTTTGTCGGCACTAAAACGCACATCGCGGTAGATACGCCAGATGCAGTCACGTGGTGTCAGTCCCGCTATCTCAGGATCTATCTCACTCAGTCGGGCAATGAACTGCTCCGTAAAATCTACGAACGTAGCCTGACAAGCGCGATAGCGCTCCTTATTCGCCTCAAACCACTCTCGGTCATTGTTCGCCGCCAATCCTGCTAAAAATTGTAGTATCTGTTTCATTGTAATCGAAATGTTTTGCGATGGAAAGGAGATGGGCCATACTGACTGAGGGCCTCGTAATGCGCCTTAGTGGGATAGCCCTTGTTCTCATTCCAATGGTACATAGGATACTGCTCGTGCAACCGCAGCATATAATCGTCTCGATAGGTCTTAGCAAGAATAGATGCCGCCGCAATCGACATATATGTAGCATCACCATGGACTACTGTTTGAGCAGGAATCTCCAACAATCCTCCTTCGGGAACATACGGCTTCCATTTATTCCCATCAACGAGGATGTGTTCTGGCACAACCTTAAGTTGCGCCAATGCTCGCTGCATACCTAAGATGGAAGCATTGAGGATATTGATGCGGTCTATCTCCTCAGCAGTCACCTCCGCAACTGCCCACGCGAGTGCATGCTGCTCGATAAGAGGACGGAGGGCATAACGTTCCTTCTCCGTCAATTGTTTACTATCGTTCAGCCTATCCCATAGGTCATATTCCCTAGAAAGTCCTTCTCTATTAGGAGGGAAGTTAGATAGGGGCCTGAAGATGACTGCAGCAGCAAATACACTACCAGCAAGGGGTCCTCGTCCGGCTTCATCACAGCCAGCTTCGAGAACCCCTTGTATGCAGTATGGTTTGAGCACGTTAACGATAACGACAACGATAACGACAACGACAACCTATTTAGTATAGGCGTTCATTTGGTCGTCGACGGTCTTATTGACTAAGTCAGCAAACTCCTGAATGGTCATCTGGCCCTTCTCTTCTGCTCCCTGTTGACGAACAGAAACGAGACCTTGCTCGGCTTCTTTCTCGCCGACAATAAGCATGAATGGAATCTTCTTCAATTCGTTATCACGGATCTTACGACCAATCTTCTCGTCACGGTCATCCACAATAACACGTACATCCTGCTGCTCCAGTTGTTCCTTAACTTTCCATGCGTAATCGTTACTCTTCTCGGAGATAGGCAATACAACCGCCTGATCAGGAGTGAGCCAAAGAGGGAACTTACCCGCAGTATGCTCAATGAGCACTGCCACGAAACGTTCCATCGAACCAAATGGTGCACGGTGAATCATAACAGGACGATGTTTCTGGTTATCCTCACCAACGTATTCAAGTTCAAAACGCTCAGGCAGGTTATAATCCACTTGGATAGTACCCAATTGCCAACGACGACCAAGAGCATCCTTAACCATAAAGTCCAATTTTGGACCATAGAAAGCCGCTTCGCCCGTCTGCTCGGTAGCGGGCAGGTTCATCTCGCGGCATGCCTCACGGATAGCGTTTTCAGCTTGTTCCCACACTTCGTCAGAACCAACGTACTTCTCATGGTTATTAGGGTCACGGAGCGAGATCTGTGCCTCATAGTTCTCAAAGTTGAGCGATTTGAAGATGATATTGATAATCTCCATGACACGAATAAATTCCTGCTTAACTTGATCTTGACGGCAGAATATATGCGCATCATCCTGCGTAAACGAACGTACACGAGTCAAACCATGCAACTCACCACTCTGCTCGTAACGATAAACCGTACCAAACTCTGCACACCGGAAAGGCAGATCCTTGTAGGAACGAGGACTATTCTTAAAGATAGCACAGTGATGAGGGCAGTTCATCGGTTTAAGCATATAGACTTCACCTTCCTCGGGCGTGGTAATAGGCTGGAAAGAGTCCTTACCATAGTGATCCCAGTGCCCAGAAGTGATATAGAGTTGTTTAGAGCCAATATGCGGCGTAATCACTTGCTGATAACCATAGCGTTTTTGAATCTTCTTAAGAAAATCTTCCAAACGCAAACGAAGGGCAGTCCCCTTTGGAAGCCAAATAGGCAATCCTTTACCCACCATGTCGGAGAACATAAACAAATCTAACTCCTTACCAATCTTACGGTGGTCACGTTTCTTAGCCTCCTCTAAAAGGGCGAGGTACTCATCCAGCATCGACTTCTTCGGAAAAGTGATACCATAGATACGCGTCATCATCGGACGTTTCTCATCACCACGCCAGTAAGCGGCACTAACCGAGAGAATCTTCACTGCCTTAATCGGTTCGGTGGATGCGATATGAGGACCTTTACAAAGATCTGTAAAGTTACCCTGTGTATAGGTGGTAATTGTACCCTCCTCTAAATCATTGATCAGTTCACACTTATAAGTTTGCCCCTTTTCACCAAAGAGTTTTAGTGCATCGGCCTTCGAGATGGAACGTTTCACAAGTTCCTCTTTGTTCTGGTGCAATTCCATCATCTTATTCTCGATATCAGCAAAGCAAGCATCGGTAATAACAGTGCCTTCTGGTGGCATAACATCGTAATAAAAGCCATTCTCGATGGCTGGTCCAATACCAAATTGAATACCTGGATAAAGTTCCTGCAACGCTTCTGCCATCAAGTGGGAAGAAGTGTGCCAAAACGCGTGTTTAACCTCCGCGCTGTCCCACGAACGGTGACTCCCGTCCTCTAAAGAAATGTTAATCATAATTTATAAAATAAACGTACAAATGTTTACGGAAAAGTGACATACAACTACCACTTCCCCAATTCAAGGCGCAAAGATACTACTTTTTTTCCAAATATCCAAATATAAATTCAACTTTTAGAACTTTTAGAACTTTTTTCACACTTTTTTTTGCCTATGTAAAAAAAAAGTATTACCTTTGCAGCGATTATGAATGAACGATACGAAAAAGAGGATCTGCAGGAGGCGGTAAGGGTCTTGAAGGCAGGTGGGGTCATACTCTACCCCACGGACACAGTATGGGGCATTGGTTGTGATGCCACTAACGAAGCCGCCGTACGTCGTATATATGAGATCAAACATCGTGCAGACTTGAAATCCATGCTCGTACTCTTAGATGGCATAGGCAAGTTGCAAGGCTATGTGGATGTACCCTCCGTAGCAGCCCAGATACTCGACGTGAGCGATGAAGGGAGACCTATGACCATTATTTACCCTAATGCCCGGAACTTGGCACAAAATTTGCTGGCAGAAGACGGCAGCATCGGGATTCGTATCACTCGTGAACCATTCTCTAAGATGCTATGCGAGCAATTGCATCACCCTATCGTCTCGACCTCTGCAAACATCAGTGGCGAAGTTACCGCAAAGAATTTCCAGCAAATTCGCCCCGAGATCGTGCAAGCGGTGGATTATGTGTGCTATTATCGCCAGGGTGACGAGGAAGAGAAGCAACCTAGTAGCATTATTAAAGTCAATACTGATAACACCTTTACCATTATTCGCAAATGAGCATAGCCAGACAACAGCAATTAAGATTTATCATCACAGACCTCATATCCGCCGAAATCGTATGGGTATGTTTTTTACTCTTTCGATGGTTGGTATATGAGGGTAAAGTCTTTGACAACGGTACAATTCTCATCCCCGTTTTTGACTTTTACATGCCACTTATTGTTTTTCCTCTCTGCTGTGCAATCATCTATTATCTAAGTGGATTTTATCTTCGTCCATTCCATAAAAAACAGACACAAGTCTTTACGACCACCATCATCAGTTCCGTTTTAATCAGTTTGGGCGCATTTTTTGCCATCATCATCGATGACGAAGTCGATAGTTACGAGAATTATATTGCTTCGCTATGGGTATTATTTGGACTCCAGTTCTTTATCACTTGGAGTGCACGCGCTATAGTTGCTTTCATTGCAAACCATCGTCAACAGATGCCAGAACCTATACGTATCAAGGCAGGTGACGAACGCGAACTATATCATCAAATCGCAAAAGCCTACCCTACAGGAAAGGAGATTATTGTAGAACCTCGTGTTTATGATATGTTAGTCGGCGCAGCATCTATCCGCGAATTAGCCGATGCGCCTGAGATACGCATTACCGAGCACAAGATGAGCGATTCGCAATTATGTATAAAGCGAGCATTTGATGTATTGATGTCCACAACTGCGCTCATCGTGCTATCTCCCATTTATCTAATATTGGCTATCCTAGTTTGGTGCAGTTCCAAAGGTCCTATTTTTTATAAGCAAGAGCGCATTGGATTACATGGATTACCATTTATGATTTATAAGTTCCGTACCATGCAAATGGGTGCCGAAGAGGGAACTCCACAATTGACAGACGAATCTGATCCACGTATCACTTATGTTGGACGATGGATGCGTAAATATCGTTTGGACGAGTTGCCTCAAATGTGGAACATCCTTAAAGGAGACATGTCCATCGTTGGTCCACGTCCCGAACGCACTTTTTTCATTCAGAAGATTGAGGAGCAAGCTCCTTACTATTGTCTTATCTATAAGATTCGTCCGGGATTAACCAGTTGGGGACCAATTCGCGTAGGTTATACCGATACCATAGAGAAAATGATTGATCGACTCAATTATGATATGGTCTATATGGAAAACATGTCCATTCGCTTAGACCTAAAAATCATGCTTTATACCATTCGCGTCATTGTGGACGGAAAAGGACGATGAGTTATGACGAAGCCATATTAAAAGTAGAAGCCATCGTGAAGGATCTAGAGCAGGCAGAAGCGCTCTCCATGGATGTTTATCAACAAAAAGCCCAAGAGGCGAAAACACTCTTGGACTTTTGTGAGAAACAACTCGGGATTATGGAGAAAGAACTGCAAAAATAGTTCTTATCTCTTACTTCTTACCTAATACCCCCAACGCTTTCCCGACTTTGATAAATGCCGCTATACCGCGGTCGAGTTGTTCACGCGTGTGAGCAGCAGATAGTTGCACACGAATACGGGCTTGTCCTTGTGGTACAACAGGATAATAAAAACCGGTCACATAGATACCTGCCTGCTGCAAAGCTGCAGCGAACTCCTGACTAAGACGTGCATCGTACAGCATAACTGCACAGATAGCAGATTGGGTAGGCTTGATATCAAAACCTGCCTCTTTCATTTTCGCGACAAAATAGTCGGTATTACTATGCAAGCGATCTTGCAGCGTATTATCACGTGTGATAAGTTCCAATGTTTTGAGTCCTGCCGCCGCAATCATGGGTGGAATTGAATTCGAAAATAGATATGGACGCGAACGCTGACGTAGCAGATCTATAATCTCTTTGCGACCTGTCGTGAATCCACCCACCGAACCACCGAAGGCTTTGCCTAAAGTACCGGTGAGTATCTCCACCTTACCACGAAGATTATACAATTCCGTCACACCATGTCCGGTCTTACCGACTACGCCTGCCGAGTGACTTTCGTCCACCATAACAAGGGCGTTATATTGCTGTGCCAACTCATAAATCTTATCTAGCGGGCAGACATTGCCGTCCATAGAGAACACACCATCGGTGGCTATAATACGGAAACGTTGCGCTTGAGCAGCCTTGAGTTGCTCCTCAAGATCGGCCATATCACCATTCTTATAGCGATAGCGCACCGCCTTACACAAGCGTACGCCATCAATGATAGAGGCGTGGTTGAGGGCATCGGAGATGATGGCATCTTCCTCTGTCAGTAATGGCTCAAACAAACCACCATTGGCATCAAAACACGCCGCATAAAGAATCGTATCCTCTGTCCCAAAGAATTCAGAAATGGCATGTTCCAACTGCTTATGCGTATCCTGCGTACCACAGATAAAACGCACTGATGCCATGCCATAGCCACGGCTATCCATACGATCTTTTGCAGCCTGAATGAGTTCTTTATTGTCCGCTAATCCAAGGTAGTTGTTGGCACAGAAATTGATCACATCTTTGCCGCCCTCCACTTGAATAGCCGAAGACTGAGGAGTAATAATCACCCGCTCATTCTTATATAGCCCTGCGTCCTTTATCTCCGTCAGGGTCTTCTGTAGATGTTTTTGAAATTCGTTATACATAGCCTGTAACCTACACCAGTCCTTGCTCCAACATGGCTTGTGCCACTTTCATAAATCCTGCGATATTAGCACCCTTAACATAGTCAATCGTGCCATCTTTTTGCGTACCAAAGCGGACACACTGTTCATGGATAGACTCCATAATATGATGTAAACGTTCATCTACTTCTTTCCCCGTCCAAGATATATGTTCGGCATTTTGAGTCATCTCCAAGCCACTCGTTGCTACACCACCAGCATTAACAGCCTTACCGGGCGCAAAGAGGAAACCTTTTTGCGATTGGAAGAAATGGATAGCACCAGGTTGGCATCCCATATTACTAACCTCGCAGCAGCACCATGTGCCATTTTTCACTAGTTCGCGAGCATCATCTTCACTCAATTCATTTTGGAAAGCACATGGTAATGCAATATCACATTTTTGTGACCATGCTTTCTTACCCGCGATGAATTGTGCCTGTTGTGGGAACTTATCCGCCATATCCTGCACTTTATTACGGTTCGACGAACGCATAACGAGCATATAATCTATCATCTCTGGCGTTATACCATTCTCAATAGCACAAACACCATCTGGGCCAGAAACAGCTATCACTTGAGCACCAAGTTCAACGGCTTTTTTGCACGCACCCCAAGCCACATTACCGAAGCCGGAAATAGCAATACGTTTGCCCTTAATATCTTTACCTGCTTGATGAAGTACATGTTGTGTGAAATAAAGCGCGCCATAACCTGTTGCCTCTGGACGCAGAATCGATCCTCCCCATGTCATACCTTTACCTGTCAACACACCAGTATGATACTGGCGACTCAGTTTTTGATACATACCATTGAGATAACCTATTTCACGGCCGCCTACACCTACATCGCCTGCAGGAATATCTTGGTCTGGGCCGATGCAGCGCCACAACTCGAGCATAAATGCTTGGCAGAAACGCATAATTTCAGCGTCCGACTTACCGATAGGATCAAAGTCCGAACCTCCCTTACCTCCACCCATCGGCAGAGTGGTAAGCGCATTCTTAAACGTCTGCTCAAAACCGAGGAACTTTAACATAGACGGATTGACAGCCACGTGGAAACGCAATCCCCCTTTATACGGGCCAATTGCCGAATTAAATTGTACACGATAGCCGAGGTTCGTTTGTACTTGTCCTGCATCATCTACCCAAGTCACACGGAAAGTAAAGATACGGTCAGGTTCAACCATCCTTTCTACAATCTTTGCTTGCTCAAATTCGGGATGCTGATTATACACTTCCTCAATTGAGTTCAAAACTTCCTCTACTGCTTGTAAATACTCCGCCTCACCGGGGTGCTTGGCAGCTAATTGCTGCATAATTGCTTGCGTTTTCATAATAAAATAAAATTATTTTGTTTGTTTTTTAAGATATACATAAAATGTGGTACCTGATTGGGATGTTTGGAAGGCGATGCGACCGCCCATGGCTTCGATGATGTTCTTCGATATAGCCAAGCCCAACCCCGTTCCTGTAGTCTTTGTGGTAAAATACGGATTAAAGATCTTATCCTGAATCTCCTTCGGTATGCCTGATCCATTATCGGAGATGGATATCTCCACTTCCTGCTCCAATTGTTTGAGAACAACGATGATATTACCATCTTTGATATGCTGCAATGCCTGTATAGCATTGGTCAATATATTGGTAAAGACTTGTCCAATCTGGTTGCGATCTGCCTGTACTTCCACACCTTCAGATGCTCCTATATATCGAATATCAATTTGGGGAGCATTGTTTTCCATGAGTGTAATGATATCGGACAACTTACGCGCCACATCCACCTCCGTCACCTCGACTTGTGGCATTTGCGCAAAAGTGGAGAACGAGGTTACAATACGATTCAAATTATCAATTTCTTCCATAAGCATCGCAGCGGTTCGGTCGAAGAGTTCATCGAAACGCTCTGTGCCCTTAGTACGTTGCAACTGCTGAATAGATAATTTCATTGGTGTAAGCGGATTATTGATTTCGTGAGCCACCTGCCGAGCCATAGTTCTCCAAGCACCTTCACGTTCCGTTTGAGCGATACGTTGCGCAGACTGCTGCAACTGCTTCATTAAAGTATTATATCGTTCCACCAACTCGCCTATCTCATCCTGGTCTTGATACACGATAGGCGTATAAGTCTTATCCAAAGAGGCATGAATCATCTCCTCTGAAAGCAACCTAATAGGGGACGAAATAGCTCGCGATAATAGAGAAGATAGACCAATGGCAATCAATAAAGCCAATAGATAGATAGGTAAGAAACGAGCGGTATACCGTTCTATCTCCGCCACAATCATCTCTTCTGAGATAAAGGACGGCATAGCAATATAGCCTATTGGCACATTATAATCGTTTTCCAAGACGGAATAAGCACACATATATTGGAGTTGACCTAAACTATTGACGCACACCTGCTCGCGCGAATCGGAGAATAGAATCTTAGGTGCAAGATAGCGTGGTAATACGTTATGTTCAAACAACTGCGGTGTAGAAGAGCTCTTCAACCGGCCACCAAGATCGTAGACATGAATATCCGAATCATATATGCGCGCCATGCTATTTAGGTCATAGAAGAGACCATCACTACTAACCACCTCTAAGTTATAAACAAAATGCAGTTTCTCCTCCAACATATAACGCACATAGTAACATTTTTGGCGTAACATATTTTCTTGCCGCAGAACCGATTGCTCATAGATGTATCGATCCGCCAAGAAGAAAAGACTAGCAAAAGCAATCAACTGAATGGCCATGATAGCATAGAAAATCTTTAGACGCAATGGTAGGTTATTACTACCATTGTGACGAATAATACTGAACAAGCCAAGAAACACGATGAGCACAAAAAGCCCAATGGTCACCACATGTAATAATTGCGCGCGCGTGCGTACCTTTAATCCATGCAGACGCAATGCTTGAGGCTGATTCAATAGTGGACGATAGGAATAACTTTGGGCTATTTCGTCTTTCGCATTAAGCGTCCATTGAATGGGGATCGCCACCAACACATCGTATATACCAACCCTTTTCCACAAGCAAGAGCAGGTGGCATTTGCCATCTCTATCGTATGCCACTCGTCGTACAAATCTACATTCAACGCCTCCGCAGTAAGCACATTATCCGACCAGAAAATGATATCCGAACGCAGTTTGACAAAATACTGTATCTCGGGTGAACGCTGCGAAGTCTCCCACAATGCCGTCATATCATTTTGGTTAATCGCCTGACTAATGTCCTGCAACTCCCTTTCAGCACTGCGCTGCAAACGATGAAGGTGAGCCTGTTCCGAACACCCAACTAAGGATAATAATCCGCAAATAAACACTATTTTGAGAATATTTTTCATTTGCGCTTGCAAAATTACAAAAAAAAATGTACCTTTGCAAACTTTTTCAAAGAAAAATTATGATTATTGCTATTTTTTCTGCTTTATTGCTGGGTTTGCTCATGATTTTAGACCCGTGTACCCTCTTTACGAGTATTGCCGCCATCGGTTATATCGACCGCGAGATGCAGAACAAACGCCGCGTACTCACGACGGGGTTGATGTTCGTCTTAGGTAAATTAGTGACATATTCCTTACTAGCCATTCCATTTATCATGGGAGCTCATACGGAGAAAATTCAGCATATTCTAGATCACTGGGGCGAACCTCTACTTTGTGTGTTTATGTTAGCTTGCGGTGTTTTCCTACTTTTTG
>DCID01000004.1 GCA_002315745.1 Bacteroidales bacterium UBA1735 | reverse complement strand
AAAGCGTACTATGACCGCTTGTGTTGAAAAAACATCTCTCGAAAAACGAACACTAGTAACTAACAATCATTATGGATGCGAACAACAAACTAACCCACGAAGAGGGTGTCGGCTTCCTCACCGCCCTCATCACCCTCATCTACAACTTAGTCAAGTCTATCAAGCGCAAGGATCCCAAAGCCTAAGCGCCAAGCCCCCGACTAAGCAACGCCACGCCATCTACCACCAAGTAGGTGGCGTTTTTTTTGTGCTTATTTTTGCACTTTTTGCACAAAATGCTTGCAAAACTAGTTTTTCTTTAAAAATATTTGCACATATCATTTTTTTTTCGTACCTTTGTGCCCGATTTAGAATTGGATTGGTGTAATATTTGCACTTCGCTAATCATTGGATTGGTGTATAAGTCCACAAATCGTAAACATTGGAAATGTGTATTTACTTATATGAAACGTAAGATTTACAGCGAGTTGCTAAATTGGAAAAACTCACGTGCAAGAAAAGAGGCACTTATGATAGATGGTGCAAGGCGCGTTGGAAAGAGTTTTATCGTAGAAACATTTGCGAAAAATGAGTATAAGTCCTATATTTTATTGGACTTTACAAACGCTTCGACTAAGTTGAAAAATCTCTTTAGGGACTATTTGGATAACTTAGACCAGTTTTTTATGCATCTAAGCCTGGAAACTGGTGTTACATTATATGAGCACCAGTCCCTTATTATCTTTGACGAAGTGCAGAAATATCCGCAGGCACGCGAGGCAATCAAGTATCTGGTGGCAGATAATCGCTATGATTACATTGAGACGGGCAGTTTAGTCAGTATCAATCAAAATGTGAAGAACATCAACATCCCCAGTGAGGAACATCGTATCAATATGTACCCTATGGATTTAGAGGAATTCCTTTGGGCGTTGGGAGATGAACTGATGATGCCTTTTGTGTGTGAATGCTATCAGCAGAAGCGTCCATTGGATCAGTCCTTGCATCGCAAGATGATGGATTATCTTCGATTGTATATGATTGTTGGAGGTATGCCACAAGCGGTATTAACTTGGACAGAAACGCATGATTTCAATGCCGTAGATGTAGTCAAACGCAATATCCTGTCTCTCTATCGGGGAGATATCAGTAAGTATGCAAAGCAACAAGCGCCCAAAGTAACCCGTATTTTTGATACCATTCCTGCAATGTTACAGCGGCATGAAAAGAAAGTGCGGCTATCGGATTTGGCGAAAGGAGCAAGGATGCGAAATTGGGAGACGGCTTTCTTTTGGCTCAATGAATCAAGGGTGATTAATTCCTGCTATGCAGCCACTGAACCTACTGTGGGGTTAGGCATGCGCCTCAATGATTCTGCGTTGAAAGTGTATATGGCGGACACGGGACTTTTGATCTCTCATGCGTTTTCAGAAGCCACCATTCGTGCGGAAGAACTGTATCGCAAGTTGATGCATAATAAGTTGGAGATCAATCAAGGTATGTTGGTAGAGAATTTGGTGGCGCAAATGTTGGTAGCTACTGGTCGAGATCTTTATTTCTTCTCTTCGTATAGCAAGACGAATAGTGAAGATACGATGGAGATAGATTTTTTGGTGGCTAAGCCTGTCATCTCTTCTCGTCATAATATACATCCGATTGAGGTTAAATCTTCTTCTCGCTATACGACCTCTTCTCTTGAGAAGTTCCAGCATAAGTTTGGGGAGCAATTAGCACCATCCATTGTGTTTCATAGTGGCAATCTAAAAGCGGAGAATGGTGTAGTGTATCTCCCCCTTTACATGGCAGCGTTGCTATAATAGTTAAGCAATTCCTGTAACCCACGAAGAGGGTGTCGGCTTCCTCACCGCCCTCATCACCCTCATCTACAACTTAGTCAAGTCTATCAAGCGCAAGGACCCCAAAGCCTAAGCGCCACCCCGACTAAGCAACGCAACGCCATCTACCACCAAGTAGGTGGCGTTTTTTTTGCTTTTTTTGCACTTTTGGCGCAAAATGAATTTTTCTTTAAAATAATTTGTTTTATTAAGTTTTTTTTCGTACCTTTGTGCGGTTTTTGTGTATGCGTATATATGTGCGTGCAAGGAAGTTGGGGAAGTTTTTGAACATATAGGCAGCAAAAGCATAGCAATGCGTAATAAATGTAAATTAAACAATATGAAAAACAAACTTTTTGCTACATTAGTAGCGTTATCAATCAGTTCGTTGTTAACAACTGCATTGGCTGTGCCCGCTTATCCAGGTTGGCGCACGATGGAGCAACCCGATGGCACGACCATCGAACTGCGCCTCGTCGGTGACGAGTTCTATCACTATTGGATCAACCGCGATGGTCAGCAAGTGACCAAGAATGAGGCTGGGTATTGGGAAGTAAAGGCGGAGCAATTATCAAGTAATCAAGTAGCTCAACGCCGTGCTGAGAGTCCACGTCGCAAAAATGCAGTTGCACCACGTAAGGCACCTGCTCTGCAGCCAACCAAATTGTTGGTAATCTTGGTGAACTATAGCGATAAGTCCATGACATCTGCGCACAACAATGCCTTCTTTAACAATATGCTTAACCAAACAGGTTTCTCACCTTCGGGTTGTGTGAGCGAATATTTTAAGGCTTCATCGGAAGGACACTATATACCGCAATTCGATGTTTTTGGTCCTGTAACTTTAGACAATAACATGGCGTACTATGGTGCTAACGATGATAATGGTGATGATGTCCGCCCAGCTCAAATGGCGGTTGATGCATGTAAGAAGGCAGATGATGCTGGATGTAATTTCGCGAACTATGATACAGATAATGACGGCGTTGTGGACAATGTCTATATTATTTATGCAGGATATGGAGAGGCTTCGGATACCAAGGGTACAATGCCCAACACCATTTGGCCACATAGTTGGGATATAACATCCGCTGGATTGAGCTTAACGAAAGATGGCAAAAGTATTGAACATTATGCATGTTCGGCAGAGTTGAGAGGCAATTCGGGTACCCAAGCAGATGGCGTAGGTACGTTTGCGCATGAGTTCTCGCATGTCATCGGTATGCCAGATTATTATGATACAGAGTATGGAACGAACTACGATAATGGCGTTACGCCTGGCTATTGGTCGCTTATGGATGGTGGCTCGTATAATAATGATGGTCAAACTCCACCATTGTATAGTGCCTACGACAAGTACTTTATGGGATGGGCAACTCCAAGACACCCTGGCACATCTGCTAAGAGTTTGATATTACTGCCCAACGGAAATGATTGTTATTATTCCTATCAGATTACTTCATCCAATTCTTTGGTATCAGCGACTAATACCAGCGAACAATACTACATTGAGTATCGTAAGAAAGAGGGTTGGGATGCCTATCTGCCTGGTGAAGGTATGGTGGTTTGGAAGGTGAAGTATAATAGTACGCACTGGGATGATAACGACTTAAATAACACAGCTGGTACACTTCGCTATACGATTGTCCCTGCTGATGGAAAGACGAAAGATTATGGAGCAACAGACGACCCATTCCCTGGTACAGACAATATAACTACTTGGAATGGTTCTACCAGCGGTAGAAATTTGAAGAACATCACCAAGTCTGGAAATAAGGTCTATGTGGATTATATCAATCGTCAATCCAGTTTGAACGTAGAGACTTTGGGTGACCATGCGACGATTACGGGAGCTTCAACGGTTACGTATAATAATAACCTTGCTCTGACTGTGACTCCTGCAAGTGGATACCGTTTGGATCCCGAGAGTTTTGATGTGACGATGGGTGGTGCATGTTTGGTCTATGGCACAGATTACACCTATTCGGGTACTACACTCACCATCAACAATGTCAAAGGTGATGTGGATGTGGTGGTAACAGGTATTGTGGATATACAATACACCGTTACTTGGAGTGTAGATGGAGCAACAACTCCTGTCGTTTATAATGCAGGAGCGGCATTAGTTCTTCCTTCTACTCCTTCAGACTGTGCTGGTGATGGCGGCAAGAAGTTCGTAGGTTGGACAGCCATTGCGGGCTACTCAAGTGCGACAGATGCTCCATCGGATATGTTCACCGAGGCTGGTACCAAAACCGTAACGGGCAATATCACCTATTACGCCGTCTATGCCACCGAGTCCTCCTCCGCTCCAATTCGTAAGGCGGGAACGACAAGCGCGTCAGTAGTGTTCAAAAAGGCAAGTTCCGACAGTAGCACCGAATCCACAAGTGATGCGAACATTAAGAGTAATATCGTTGACACTTACTCTGGTATATCCACTTTTTCGGGTTCTAAATCTTATGCGGGCAAATATGGCTGTAAATTAGGATCGAGTAAGGCCTCTGGGTCAATTACAATGACCTTATCGACAGCCATTACTACAAAAACAATATCTGTGAATGCTACCAAATATGGATCGGACGCTGGCAATATTCAAGTAAAAGTAAATGGTTCTACCACATTTGGCTCGGCACAAGCACCAACGGCATCTGAGTCTACACTTACTTTTACCAATTCAAGTGATGTCGCTATCTCTTCTATTACAGTAAGTACCACTAGTGTTAGAGGATATATCGGATCTGTATCTCTTTCCTCGGGCGGCGGCAAAACCTACACTGACTATGCCTTAGTATGTTCGACTACGCCTAAGACTGATCCTACATGTTCTTTTGCCTCTTCTTCTATAAACATCAATTGTGGACAAGGTGGAACAAATACCTTTACTACCAATTCTACTGGTGCAATCACCTACACAAGTGACGCCCCAACCATCGCCTCTGTGGATGAAGACGGCAATGTACAAGGCGTGGCAGTAGGTTCAACAACTATTACCGCCAATGTGGCGGCCACGAGCACACACAATGCGTGCGAGAAATCCTATACCGTTACTGTTGCCAAGGGTACAGGTTCTATTTCTGCCCAAGACCTCACCGTTGCAGTCAACAAAACGCGTCAGATTAGTTACTCCGTAGTGGGAGATGGCGATGTTTCATTCGCTTCTGCTAACACGGGTATCTGCACAGTCAACACATCAGGCGTGGTGACGGGTGTGGCAGTCGGAAACACAACGATTACCATTTCTGGTACAGGAACAACTAACTACTCCAAACCAGCAGACAAGGTAATCAATGTGACAGTTGAGGCAAAGGGTACAGTTACTTGTACCGTAGATCCCGACACCTACTATGGAGATTTGAATAATAAGTCTGCTAAGAACTTATTTGATGCGATACATAACGTAACACTTGTAGGTTATCATGACCTGAGTTATGATGGTCTCAATACAGCATATAAGACGACCGATGTCTATCCCGCAGATTCAGTAGGAAAAACTGGACTGATTTGGGATATGTATGGAGGATGTAATTTTGACCCAGATGATGATCAATGTGGCAATTACAGTAAAGAGTGCGACTGTTTCAATCGTGAACACTCTATTCCTAAATCTTGGTTTAACCCAGAAAGTAAACAAAGTAAACCAGGTTCGGATATCTTCCATGTTGTCCCTACGGATGGTAAGGTGAACAATCGTCGTGGTAATTATACTTTTGGTGAAGTGAACTCCGCTACTTATACCTATAATGGTAGTAAGTTAGGAACACCCAATGCAATTTCTAATTCAAATACCGTCATTTCATCTGCCTCTGTTTCCTGTACAAAAACTCCTGTTTTTGAACCGATAGACCAATATAAGGGTGATTTTGCTCGTGCATATATGGGAGCTATGTTGCACTGGGAGGGTTCATTCGCCTTCACCAGCGGTGATGGTGCTGCTATCTTCAATGGCACATTTACCGAGGCAGGGCACTATGGCTTGACCGATTATGGTGTGGCATTGCTGATGAAGTGGCATCGTCAAGACCCTGTTTCTCAAAAGGAGATTGACCGTAACAATGGTATCCAAGCGACGCAAGGCAACCGTAACCCATTCATCGATTATCCCGAATTAGCGGAATATCTGTGGGGAAACAAAGCGGGACAGACTTTCTCTATTAGTGACGCAACGGCTACGTTCTGTAGCGATTATGATCCTACTGGAGGTGGTTCAACCAGTATCACTCTTTCCGTAGTGGCTTCGCCTAACGAAGGTGGTACTACCACAGGTAGTGGAGTATGTGAAAAGAACGCCGAGCGTGAGATTTCGGCTACACCTAATGCAGGATATATATTCTCAAAGTGGGATGATGACAATACCGATAACCCACGTACGATTACTGTTACCAATGCTAAAACAACCTATACCGCTATCTTTGTTTCGGACACCAAATATACGGCTACGTTCTATAATAATGGTGATCAATATGGAAATGTTCAAAGTCTGTATGAAGGACAGAGTATTACTGCTCCCGCTGGAACACCTGTGGCTTGTGATGGCTATACCTTCAAGGGTTGGGTAGAGTGCGGTTCAGCTGCCGTTTGCACCGAGGATGTAACTACTGCTCCGACTTATGCTTCTTTCCCAATGGCTATAGGTGCCGCCAACAAAATCTTCCGCGCGGTATATAGTTATGAGTCATCGTCTGCACCAATTCGCAAGGCGGGAACGGATACTTATACCCTTGTTACTGATGCGGCTACTCTAACGGCTGGTGATCAAATAGTGATTGCTGCAAAGAATGCAAATTATGCGATGAGTACTACTCAAAACACGAATAATAGAGGACAAGCTGCTGTAACTAAGTCAGGCAGTTCGTTGACATTTACAAGCAGTGTTTGTGTATTCACTTTACAAGCAGGTACAACTTCGGGTAAATGGTCTTTCTATGATGGTGCTGGATATATCTATGCGGCATCTTCATCTTCCAACTACTTGAAGACGGAAACTACGAAAACCGCTAATAGTTCGTGGACAATTACTATTTCTGATGGAGTAGCATCTGTAGTCGCAGCTGGTTCAAATTCAAGAAACGTACTTCAATATAATTCAGGAAGTTCTATATTCGCATGTTATAGTAGTGCATCTCAAGGTGGTGTTGCTTTATATCGCTTAGCTGGCGGAGG
>DCID01000045.1:47167-48831 GCA_002315745.1 Bacteroidales bacterium UBA1735 | reverse complement strand
TTCGCCAAACGTATCTCACCAGGAGAATAGTATTGACGTGCAGCCACAGAAGCAGGATCTGCCTTGGTGTATTGTGCCCACTTAACAGCACCAGAGAACTGTGCCATATAGCAGTTGAACGACTTGTAGGTAAATCCGCTTAGTGCACTAACTGCCGTATAGCGGCTGCCAGCATCTTTCGAACGATCATATCGATAAATGAATGCTGGAATAGCTGTCAGTACACTATCCTTTTCATCATAGCGAATATCCTTCTCATTGGCAATCGTCGTATTGCTATAGTTACCTGGGCTCATCAGACGCCAGTTACTATCTTGTGCTTTACGATTCTTGATATTACACGTATGGTCGGTATAGACGACAGAATCAACTGCGCCCGACTTCGTCATACTGAATCCAGGTTTGTCACTTGGGAAGTAGAGACGGAGAATTGACTTCTTCACTTTGGTTACTTCACCTGTCGAAGGATTAACTTCTTCCACCTCAATCTCGTTAAAGGTAGCGCAACTCTTATCGAAGTCAAGCACATAACCTTCACCCGCATGAAGCACTTCGTCTTTACCCATCCATTTCCAGAAGGTCTTGGTATCTTCCTTGAACCAACCTGTCTTAGCACGAGTTTCACCATCATAGCGTTGGATACCCCATGTACCTTTAGTGGGCAAACCACTGTTGTCCAAAGTCACATAACCTTCTACACCATAGATACTGCTGATATTACAGTCGTATGGAAGTGAGAACCAGTATAAGTTTTCTTGTGAAGGCAATGTATCACGATGGAACTCCATAATAAAGAGCACATTCTTCAGACTAGAAATGGTATCACCATCCTTAGCAAACGTAATCTGAGCCGTATTACCGTTCTCATAACGTTTAAACATCACGTCGGCATCAATATTCCAGTCATCCGTCACCACTTGATCCACAGGCTCCCAAGCACCTACCAGACGGTTGGTCTTGAAGTCGTAGATGACGCGGATGCAGTAAGCCGTTGTTTCGCTCTTCGTTGTTCCCTCATCCAAAACAGCGTATTGTACAGGATCATCTGTCAGGTTACCATAGAAGTCACGTTGGAAGCCCAACATGTATTGGGTCTGTTCAGCAGACGAAGGAGTCGTCTTGAAGACAGACTTAATAACCACATTAGATGAAGGCTTAGCATCGGTAATCTTCACGAATACTACGCGCTCATAAACCCAGTCACTGATATCGCCTAACTTAGAATCAGCAGGAGTAGAAGTGTAATGTGATTCGTCTAATGGGGTCGTACATGCCTTCTCCTTATATATATTACTACCCACAACGTTCAAATACTTATTATTGGTTGAACCAAGGATCATCGCACGACCGAGGTAATTGGTAGTAGGTTCGTAACTGAAGCGGATATTGATACCATAACTATCACCTGTTACCTTACCTTCGCTATCGGTAAACTGATCCGTACCCAAGGTATTGGTAACATGCTCATTGTATTCATTACCGACAGTCGCGTGCACATTTACTTGACTACTCTTAGCGATATTCTTTACCCAATAATAGTGATAAGCATCGCCAGCAGCCACAGAGGCATTCGCGAAGTAGGTGAACTTGTGATTATCTTTTTTGTAGTCATCCCAACCCACCGCATCGGTACGGATGTAGTAATCACCCTCATACTGTGCCAT
>DCID01000045.1:29270-46973 GCA_002315745.1 Bacteroidales bacterium UBA1735 | reverse complement strand
CCGTTAGCCGTAATCAGCAGACGATACTTAGATTCAACCGCTTTATTGGTCTTATACCATACTGCGGCTTGTTCATTACCCCAAGCCAATGTGTAGCCCGATTCTGGTTGAGTTAGAGGAGCACCCTTCTTACCTAACTTCAAGAAGATATAACCATTGTCACCTTTAATCTTAGCATTGTAGTACGTGTTGTTATTACGATCGTCTTCCTTCTCGCAAGCTCCCCAATCACCCTCAACACTGGATTGTGAATGGATACCAGCCGCCTTACGCGCATAAATCACTTTCTTCACAATTTCCTTGTAGTTATTCCAATATGGGTAAACCAAGCAAGGAACACCAGGCATCGAGAACAGGTAGCAAATAGCCTGTTGTGCTTGACGATCATCAATCGTATTGGCTTTATAGTTCAAACTCTTACCTTCTTCGTGGAAGGAATCGTGGTTATCAATGAAAGTAACCGCATATTTCTTGTTGGCATCATTACCAATCAAGGTATTGTAGTTACCCTTCAAGTTCTCCAAACGATACTCACGAATAGCATAGTTATAAAGGTTGAACTTACCAGGGAAGTCGAACATATAGGTTGAATTACCCGCATCAGCGAGAACGCCTAATTGTTTATCAATGTCGCCATCGAAGACTTCGGCTACAGAGAAGTAAGCACCTGTTGAACGGTTGTAATCGTAGAGGTGAGAGCCATGGAAGCCCTTCGCAAAGTCATAACGCCATCCGTCGTAACCGATACTATCACGCATCCAAGTGAGATATGCACGCGACATTTCACGTACTTCCTGTTTCTTGTGAGCCCAGTCACGAGAGTAAGCGCAGTTAAACTCAGACTCAGACCAAGAACCAGTACCACCCTTATAAGAGTAGTTCCACTCATCCTCGTAGTTATCGGTGTTGTCTAATTGACCGCACGCGCCAGCTTGGGTCTTTTTCGCATAGAACATCTCATCGCCCTTAGCCAACCATGTGTAGTCAGGGTTATAGACACCATATCGACCAAAGTCGAAGCTGCCCCAAGTACACCAGTTGGGACTGCTACCTGAGTATTCGTCCGTATGTGCAGCACTGGAGTGGTTGATAACGATATCGGCAATGACCTTAGAACCACCATTGTGCAAGTGGTCAATCAAAGTGCGTAAGTCAGCACTGGTACCCCATGGACTATGACCATCGGTTGCGCTGGTAGAACCTTGATTCGAGTAGTTGATAGGCAAGTAACCCGTAAAGTCAGCCGTCTCTTGAGAAGGAGCGAGCCAAACCATATCGAAGTACTTGGCCAAGGTATCTGCTTCCTCATTTAACTTAGCCCACTTAACATCACCAAAGGCGGTGTATTCCTCACTGGTGTTGCCTTTGTGTGCCCAATAGAACGCTTGAATCATGACATCCGTATTATTGCTTCGTACAGGTGAATCATACATAGTGGCTTGTTTCTCATTCTCAGGGAAGGTGACATTGAGAGAGAGTGAGGACTTATTCAGCGTGAACTTGTACCAACCTGCGATGGTGGTTGCCAATGTACAGTTGCCTGTACCTTCCGTGAAGGTCCATTGTGTGCAGTGTGCTTGGGTCATGATACCCGTATTGCCGTACCACTTGCTACCCGAGGTGTTGTGCACTTTGAACTTATATTCACGACCTGCTTCCAAATAGATGGAGTCATAAACAAGTTCGCCAACGACGCTCTTCGAACGCATATAACTGCTCGAAGTCCAGTTATTGAATGTACCTAAGATCTGGAACGTGGACGGCACATCTGCACCATCATATAACGCGTACGCGGTGTGCGCGCTCGCAGGCATATCAAAGGTGTAGGTCGCATTAGAACTTAAATCCGTACCTGTACCATCGGCTTTGGTGTTCCACTTCACGAAGTTACATCCAGCCGAAGCGGTCTGTGTCAAAGTCACGGATTGACCAGGAGCCACGTATGCACCTGAAGCAATCGTGTCGGTTGTACCTGTACGAACAGCGGTAGCGGATTGACCACCAGGAGCCACACCATAATCTAAGGTGTAAGCCGTTGGGAAGTCGATACGTATCTGTGGACGGACATCGCTATTGAAGTTCGCCGAGAAAGTATGGTTGCCACCCGTGATGGTCTTTAACGTAGCAGGATAAGCGGTCGTATTCGTGAACGAAACATATTCGTTATCCTTATCGTAGGTGATAGCCTCCTCACGACCGTATGCTACAGGTTCTGCATCAACTGGGTGTGCATTGTCATAAAGCGTGAAGGTATAGGTAGTGTAAGCAGTCAGGTCGATATTACCAATCGTTGCCTCCAACGAACCTGCTGTTGTAAATACCAATGGATATTGCGTTTCGCTATCCGAGAACTTAATGTAGTAGTTCTTATTGGTATTGAATGGGAACCAAGTACCTGTGCTGTAATATTCGGTTTCGTTCTTCGTCACATTGCTGGTCGTCTGAGGAACAAACATTGGGTTAGCCGCAGCATAGTCGCTACGATAAGCAGCCTTCGTTTGATAGAAGTTTTGGTTGGTACTTTGGTTATCCTTACAGAAGGCGATGGACTTCATATTCTCCAATGCGCCGTCGTATGTATATACATATACATCGGTTTCGCCTTGTGCCAAGGTCATTTGACTGAAAGCAACACGGCTGCTATGACTTGGGCATACACCCTTGGCATCATCAAATACATTCGCTTGGTTGAAGATATAGACATATACGTTGCTCCAACCGAGTGTGTTCTTGAAGTAAACGACCTGTGCCTGTTTGTACTTCGCCGTCACAGTACCCTCACCCGTTGCTTTAACAGTATTGGGATTATCTGTCTCTCCGCCAGTCAAGCTCACATTTCCAGTTGTTACCCAACGATCGAATACATATCCAGCCGTAGTAGCGGTAGCAGTAATTTGAGTACCAGCGATATTATCTACTTGTTGAACACCAGAAGGCTCAACTGAACCTTGATCATCGGAACTAATAGTTACAGCATAAGTAGTACCACCATAAACAGCCTTGACGGTCACGTCTGCAGATATATTGCTAACGGTGTAAGGATTATCCGTACTCAATTGTACATCATTGCCATCTTTCCAGCAAACAAAGTGATAGTCACCACTTGTAGCAGGGGCACTAAATTGCACATTCTTACCTGCAAGAACTCGATCGCCAGTAGCAATAGCCGCAGCATCCACAGTAGCAGTTACCGTAACTAAAGCAGCAGGTTCTGAACTGAAGTTCACCACGTATGCGGTAGGATAAGTGACGGTTAATTTCTTTGTGCTGATATCAAACGAGAAGACATAGTCACCAGTCACATCGGCAGTAATCTTAGCGTTCTTACCGCCCGTATCCTTATTAGAACTAAATGTCCAGCCTTCGCTATTACCACGAACCATGGTACCAGAATTATAGAATGGCGAGCCATCAATTCCATGACCATAAATCAAGAACTCTTGACTTGCACCCTTAGCCAGCGAAATAGTAACAGTACCCTCATTACCCACATAGTTCTCAAAGTTATGTGCTGTTGACCAGTCTCCAAAGCCCTTGACAGACCACGTCGGAGCAAAATTAGCCGTTGCGGTACCTTCATCATTAGCGGTAATCTTATTATTGGAAACAGATGCACCACCTGTTGTAGTCCAATCTTTATGGTAATAACCTGTAGCAGGATTTGGAGTAAAGGTTTGTCCTACGACACCGATTGAATAATTACCTGCGGCAGGATCAATCGAACCATTAGCACCTGCGCTGACAGTTACGGTGTGTTTAATTTCCTCAAACTGAGCATATACATTGGTAACAGCAGAGATAGTGGTTACATAATCCGCATCCGTAGAGGAAAGGAGATCTCCGCCCGAAGCAGCCGTGTACCATCCTGTGAAACGATAGCCTGACTTAGCCGTGTAATGGAAAGTAACCGATGAGCCACTCAATACTAAGTCACCAGAATTGATGGACGTCGTGTTATCAATCTTAGCAGTTACCGAACTACCACCATCTCCTACACCGAATTTTACCTTATAGGAGGTTGGATAGGTAACACTTACTTTAGGATCCGATTTAGAGAAATCAATCTTGAAGATATAATTACCTGTAATATTACAATCAATCTTACCACGATTTGCACTCGTTGTAAATGTCCAATTGGTACAATTATCACTTTTGAATGTCCCACTATTTTTGTAGTAGGTAGTACCATTTTTAATCAGCTCCATATCATGCTCACCGCTATTGAGAGGCAGAGTATAATATGCCACCGAACCAGCACTTTCACCACTCTTCTTTACGAAGTTGTATTGTTGCCAACCTTTTGTACCATCTACCCAAATATTCAATTTCCATACAGTACTCAAATCCTCCGCATACACAGCTTCAGCGGTTACGGGTTGACCATCACCATTAGTGCGGACGGTAATCGTTGTACTGGAAGTTGATCCGCTGGTAATAACCAAGTTGTCAGATAGACTCCAACCAGTAAACGTGTAACCTGTACCAGCAGCACTGGTAGATAATTCAGAGGGCGTTGTGATACCGATTTGAGCAACACTTGCACTAGCGGAATAGCCAGCAGTTGTACCAACTGCGTTAACTGTTGGTGCAATAGTCACTTTCACTTCATTCCACTTAGCCCAAAACACTTTGTTCTCATGAGAACCAGCAGGAATGGTTGTAACAGCATCACCAGTGAGACCAGAGTTAGTGTACCACCCACCAAAAGTGTAACCAGTCTTTGTCATGATTGGAGCTTGCGGTAATGTGATGGCTGCACTTTCAATGGTATAAGTACCATTCTCTGCTCCAGAGCCACCATTTTGATTGTAGGTGATAGTGTATTCGTGTGCCGTAAAATTAGCCCGAATACTACCTGCATTAGCTGCTGACAAAGAAGAAGAAACGGTCACTTTCTTGTTAATCGGTTCGTCTTTAATAGCCGTCAGAATAATGTCATAGCCTGTATTCTCATTCTTAGTCCAATTAGCAAAGTCATAACCTGTACGATTTGGAATTTCTGTAGTGTCACTGGTGTAAACACCCACAGTAATATCATTACCAATTTTCTCAGGAGCACCTGAACCATACTTAGCATAAACGGAAACCGTACGAGAATACTCTCTCCAGCGATCCAAAACATTTACAATCTCACCCGAAGTAGAATAACCGCTCGTCAAAACAAGTGTTGAAGAACTATTGGTTGATCCTTGAATAGTAGCCGTGCTAGTTGTTGTTGTAGTAGTTTTTGTATTACAAACGACCGATGCATTTTTGTTCAACACCCATTTGGTATGATAGAAACCAACCTTGGAAGCACCTGAAGCATCGATGGTATAGCCCGTTGCTGCACCAAGAACATCATTAATGGTCTCATTCGCTTGTTTATATGGGGCAACATTGATTTTTGTTCCAGAACCAGGACAATCATAGTATTGGTGTGATACTACGACATCATATTTATGGTCAACGAACTTTACATACACCTTCGTATCTGCACTGAGGGAGAATGTATATTGCGTACCTGTTCCAGCAGCAGAAATCTTCGATGTGCAAGATTCATCCGAGTACCATCCTTCCACTTCGTAGTAAGAAGATGGAGTCGCAGTCAACGTGATAGATGTACCGCCTTGAACATGGTCACTGGCAGCCACTGTACTTGCTATTGTACCTCCACCCGATGTATGCACACCAAATGCCCATTTGTAGTAAACGGCTGTACTTGCAAAGACAGCGTTGATGGTGGCATTGGCAGTTGGATAGAATGTTGTACTTGCCGTAGTAGATGTTGTTCCACCACCTGCAAAAGTACCACTACCAGAAGTTATCTCCCATTTGCTGAAAGCATAGCCATCACTAGCCGTTGCATTGATTGCCGTACCTGTTATTTGTCCTGCAGGCGAAGTTGTGACCGTCGCACTTGCACCACCTGCGCCATACGTTGCAGAGACGGTAAAGGTCTTCTCTGTCCATTGAGCCGTATATGTTTGGTTATTGGCAGGCATTGTGGTTGTACCACTTGTCATAGCAGGATTCCATCCAGTAAAGTTATAACCTGTCTTAGTAGGATCAACAGTATATTGAAGAACAGTTTCGTACTTTGTACTTCCTGCAGGAGTAATCGTACCTGTTCCAGCAGTACCGCCATCTAATGCCCATGTTAAAGTATATGATTTACGAGCATATTTGTACTCGACAACAGTCGTGCCCGCACCAGCAATCGTTACCGTTTGAGTTGATGGGGAAGTGAAACCTGTATAACTCTTAACTGAAGGTGTTACACTTGCATCGGTTGTACCAGTTAGATTCTGTGTCTCCGTTGCTGTAGATGGGTACGTACCATCTAAATTTTGCTTATAATGCTTAACCGTATATGCTGTGTTGGTATTAGCAGTCCACTTGGCATGCAATTCAATGTCAGCCGTCAAGTCACAAGTCTTAGCACTCGTACCATCAGCATTGTAGTATTTAGTGCCACTACCTCCTGTGCTTGTATAATAACCACCAAAAGTATAACCCGTACGAGTTGGAACTGTGATACTCGGCATTGCAGAATTATAGGTTGCCGTAGTAGATGTTGTACCGCCTGTACCAGATTCTTGATTGAGTGTAACCGTATATTTGATACGCGTAAACTTAGCAACCACTGTCGTTGCTGCCGATTGGTAGTACTCATACGATGAACTTGTGCCAACTTGTGAACCACCTACATACCAACCATCAAATTGGTAGTTGCTATTCATATCGGTATAAGAAGTAGTGACTTTACCCGTAATGACAACATTGTAATTTTTATCACCATTCCAAGTTTCTTCACTACGGGTAGTTGCACCATTACCACTCATGTAAGTACCTTTCAATTTGACCGTAGCTGGTGAGGTAGTCGGAGTTGAATAATCTCCCGTACTATTACGTGTTCGCACTTGAATGGTTGCGGCGTACTTAGGAATACCTCTATATCCATCACTCTTATAAGAAATAGAAATATTGCTACTACCCGTGGATGTGATATAGTACGTATCATGATAGTTTAGACTCTCATTATACTTCACTCCTGTATGACCATTAGCATAGCCCCAACGATCCTCTATCTTGCTAGCCTGTCCTCCCCAACCTGTGGCATCAATAATTGCTACTTGGTTATACGTATTATTCCAAAAAGTCTGTGGATTAACATAGTAAAGTTTCTCTGTATTTGAGACTTTTGACATATCTGAACATGATGTGTAGTTACTGCCATCCCAAGCACGACCATAGATGGCACTACAATTCGTAAAACCCCTATCATTATAAAAATACAGGTAAGGATAGTTAATTGAATAACCCGTAGAAGGATCAGCCGCCATCGCCTCTTGACTAACACCCAGTCCAAAGACCATGAAAAGGGCGAAGAGTAGACCCTTTCCCGTACCGACAAGTCGAGACACCCTTTCCCTCATAGGGCAAAGGGTTGTTGTTAAAAACTCAGCGGATAATTGCCGCAAATTAAGTTGTTTCATAATTGTGTTTTTTTAATATTGTTTCGTTGTTTTATTTTGAATTTGATTCTTATCCTCTACGGATAACCTTATGTTTGATCTTAACTACTGCGAAATTAAGTTCAATCTCTGTCTCGGTTGTTTCTGTAGATAAGTTATTGCCAACAACCTCAGCCAATATATTGCCCACTTTCTGCAACAAGGTTTGCTGCTGCTCCCCACCATCCGCCACATTCTGCAATGCTTCCATCGTACGAGCCATCTCTTTCACTTGCGCATACGTCTCAATAATAGATAGAGTAGCTTGCGTAGCGCGCGGACTCTTCAATATAGTCGCCAACATGTACAATCCTTTTTCAGTAAATGCGGTAGGTTTCTTGCGACTACCACCCCAAGTTGCTTCACTTGAAGTCAAAATTTTTGATTTCAAGTTTGCATATTCCTGATTATTAAGATTATAGATATATCCTTCAGGGAATTTATCAGGGTTATTCTTGACAGCTTGGTTGATTTCACGTGTTTCCACACCATAGAACTCCGCGAGGTCTTTGTCTAATAAGACCATCTGTCCACGCATTGGAATAAGTTTGCCCTCAACCTCTGCTATTGTAATCGGTACGATTTCGTTTGCCATAACTACTGTTAACTTTTATATTCCTATATTGTTTGTAAATGTTTTGTGTTTATTGTTTGAAATTATCTATCTTCTGGATTATAATTTAACTTCTCATGTACCGCATCATGCACAATCATTAACCATATTCTGCAAATCACTAATCATATCTTCGGCTGATATCGTGTTAGCCTCTAGGTATGCCTTAGAAATGGTAGGATACTTGTTCTTTAATGCCGTAATATAATCGATGACATTACTGACCATGTTGTCATCATTAATCATCCACCCCATCGCCTCAGCAATTCGTGAACCTGTTTGTAATTGCAATGCACTCATATTCTTATCCTTTCTATTTGATAACCAACCTTTCATTAGGTCTGTGCCTAAAATTTAATTGTTGTTTAGTAATTGTGTTTTTTTAATATTGTTATTCTTAATTATTTTTTCGAATTAATCTTTTTCTCTTCAGAAACCAAACGACGTTCCACTTTCTTAATATCACGCACCGCATTGTTATTATCTACATGCTCACGCTCAATTGCGGTATAGCCATGCAAATTTTTCTGCTGCACATTTACCGATGTCATCTCTGCCGCAAAATCCTTTGCTTTAATACCTATGGTAGGCAAAAAATCCGCTAAAGGACGACTATCTGGCGCACCTAACTTACGTTTAAGCAAAGCTGTATCCAAATGGAATAAAGCCCGATCACCTTTGGAACGGATAATGGCAAAGCCCTTATTATCCACCCCTCTTTCATATAATACGCCAGACAAAGTCTTCTCCGTTTCCGCCAACCGAGCTCTTGCTTGAACACGCTCAAACTCCAAGATACGTTTTTCCACTAATTCAGCTACCCGAGTTTGGATAGCGAAGTAGTTTTGAGCAAACGCAATCTGAGGTTTGCGCGAATCCCCATTTTGAGCAATCAAATAACATGCATAACGAGTGAGCATGTAGTTATCAATTTCCTTGCTCGCACCCTTAGGCATGGCTATCATTTTCCTGACGTCAGGAAAATGATCAGATACCGCTTCACCATTATGTTTGCAGGCCTCTTTAGCTTTCTCTATAACTGCGACAAAATTTTCCCATTTGGCATAACCGAGCAGCGAGCATAACTCTCGTGCGCTCCAACATTCAATACCTGCATACTCACATGCAATGGCTTCGAATTGCTCAAATAGGTTTTTTATCTCGTCTGATTTCATGACTATTATTCTTCTATAATTAACCAACAAACTTTCATTAGGTCTGTGCCTAAATTTTAATTATTGTTTAGCAATTGTGTGTGTTAAATATTGTTTCGTATCTATATTTTCTATGTTTTGAAATTATAAGTCAAGTTAAAATATATCTGAATGGCTGCCAGTTTTGAGGAAAAGCAGTTTCATTTCTGTATCACTTTGATCCCACACCATAATCCAATCAGGTTCAATATGACACTCCCATAAACCTGCAAAATTTCCCGTGAGTTTATGCGCCTTATATTCAGAAGGAAGCGTTCCTGTTTGCGCTAACAACGAAACAGTCTTTACCAACTTCCCAATATCCAATCCACGTTTGACGCAACGCTTCACATCCTTCCTAAAGCGATTCGAATAATCAATGCTGTACATAGTCTTTCCCTAATATTTGAGTAAACATGTCATCCACATTGGCTGCGTGATAAACACGACCATGTTTCACATCATTCAATGCCTCTTCAAGTCCACTCTTGCGACGCGGATTGAGTTGTTCAATAATCACACCAAGCGAAGTTAAATACTCTAATAAACTTTGTCCAGCCAAGGTTCTTTCATTGATTTGAATTGCATAAGCTGCCATAACTATTTTTCCTTTCTTTTTGATTTCAAATCTATAAATTCTTATGTATCAATCTTATTGTGCCGTATGCCCGAAACAAGTACCACATTCCGCACCCGAATAAGCCGATGCTGTCAGGGTGATGTTTTGACTTGCTATTGCTTGTGCCGCACTCATAATTGTGTTTTTTTAAATATTGTTTGTAAATGTTTGCAAGTATGGAAAACGACAAATGCGCCCATAATAAAATCGGGCGCAAAAGTAATACTTTTATTTGATATATGCAAATATTCTATGAATATTTATGCATATTTAACCAAAATACGTGATTTTTAGGTAGATTTTAATCTATAGAGCACGACCAAGAAGGTCGTATTTGCCTATTCTTACTCCTTCCGAAGTGAGGTACTTCGTATGGTGTACATCGGTCGTCAAAGACTCGATGGCGGTAGGAAGGGACTCGGTCAGTTTCTTCACCGCCCGATCGATCTCCTCCTGCGTGAGGTAACCCTCGTCGATGAAATGCTTCGCCACCGCTTCGCCTAAAGTGAGACCTGCCTTATTGGTAGGCGCAAAGTTCTCCGGCCACTCGCCAGTCAGCAAATAGAGCTCATACCGAACACAGTTAGGATGACGATACTCCTGAATCTGCAGATTAGACGTCTGATGGTAATCCGCCGCTATCTCCTCCCAACTTGCGCCACAGAGCGCCGCTAAGGTCGCGGAGAATGCACCCGTACGGTCTGCACCTAACGAACAATGGATCTGGAAAGGGGCGGGATGGGCATCGTCGCCAATGAAACGCACCACCTCCTGCATCCACTGCCCAAAGAGGGTGTCATTGGTGCGGAAGACTGCCGAGATATAGTCGGGCGTATGACCATTCGCCGTACCGACATAGAGCACATCGTTATTATCGATAATAGGCTGATAATAAGTAGGAATAGTGATCGTATATTCGACACCGCCACAGGTGTATTTATTCCCTGCCTTACCGGTCTCATTACCCGACAAAGCGATGTCGGAATGGATACCATACTGCGCCCCTAATTGGGCTAAACGTACCATGCGTTCGTGCTCGGTATCGTACTGCGCACGGTCGGGTTTATAGGGATGATAGGAACGATACAGATGCTTGGTCGCCGGTACACGGCGGAAATTAGTAAGATGGGCAATGTCGGTTGAGTCGTAAAGACAGAACTCCGACAGAGGCTTGATGTACTTAGCCACCTCCTTGCGCTTGGCAATCTCGGTGAGGTCATCGCCCGGGAAGAGGATAAGCATGTTCTGCCCATTATTCTCAAAGATCAAGCGCTCATCTATTCCAAATTCCCATTCGGAATAGGCACGGCAAGTATAGTCCGAACCATCTTTCTTCACGACACGATACACAAACTCAGGCTGACCACTATTGCCTCGGCGCTGCAAATCGCGGATACGGAACGTACCAAAGAAGCAACCATCCGAACTGCGGACAGGCAATATATACTTGGGATCAGAACTGTTCCACATACTAATCGAGCCATTGACATAGATGCGTTCAATATCATCCATATTGACATTGAAACGTCTGGACGAAGTAGAGAAAATGAGGGTCACTAACTCAGCCGTCGTATCCAGTTTCTGGCAGTTATTTTTCTCGGTATAATCGAAGTTGATGGGCTTATCATTCCCTAACCACGTGAGGGCGATCTTGCAACCATTATCCTTACCGCTCGGGGTCAGCAGATAACGTTGATCCGCCGCAGCGCTCAGTCCCGCTGTATATGCTGCGGTATAGTTAGAGGCGTTCTTGAGTTCGTCGTAACCGAAGTTACCCTTGTTCCAATTACTACTATTGATCACCGCCATGTACTCAGCATCCGACCAACCGCTAGACGGCAGCGACGCCACGAAACGGGTCGTATCCTCGCGGTCAAGCGTCATGGGATAAACCGACGAATAGGTCGATTTACCAATGATGAGGTAGATGTTCTTATCCCACTTAGTTTGGGAATTATCAAAATAGATGTAACCACCGGTGAACGACCAAGTCGCAGCCATAGAAGTGCTTGCACACGCAAGCATTAAACAAAATAGATAGTGTTTCATGTTCAATTTAAAAAAGGATTATTTAATTTCGCGGGTCTTGTGCGGGATAGCCAAGCGGGTCTCGTTGTAACAAGTGTTACAGAGCACGAAACGCTCGCGGGTACAGGTAATCGTCATACCGACATTAGTGACCTTACCGCAACATTCGCAGGTGAAAGGTTCCTTATTCTTATACGGGAGTTTGTCCGCACACTTGGTCAGACGTGCCATGATATCGTCCTTTTTCTCCTGACGCTGCTTGAGCACTTCGGGCGTATCGGTAGGCACGATAGGCTTATTCGCCTCCGCCTCCTGCGCCATCGTCTTCTGCACCCGATCAGGCGTACGCGCATCCCTTGCATTATCCACCACAAAGGCCTTCGGCATGCGCTTCATAAGGTCCTTATTCACAGTCCAATCGGAGAAGTGAAACTTCTCATAATGCTTAGAAACAGCGTCACCCGTAAAGGTAACTTTGGCTCCGCACTTGCGGCAAAAACAGGAAACAATATCAGCCATAGTATTAGGACATTTATAAGATGAACGCACAAAGGTAGTGATTTTTTTTCAAATACGCAAATAAAAGTGCAAAATTTCTGCACTTTTTGCCATTTATGCCCTTAAAACGCACTTTTTAGACTCTTAGTGCGCCTCAAACCAGTTTTTTCCGACCCCACACTCGGCAATCAAAGGTACGGATAATTGCACCACATTCTGCATCTTTTCGACCACGATATGCTTCACCTCCTCCACGAGTTCGGCGGGGACATTGAAGTTGAGTTCGTCGTGGACTTGCATGATCATTTGAGGTTGACGGTTGTCCATGCACGATGCACAGTTATTAAGGCGGCGGTCGATGGCGACCATGGCTTTCTTGATGATGTCAGCAGCCGTGCCTTGGATAGGCGAATTGACGGCATTGCGCTCGGCAAACGAACGGACGGTGCCGTTCTGGGAATTGATATCGGGCAGGTAACGCTTGCGTCCAAAGAGGGTCTGGACATAGCCGTGCTCACGGGCAAAAAGTTTCTGCTGCTCGATAAAATCGATGACCTTCGGGAAGGCTGCAAAATAGTCGTCTATAAGCGCCTTCGCTTCCGCACGCGAGCAGTCTAACTGCTGCGAGAGACCGAAAGCAGAGATACCGTATAAGATACCAAAATTGGCTGTTTTAGCGCGACGGCGTTGGTCTTTGGTCACCGATTCGATAGGTACATTGAAGATCTTAGCAGCCGTGGCAGCATGAATATCTTGCCCTTGACGGAAAGCGTCTAAGAGGTGCGGATCTTGCGACATATGCGCCATGATACGCAACTCAATCTGCGAGTAGTCGGCACTGAGGAAAAGACAGCCGTCGTCGGGTATGACTGCCTGACGAATGAGTTGACCCCGCTCCGAACGAATAGGCAGGTTCTGCAGGTTAGGATTAGAGGACGAGAGACGACCGGTCGCCGTCACCGTTTGATTATACGTCGTGTGAATCTTACCCGTCTGAGGATTGATATAAGACGGCAAAGCCGCGATATAGGTAGAGATCAGTTTCTTTAGTTCCCGCTGGTCGAGGATAGCGCCCACGATAGGATGCTTCTCCTTGAGGGCTTGCAACACCTCCTCGGAGGTGGAGTATTGGCCGTTCTTCGATTTCTTCGCCTTAGCGTCCAAACGCAAGTCGTCAAAGAGTACCTCGCCAACTTGACGTGGGGAATTGATGTTAAACGATTTGCCAGCTAAGTCGTAGATATGATTCTCAATGCGAGTCAGTTCGTCGGTGAGTTGCGCCTGCGCCTCAGCGAGCATGTTCAGGTCAAATCGTACCCCTGCCTGCTCCATGCGGCGGAGGACATCGACCAAGGGTAGTTCCACCTCGTTATAGAGAGCATATAAGTTGGTATCCGCCTTTAATGCATCCCAATCGGGTTCCTTATAGGGATTGAACGCAACCTCGGGATTGAGCAGGTACTGGCAGAGACGGTTCTCGGTCGTGTCGAAGTTGGGTGTATGGTTATCCATGCACGATGCACAGTCATTGGCAGGTGGTAAGGCCTCTTCTGAGGCGGAGGCGAAGAGGTCGAGGGTCAGTTCGGACGAAGAGGCGACAGGGCGAGCAGGCGATGGGGCGACAGGGCGAGCGGGTGAGGTGGGGAAAGATTTGAGGAGCGAATTGAACTCCAAATCGCGGTAGAGGACTTCTAATGCTGACCAGTTCTTCTCCTTAATGAGTAAGTCATTCTCATTCAACGCAATGGGCACATCCGTGCGGATAGTGGCAAGGAACTTAGAGAAGCGGATATTGTCCACCTGAGACTCTATTTTCTCTTTGAGAGCCCCTTTGAGTTCGTCCGTATGAGCGAGTAAGTTCTCAATCGAACCAAAAGTGGTGAGCAGTTGCACAGCCGTCTTCTCACCTACCCCTTTGCAGCCGGGGATATTATCACTAGCATCGCCCATCAGTCCTAAGAGGTCAATGACCTGTAACTTATCTTGCAGCCCATACTTGGCGCAGACCTCAGAGGGTCCCATTTGCTCAAAACCACCCGTATGACGGGGGCGATACATGTGTACACGTTCGGTCACCAACTGCCCATAATCCTTATCAGGCGTAGCCATAAAAACTTCAAAGCCCGCTTTCTCGGCTAAGACAGAGAGCGTACCAATGACATCGTCTGCCTCGAAGCCAGGGACTTCGATGGCGGGGATGTTCATGGCCTTCAATATATCCTGAATGATAGGCACGGCAGCACGTATATCTTCGGGTGTCTCAGGACGCTGCGCTTTGTATTGCTCATATGCCTCATGGCGGAAAGTGGCGCCATGCGGATCAAAAGCGACAGCGAGGTGGGTCGGTTTGATGCGCTTAATGAGATCTTCGAGGGTAACCACAAAACCAAAGACCGCCGAGGTGTTCTGACCCTTGGAGTTCATACGAGGCGCTTTGATAAAAGCGTAATAAGCGCGATAGATCATCGCATAAGCGTCAATGAGCAATAATTTCATACTAATCACTTCGTTACTAATCGCCCCTTCGGCTACCAGTTGATGGCGGGGATGTTGTTTTTAATGAGGTAGGCATTGGCTTGGGAGAAGTGTCCACAACCAATAAAGCCTCGGTAGGCACTCAGGGGACTGGGGTGCGGGGCGGTGAGTACCAGGTTCTTACGGCGGTCAATGAACTGCCCCTTGCGCTGTGCGTAACTGCCCCACAGCATATACACAATATGTTCGCGGCGCGTATTGAGCGCCTGAATAGCGGCATCGGTCAGTTCTTCCCACCCTTTGTTCTGATGGCTACCGGGACGATGCGCCTCGACCGTCAGGGTAGCATTGAGCAGTAACACACCCTGCTCCGCCCAGGACTGCAAGCAGCCGGAGGTAGGGATAGGTTTGCCTAAGTCACGGTTCAGTTCCTTGTAGATATTAACGAGCGAAGGCGGCACCTCTACCCCGTCGTTCACAGAGAAACAGAGCCCATGTGCCTGACCCACATCGTGGTAGGGATCTTGACCTATAATAACGACCCGCACCCTGTCAAAAGGGCACGAGTCGAAAGCATTAAAAATAAGCTTAGCAGGCGGGAAACACTGCTTGGTGAGATACTCGTGGCGCACAAACGAAGTTAACAACTCGAAATAAGGCTTATCAAACTCGGGTTGTAATACTTCGCGCCATGTATCATCTATCTTAACATTCATCAATCTACAATGAGCATCGCATCTCCATAATCGCCAAAACGATACTCCTTCTTAATAGCCTCCTTATAGGCAGCCATCACGTTCTCAAAGCCACCAAAGGAAGCGACTTGTAACAACTGACTCGAGAGCGGCATATAGAAATTGCAGAAGAAAGCATTCGCCACGGTGAAGTCGTAAGGCGGATAAATAAACTTATTCGTCCAACCACTATACTCCTTGAGTTTACCATCGGTACCAGCCACATGCTCCAACGCACGCATCACCTCCGTACCTACGGCGCAGACATGGCAATGCTTCGCATGCGCCACATCGACACGATCCGCCAGATCCTTGGAGATAAAGATCTGCTCAGACTCAACTTTATGCTTCATCAGATCTTCCACATCGACGGGTTTGAAATTACCTAAACCTACATGCGAAGTGAGGGACATGGACTCGACACCATTGATCTCCATACGCTTGAGCAACTGCTTGGAGAAATGCATAGACGAAGCGGGAGCTGCCACAGCGCCAATATGCTGCGCCATGATAGACTGGTAACGCTCCTCATCCATCTCCTCCACAGGCTGACCACGGAAGATATCATTAAACACCGCCTGAGTGCGCTCATCCATAGGACGCTCGATGTACTTAGGCAACGGTGTGGTACCTAACTCATACAGACGCTTGGTTAACTCGTCGTGCGTATAGTCCGAGAGGAAACGCAATGTACGGCCGCGAGAGGTAGTGTTATCCACCACTTCCGCCACGATACTGGGATCCTCATCAAAGAAGATCTTATTACCAATACGGATCTTACGCGCAGGGTCAACCAGCACATCCCAATAACGCGTCTCGGCATTGAGTTCGCGCAAGAGGAAGATCTCGATACTAGCTAATGTTTTCTCTTTCTTACCATACAGACGCGCAGGGAAGACCTTGGTATCGTTTAGGATAAAGAGGTCGCCTTCCCCAAAATAGTCCACGACATCCCGTACGGTCTTATGCTCAATAGTGCCTTTCTTACGATGTAAAACGAGCATACGTGCATCCTCCGGATAGACGGATGGATACTGAGCAATCAACTCATCGGGTAATTTGAATTTAAACTGACTTAACTTCATTATTTTGTTCTGTTATTTGCGAATTAATGCATGTCTCAAACTGCTCCATGGAGATGCAGTCTTCGACCCGTGTCTGCCCCACCCGTGTACGGCGTAGAGCGATCAAGTGAGCACCACTGTTCAGCCGCTGACCAATGTCGCGTGCCAAGGCGCGGATATATGTTCCCTTGGAGCACACCACGCGCAGCACCAGCTGCATCGTTGCCTCGTCCCAAGAGACGATCTCTATTTCGTCAATGACCAAGAGTTTTGGTTTGAGTTCCACTTCCTCCCCTTTGCGTGCCAACTCGTAGGCACGTTTGCCATCCACTTTGACAGCGGAGAAAGCAGGTGGTACTTGCCATTGCTCGCCCTTAAAAGTAGGGATAACCTCCTCGATGAGTGCGCGGTTAATATGCGCGGTAGGATAGGTCTGGTCAATAGGTTTCTCCAAATCAAAACTGGGTGTAGTCGCTCCCAATTGGAGGGTAGCCACATACTCCTTAGTATCGTACTGGAGTTGCTCAATACACTTCGTTTTCTTCCCGGTACAAACGATGACTACGCCAGTCGCTAAAGGGTCTAAGGTACCCGTATGCCCGACCTTGAGTTTCTTCAACCCCAACCGATGGCACAGCAGCCATCGCGCCTTCCCCACCACATCAAAACTCGTCCAATGAAGGGGTTTATCAAATGCTATTATCTCTCCCTCAACAAAGTCCATAGACGATAGCGAACGTACCTACTACCAAGCAATAGATAGCAAAATATATCAACTTCTGACGACGGACGATGTCAATCATGAATCGGCATGCAAAACAGCCTGTTCCAAAGGCCGCAATAAAGCCCACTGCCATCGGTACCAGACCTAAGGAAGAGGTCGTTTCACCTTGGAGCAGATCCAACAAGTCTAAGAAAGCCTCGCCTAAGATCGGTATGAGTACCATGAGGAAAGAGAACTTAGCGACGGACTCTTTCTTCAC
>DCID01000045.1:29069-29197 GCA_002315745.1 Bacteroidales bacterium UBA1735 | reverse complement strand
GCTACGGCTTGTGCACAACCGATGATGATCGCATCCTTGAAGGTCACTTCGTGTCCCTCACGCTGCAGGCGCTTGGTCAAGAACTCACTGAGCCATAGTAAGACAGCCGTGACGATGAGGCAGATACC
>DCID01000045.1:0-28987 GCA_002315745.1 Bacteroidales bacterium UBA1735 | reverse complement strand
ACCACAAAGACGGGTATCATCGAAACGAGGATCTTAGCGACATAGTCCTTGTCCGCATTCCACTGCCAAGTCGAGAAAGTGCCCTTAAAGAGTTGGGTCACTTCCCACCACAGGATATTCAATGTAGAGAGCACCGTGGCGGTATGTACGACGATGGCAAAAGTGAGGTTATCTTCACCCGCAGTACCTAATAAGGCCTGCCCTATCTCTAAGTGACCCGACGACGAAACAGGCAAGAACTCCGTCAAGCCCTGCACGATACCTAATAAAAGCGCCTCCCACCAATCCATACTACTTACGCTTAGGTTTATAGAGAATAGCCACAATCATCAGCACAAATCCTGCCAATGCGGTCATCGGACCAACCGTGATACGACGCACAGAGAAGATGTCAGGATTATACTCGGTAGCGCCACTGGGTTCACCCACCATTAGTGCAAAACCCACCACGATAATAAGCAACGCTACACCAATTAAAATAGCATTTATTTTCGGTAAATTTTTCATAATCTAAATCTCATACATGGTGTCTGTTTTCATACGGATATAATGCCCCGTCGCAAAGAGCGAAGCAAAGAACGTAATCAACACACCCGATAAAACAACCGTGGCAGACAAGAGGGCAACATTGGTTGACGTCAAGGGGAAGAGTAAGATACCTAAACGCAACTGTACATAATAAATAGCTCCCGCCAATGCCGCTACAGCGAGGATAGCTGCCACTAAGCCAATACCTATATTCTTTCTCACAATAGGCGCCTTAATCATCCACGAGGTGGCACCCACCAGGGTCATCGTATTGATCAAGAAACGCTTCGAATAAATATGCAATCGAATCGTGTTAATGATCAACGCCACGGCTATGAGCAGTAGAATCAATGCCACGGCAAAGAGCAAGATCGATATCTCGTGGATGTTCTTATTGACCACGGAGAGCAGATCCTTCTGATAAATAACCTTGGCTATCCCACGAACCGCCATCAAATCGCGCTCGATAGCGGGCAACGAATCAGGCACCGCATAAGCGGCCTTTAGATGCAGTTCATACGACGCAGATAGTGGATTATAGCCCAAGAACTTAGAAGGATCTTCGCCCAAACTACGGATATGCTCCTTTAATGCCTGTTCGGCAGAGATGTACGTAAAATGATGGCAGTAGTCCTTCTGTGTCAAGAGCGGGTTGAGGACGGCCGTATCGGCACTCTGCGTGAGCACAGCGGTGACGGTCACATTCTGTTTAACACGCTCCACCAATGAGCGAGCAGATAGCATCAGCACACTTTCCAATCCTACCAAAAACAAAACCAACGCCACACTCAGTGTCGTCGTTAAGTACATATTGAAGAATCGCCTAGGCTTACTCATACTACGCAGGTCAAAAGCAGAAAAGGGCAGGTTGCAGACCTGCCCTTTACTAAATGATTAATACTCCCAAAGGTCTTGTTCGAAATCGAGCAGCTCCTTTTCTATACGCGCTTGCTCGCGCTTGACGTCCGCAGGGGTATATTGGTTATGCGTATCGGTAATCATACGATTATACATATTACCATCACCCACTACATAAGCGGTATAGAGATGCTTCTGGAAGAACTCGTCATAAGTCACACGCTTCGTCTCGTTCTGAGAAGGAATGACGAACTGGCGTGCCAAGTATGGACGTAACTCATCGAAAGCAATCCAGAACAAGATCTGACCATAAAGCGCATCCATCACAGGCATACCATCGAAGTAGGTGATATTATCTGCCTGCATAGGCGCAATGGCCATCAGTTTGGTATACATACGCGAAGTGTGACGATCGAAGAAGACGATCTCCTGAATCAAGTACTTGTACTGATTGCGTACAAAGCCGGCGTAAGCGTAGTTGTTGAAACGCATCACGTTGGTCGTGGAGTCGTAGTTGAGCAACATATAGTCAGATGTCGCAATATCACCATCACCCATCGAACCATCACGGTCGGTATTCAAGATAGATGGGATCATCTCACGAGGCATCGGATCGGCATCAAAATAAGGTTTGATATCACCTGCATCCGAGGACTTCACATAGAGAGGCAGACCATCCACAATCGCGTCTAAGATCAGACGGAACAGGGAACGATAGTCAGGATCATCCGAGGTAACGGGGAAATACAACTGGAAGTTCTGTTTCTCACGCAAGTCGATGATACGGTACACATAACGTGACCAGATCACATCGTCACTACGGTGAAAAGTAGTCACAATCGTATCCCTGTCTGCACTATATTCGACGGTACTAATACGCGCAGAACCTTTTTCATCAAAGAAAGGATTGATGTAATGCTGTGCTTGAGCCATGGATACACCCATCAGCACTAACACGATAAAACTTAATTTTCTCATATGATTCGTATTGTTTAATTCAATTCAATGGGCAGACCACGCAATTGCACTTCCTTACCATCTGGACCTACAGCCTTGATATACTGCAAGTTAACCATGTTACCCTGTTTAAGTTTCTTGATGGCGTCCAAAGACTTTTGATCCAACTGATCACCCTTCACAGAGAACGAAGCACCCGTAGGTAACTTCACTTGGAAGCCCGTGATGCTAAACTTAGCCTGCACCAGACCATCTGCACCATAGGAAGCGACAATCTTGTTCTTAGGATTAAGCAAGGCTGCACGAGCAATCTTGGTATCCTCGGATAATTGACCATTGATCTCAAAGTAAGCATCTGGTTTAGGCAGGTTCTTTACACGATACAGCATCGAACCCATCGTAGCCGTTCTGCCATCCACGTCCGCTAAAACTTCAATCGACAATTTATCTGGGCAAGAAGCAGAGGGCTTAATGATCCACAACTCACCCTGTTTCGTAATGGTAGCATTGGGGCAACGTACCTGCAACTTGGTACTAGCAATACCCGGAACAGAAATACTGAAGGGGTTATTGTAACCACGATACATAATGTTCAAGTCGGTATTGGAGATAGTAGCAGTCGGTTCACCAACGATATACTTACCTTCGAAAGGCAGATAAACGGTCTCACCTAAGTGCTGATAAGCAATCTGACCTTTATAGTGCTGCTCACCGGTACCGGAAGCAACCACTTCGTATATACCTTTCTCGTTAATCTTCTGACCATTGATGTAGTACTCAGGCGTCTTGGTAGAGTCCACACCGGCTAAGATGATCTGTGCATGATACTTATTACCACGAATCACGTACTCGGAAGAAGGAATGATGTACGCTGCCATCTTGTTGACACGCACGTCACTCGCATCGGTAGCCGATAAGAGGTAACTAACGACCTTACCCTCGTAGTTGCACACATCGTTTTGTAACTTCGTCAAAACGGTGATAGTAGCGCAGATAGGCATCTCGTGGAAGAGGGTCTCTTCCCAAGTGATCTCCTTACCGTCGGCGTTCTTACCAGGATTAGTAGCAAACGTCTTCGCAATATCATGTTGCAGTTCTGGATTCTCCTTACATACCTCGTTCAGATAATCCATGAACTCATTCATTTTAGCCTTCAGTTCTTTACCATGACCCATGTTCAAACCATAGTTATTGGGCACATTGGTATCGTCCTGCTTTTTCATATCACGCACGGTAACGGTATCTTGAACGGCATCACTACCGTCAGCCATACGCACCATTTCGTTCTTGAAATCCTGGATGTACTTATACATCTCCTCGGATTTCTTCTTCACATCCATTGCCTTATCATACCACTCCTGGGTCTTCTCTGGGTTTTGTGCCAAAGCTGCGCTGAAGTGCTGATAGATGGCTTCATTACCACTTTGAGTCGTTTCGATAGTAGCATGTAAACTCTCGTCCACCGCTATGTAACCGTTCAAAATGGCTGCACTGACGTTCAACGCCAACATGGCGGTGAGCACCAAGTACATCATACCTATCATTTTTTGTCTCGGGGTTTCCGGACAATTTTTTGCTCCACTCATAAATTAGAGGTTTAAATAGTTTAAGAGGTTCAACAGTTTAATAAGAGGTATGATTGCTTATGCCAATGCGGTAAGCATATTACCATAGATCTTATTCAGGTCAGCTACTTGAGCGGCTAATTTCTTAGCACTTGCCTCGTAAGCCTCTTGACTCTTAGCAGCCTCAGCGACAGCAGTCTGGATCTTCTGTACATCACCAGATATAGCTTGTACTTGAGCAGCCTGTGCCTTATAAGCCTCCACTTGCGCTTGAACAGCATTCAACTGTAACTCATATACCGAGTTGATGGAACTTAATTTCGTATTGACAGCCTCAACGCTCTTATTAACACCCTCAACACCCTTATGGAAGGCTTGAGCACCCGTTAATACGCCTTGCATTTCCGTTTCTACATTCTGATAAGCCTTACCTAAATTAGCACTCGTCGATGCTAAAGCATCCTGACTACCGGCAAACTTCTCTGCTGCAGCAGAAGCAGCTTCGATCTTCTCACCCAACTTAGTGGTCGAAGTAGCCACCTTACCTAACTCAGATAATTGAGTAGCGGTCTTAGCCAAATCGTTGATACCATCTTTGAGAGCTTCCATATCCGCATTCGACAAAGCGGGCACGTTCGTTTTGGACTTAGCCTCTGGAGCAGGAGCTACACCATCAGCCATACCAGCGCCTAACAAAGTAGGACGTGGACGAGCTTGTAACTCAGCTAACAGTTCTGGATCTGTACCATAAGCAGCCAATTGAGGGAATACTTCCTCCCAGTGGAACTCTGGGTGTGGTTTATCTAAACAGCCGATAGAGAACAGAAGTGCCTCGGTTAACATACCTGCAAACAACATGGGACCCGCACCTGGTAAGTGAAGGATCTTAAATAATGCACCTACAATAACGACGGCTGCACCCAATGAGTACACCATTCCGACTACTTTCTTTCCTTGATACGATTCATACCACAGCATGAATTTGGATTCTTGTTTTGCCATAAAATAATATGTTTTTTAGGTTAATAAATATTTATCTACGTATTAATCGCCGATATACGAACGAACGCAACGGAAGCCGATATACGAGCGGCTCTCGTATTGGTACTCGTAAGTACGAACACCACATTGTAAGAAATAGGAGATATCCTTCCAGCTTCCACCCTTCACCACTTTCTTCTTCATGATATCTGGGTCGTCCATGCGAGCCATGTAAGCATAGTTAGGATTGAGATCGTGTACATTGGTATTATTCACAGACTGATACGAAGACATGGTCCATTCAGCCACATTACCTGCCATATCGAACAAACCAAAGTCATTCGGACGGAACTGCGCTACACGGCAGGTAGCTGTTCCGGTATCATCGCTATAAGCACCACGATAAGGTTTGAAGTTAGCAAAGAAACAACCTTTGGCATCACGCGCATAGTTACCACCCCAAGGATACATCGCCATCTTACGGCCACCACGAGCAGCATACTCCCACTCTGCCTCAGTCGGCAGACGATAGATATGTGCACCCACTTTGGAGTTATCTGCATAGTACTTCGTACGCCAATGGCAGAACGCATGTGCTTGCTCCCACGATACGCCTACGACAGGATACTCTAAATAACCCTGGTGCGAGAAATACATGAGCAGCAAAGGATCATTATACGCATATTGGAAATCGCGTGTCCAAGTCATGGTATCGGGATAAACGCAAATGATCTTATTGGTCATGAAGTCTTTAGGAGAACGAACTGGACGAATAATCGTCTGCTCATGAATACGACCCTCTTCATCCATCCAAGCAGTATCCACACGAGCCTCAGCACCTTCAGGATATAAACCTACGGTAGCATCGAACTTATTGCGGTTCAATACAGCTTGGTCATAATTGATCCACTCATAACGATAAGTCAAACGATGGGTATTGAGAATGCTCGTACCGGGGAAGTTCAAAGCAGCCAGTGCCTCACGCTCTTCCTCCTCCTTGCTATCCCATGGAATCTTTTTCTTCCAGTTCAGCACATAGTTCTCTTCGTCGAAATCCTCGTTCTTAGGTTGGATAGCATAGTCGGTCAAACCAGCCTTCACCAACAGATCGAGTGCCATGGAGTCGCGGACATAATTCACGAACTGCTTATATTCATTGTTCGTAATCTCTGTCTCATCCATCCAGAAATCCTCCACGGTCGTCATGAAGATATTATCCGGCTGCTCAAACACAGCAGACTGGGTGTTAGCACCCATCATAAACGCACCTTTTCTAATGAAGATCATGCCATAAGGATTAGCCTCTTTGAATTTCGTGTCGTTACTTGCGCCAACTAATTCGCCAGCAGGCTTATTGCATGCAGCCAGCGTCATGGCTAAAACTGCACAAAATAAAAATTTAACAATTTTCATATTCGAATATAAATTATTAATTGTCTATAAATATCTTACGCTCTTATACTTATTGTTCCGTTTAGGCTTCAGGATGTCAAACCCGTAGGCTAAATACAACTCATGTGTACCATAACTCTCCGAAAGCAATTTATTATGCGGTAACTCACACGTGTACCCCAACTGCAACCCCGACACGATCTCTACTCCCAACAAAATATCTACCGCTCCCGCAATTCGATAACCCAAACCCCAGCGATACCGATCCTTGTACTGGCACATCAAGTTAATATCCATATCCCAAGAGGCGAAATCCGTCATCACCAACATCGACGGCTGCAATTGCCACTCTTTATGGTGCTTAAACCGATAATTATAACCTCCACTCACATACATCGTTCCCCGCAGTTTCACACTCGATTTCTCATCCCACTCTACGCGAGGCTGCGTCAAATGACTGTAACTCGCACCTACCCACCACACACCTGTGGAGTAATAGACACCTATTCCCATATCAAAAGACATCCCCGATTTACTCCCCTTCGGTATCGCTTCGTCCGACGGATCTAAATAATCCGAACCAGACATCGTATTGATCTTATCTAAGTTCACGCTATCCCCCTTAAACCCCACATTCACAAATCCCAAATCGACACCTCCACACAAATAGCCCTTCCCCAACTTCTGGCGATACGCGTACTGTATATGAAAAGTCTGATTAGTAAATAAGCCAAACTTATCATTCATAAAACGCACTCCGACCGCGTGCTTCGTCTTCTTAATCAAAAAGGGCGAACTGAAGGAAAAGTAGGTCGTCATCGGTGCATTCGAAATATTCACATACTGCATACGATGCAATCCCGCCACCTTCATCAAATCCCCATCACCAGCCGCCGCTGGATTATACGCTGTCGGCATGTACATATACTGTCCTATCTGCGGATCAAACTGGGCACGTAATGCCATAGGCAGTATGATCAAACCTATCCATAGAACAATATATCTCTTCATCATTTAATATTCCTCTTCATCAAAGAAGAAATCATCCTTAGTAGGATAATCCGGCCACAAGTCCTCTATGCTCTCATACACTTCCTCCTCATCCTCAAGCTCTTGCAAATTCTCAATCACCTCCATCGGAGCCCCAATACGATTAGCATAGTCCAACAACTCCTCCTTAGTAGCAGGCCAAGGAGCATCCTCAATCTTTGATGCCAATTCTAACGTCCAATACATAATTTTATACCCAAAAAAACGTACTTATCCAAAATTTCGTGCAAAAGTAATATTTTAAAACGATATATGCAAACTTTTTTACAAATATTTCATTTTTTTTGCCATTTTTCTTCTTTTTGACCACTTTTTGACGTCAAAATGCGCGAAAAGACGAAGAAAAAATCGCTTAATCGGTTCACAAACTGCAATTCGATTGCCCATTCCTTTTCCTTCTGGCAACGTATCATACAGCGTTCCAATCGACGGGTCACCACGCGACATAGATGGCATCGGCATGTAGCCTCATCGCCCGAAGGGAGGATAAAGTCATGCAAAGGCTCTAAGTGGAGTTGATAATCATCTATCCATTTCTCCAGTTGCTCCACGTCCTTAGCGTCTAACATAGCGGGAGCCGCAGCCAACGTGCCTCCGAGGTCAAAGAGCCTATTCTGGATCCAACGCAGTTGTTCGCTATCGCACAAAACGCGCAATGATCCTACAGCCACATTGAGTTCATCTACCGTGCCATAGGCATCCAGTTGTACATCCGACTTACATACGCGATGACCATTAGCCAGAGACGTCTGTCCCGCATCGCCAGTTTTGGTATATATCTTCATAGTCGTAATCGATAATGCCGTTTCATATAATGGGTATCAAAGAAGATTAAACCAAAATAGAAAAAATCCATCGTGGTCGTTACCCGTTTGTCTTGTTGTATTTGTTTCCATACCTCATACATCTGAGGAGAGGAGTGGATATCATCCACAGCCATGATCGTTTTCTCGTGTGCCAGAGAGGCTAGATAATCAAAATAGCGCCAAGTAGGCTCATACAGATGGTTGGCATCCATAAAGGCAAAATCTACACGCTCGCGCGCGTGGGTATATAAGGTGTCATCTATATTACCCTCAACAACCTCTATATTATGGATATCTAACTTGTTCCAATTCAGTTGCGCCATCTCAATCAATGCCTCACTACCCTCGAATGTTTGCACCCTATTGCGCCCATGTGCCAACGCCAGATAGGATGTAGTGATACCTAGATTGGTACCCAATTCGACAATATTCAGCGCTCGTTGGTGCTGCTCGCCTAAGTAAACCAATAATCGAAAAAAGAACTGCCCCACGCGCGGAGATTCCAACGATGTGCGGGCGATGTCACTGACCAAACGATCCACGTACTGACCCCGTCCTACGGAACCAAAATCACGCACATGCAATAGTTTGGGAGCACGGAGCATACACTGCCGCCGTTGTTCAATCTCTCGCCAACAATAGTACGAACTAGCATCCTTGCAAAGCATGCGTACCACATAGAATAGGGACGGAGAATGAATGCCTTCTCCAGAGGTGTTGATCGCCAACACCTGATGGAGAAGCCATGAGGATAACCGATATAAAGGTTGACTGGACATGCTGCTTTTTTATAAAGCCTTCAGAGTCGCCAACAGGTAGTGGTACATCTTTTGCACAGTAGCGATATTGACCCGCTCGTCAGGTGAGTGCGGGTGCTCAATGGTTGGTCCAAACGAGATCATTTCCATACCTGGATAATTACGGCCAATGATGCCGCACTCCAAACCGGCGTGAATAATAATCACCTTCGGTGTTTGATTGAACTCCTGCTTATATACCTGCTGCATCACTTCTAAGATACGGCTCTTCATGTTAGGTTTCCATCCCGGATACGAACCCGAGAACTCCACTTTGGCACCAGCCAACGAGAAGGCGGATTGGATAACCGATTGCAGTTCTTCCTTGCGGCTCTCTACACTGGAGCGAGTCAAGCAGTAAATGATGACCTGATTGCCCTCGGTCTTGATCATAGAGAGGTTATTGCTCGTCTCCACAATATCCGGAGCCTCTGGGATAACACGATATACCCCATGTGGGCATAGCGTAAGCGCATGGATCAAGAAATCCTGCACATCTTCCGGCATCTCGGTCGCAGGGCAAGCCACCTCGCTCACTTCGACATGGATATTGTCCTCCACACCATCGTATTCGCGAATGAACAGATCTTCGCAGTCCGCAATGAACTCCACAAAATCATCTTTGCCTTCCGCCGGAATAGTCACGACAGCCGATGCCTCACGGGCAATCGCATTGCGTAAACTACCACCTTCGATGGAAACCAATCGTGCTTCACAATCCGTGATTGCGTCTTTGAGAACGCGCACCAGCAGTTTGTTAGCGCTCGCGCGTTGCATATGGATATCACAACCCGAGTGACCACCCTTACAGCCAAACACTTTGATGACCATAGCGATATCGCCATCTTCAACCGGCACGGGTTCGAAATCAAACGTGGCGGTCGTATCTACACCACCAGCACAACCAATATAGAGTGCACCCTCTTCCTCCGAATCGAGATTGAGTAGGTACTTCCCGTGTAACAAACCTCCCTTCAGGTCAAAGGCACCATACATACCCGTCTCTTCGTCCACCGTGAACAGCGCCTCTAATGGAGGATGTACCACCGACTTGTCGGCTAAGATAGCCATGGCTGTTGCCACGCCGATACCATTATCCGCACCGAGGGTAGTACCATCGGCTGTCACCCACTCCTTATTATCTTCTACGTACGCGCGAATAGGATCTTTCTCAAAGTCAAACACTTTGTCGGAGTTCTTTTGTGGAACCATATCCAAGTGACCTTGCAGGATCACACCCGGATGATTCTCATATCCCGGACTAGCGGGCTTACGGATAATCACATTACCGATCTCATCCACCACCGTTTCTAAGCCGAGACTACGGCCAAAAGAAGCTACAAAATCAGATATTTCTTTTTTCTTTCCCGAAGGACGGGGAATTTGGGTAAGGCTATAGAAGTTATTCCATACACCTTGGGGTTGTAAGTTTTTCATATATGTAAAAGTTTGAAAATTTGAAAGTTTGAAGATTTGAAAATTAGGAGTTTTCAATGGTGACCTCACCGCACATCTCTTTTTGCAGCCACTGGCGTACCAACTCGGTATCGTCTCCATATTCGCCGAAGAGGCACATCATCTTAGTGAGCAATGCCTCCGTAGTAATATCGTATCCAGAGAGTACTCCAGCCTTCATGAGATTGAGTGACGTATCATATCGTCCCATCTCTACCGAACCGGTATTGCATTGCGTCTTGTTCACAATGATAATATGGCGCTTAACCGCATTTTTCAATTCGTCATACAGCCATTGCGCAGAGGGTGCATTACCCGCACCATACGTCTCCAGCACCACTCCGCGTAGTCCATCGGTCGTCAATAGAGAATGTACCACAGCCTGTGTGATGCCCGGGAAAAGTTTGAGTACCGCCACATTGCAATCGGTCTGAACGCGCAATTGAAGTGAACTATTTAACGGCGAATAGTGAATGAGATGTGGCTGATAGGTGATATGTACGCCTGCCTTGGCCAAAGCGGGATAGTTATACGAATTGAAGGCGGAGAAATGTTCCGCATTGCGCTTCGTAGTACGATTAGCCCGGAACAGACAGTCCTCAAAATAGATACACACTTCGGGCACCATCGCATTACCCTCCTCGTCCTTAGCGGCAGCTATCTCAATAGAAGTGAGCAGGTTCTCCTTCGCATCCGTACGCAGCACACCCACCGGTAGTTGACTACCGGTTAAGACGACCGGTTTGGATAAGTTTTGTAACATGAAACTCAACGCCGAACCGGTGTACGACATCGTGTCCGTACCATGCAGGATCACAAAACCATCATACTCCTCGTAGTGGTCATACACAGCCCGCGCCATGCGTTCCCAATTCTCCGGATTGATATCCGACGAATCGATGAGCGGGGTAAAAGGTAGCATATCCACCTTTATTTCCGACGAAAGTAACTCCGGCACATGATGCCGAATCACCTCCATATCGGCTGGATGAAGCGCTCCAGTCTTCGCATTACGCACCATACATATGGTGCCACCTGTCAAAAGTAAGAGAACTTTACTCATAGACGTTTTGATTATTTTGGGCACAAAGATACAACTTTTTTTTGGAATATGAAAATTTTAGATAAAAATTTATATTTTTTCAACTTTGGCACACTATTTGTTATGTTAATGAAAAATAAAGTACACCACATATGAAACAAGCATCCAATCACTTACTGCTATGCGATGACGACCAGAGTTTAAGCGTCGTTATTGCTGATTTTTTGCGCACCAAAGGCTATACAGTAGATCGGGTATCCGATGGAGATAGCGCGCTGGATAAGATAGGTAGTTCCTATTATGATTTATGTCTTTTAAACCTTAACATGCCCAAGAAAGATGGGTTAGAGATCTTAGCCGAGTTAAAGATGATGGAGAAACTTTTACCCGTCATTGTGATCACGGATAGTTCCAACTTAGAGGTCATTCTCTCCGCGTACGAAAATGGATGTGATGACTATATGATAAAGCCGCTATCTATCGAGTTACTGGTCTATAAGATTGAGGCTATCTTACGTCGTTCTCGTATTGGGTTTACCGCCCGCGAGGTGGACTATGTGATTGGTAAAAAGCATTTCAATTCCGCCAATCAAACCATTGATGGACAACACATGTCTACACGCGAAAGCGATTTGCTGCAGTTACTGTGTCAGAATAAGAATAATGTCGTAGATCGCCACCTGATCTTACGCACCTTATGGAATAATGACTCTTTCTTTGCCGCTCGGTCACTAGCCGTATATATCAATCACCTGCGTAAGTTCTTAGCAGGTTCCGGCGCCATTATCCAAGGTGTACACGGCAGAGGATATAAGATTATCTATTGATTATCAGCAGAATTGGCTTCTCGATTACGCAGCAGCTGCACCTCTAATTGGTGTTGCTGCTGTCTTTCTAATTCCGCCATACGCAGCGCTTCCTGTTCTGCTTTAGGTAGCGGTTGTGTCGCCATCAAGTCCTTATATATACGTAGCGTCGCCCACGCGTCCGTGGACGCGTAACGCGCCTGCTCGGGCGTGAGGTGCGAGTTTTCCCAGTTGGTGAGTTGCTGCGTCTTCGAGATCTTGCAGCCAAAACAGATGGCAAAGATCTTCTGCAGTCCCAAGTCTAAGATACCATATTGCCCCACTATGCTCTGCAAATCCACGCAGTTAGCGGGTTTGAAATTACGACGACGGCGAAGCCCATTAATATCATCCTTAAACGCCAATCCTACCTTACATATCTGCGGGTTAGCAAACACGTCCGCCAACTCAGCCGGCATGCCCACATGCGTCAAACGAAACAGATAGCAGCGCTGCTCGGTCGCAATCTGCACCAAGGCGGTCGGGTAATGGGTGCCACGCGTAAAGGAAGGACGCGACTCTGTATCCACACCCAGTACAGTCTGCTCATTGAGGTAGGCAACAGCCGATGCTACCTCCTCCATCCGATCCACAATGATGACCTCCCCATCAAACTGTGCCAAAGGCATGGCTTGAATACGCTCTTTTTCTATTTTATGTATGTAATTATTGGGCTTCATGTCCACAAAAAAGATCTTTTTTTTCAAAAAATCGTGCAAAGGTATCACTTTTTTTGCATATTTGCAAATTTTTTTGTATCTTTGCGCGCTGAATTAAACAATCCCATAAAATGAAGAATCAAGTTCCTTCTTATTTGAACACCAAACAGAACCTAACTCTGTTGGTTTTAGCGACTGCTTTGTTCGCTGAATTGTTTATTCTTTTCTTCCAGCCCTTTGAGTCGCGCGGATGGGTTAGTACGGACTGGCAGTTTATCCTATGGTCAACCATTATTGTGCTCGTAGCGATGGGGATCATTGCCCTGAGTCGTACCCTGATGTGCAACTATGCGAAGCGGCATGAGATCAGTTATCTAGACTATGCTATATGGATAGCGGCGGAGCTCATTGCGATGGCTACTATCTACGCGGCTTTCCCTATCGTAGTGCTGCAAGAGTTCTCGACCGAGCGAGGTCTATCCTTCTTCTACCTATTTAAGGAATCGCTCCTGGCGGCTACGTTCATCCTGCTCATCCCTTACACCATCATCACGCTATGGATCGCCCTTAAGGAGAAAACGGCACTCGTTCATGATTCGACCTCTACGCCCACCTCTTCGCCTATGTACCTCTTCTATGACGAGAAAGGTGACCTCAAACTGAGTGCCAAGTCAGAGATGGTGTACCTCTTAGAGGCAGCCGATAACTATGTGACCATCTACTACTTATATAACGAGAAAGTGGAGAAGATGATGATCCGTAACTCGCTGCGCAACATCGAGTGTCGGTTTAGCGACCAGGGGTTAGTTAGATGTCACCGCTCCTATGTCATTAACATACACAATGTACAAGTAGTACGCTGCCAGGACGGCGAAGTACTCGTCGATTTTGGGGATAAGCGTTTCCCCACGGTACCCGTATCCAAAGGGTATGCGGAGAAAGTGATGGCGTCCATTACCCATTATAAATGATTCGTTCAATTCACACAATAGCATGAAAGTTATTAATTTATCGGAGCACAACTCCTTGATCAATCAGTTTATGAAAGAAATACGCAGTGTGGCCATTCATGGTGACAGTATGCGTTTCCGTCGTAACTTAGAGCGCGTGGGCGAAGCCGTCGCTATGGAGATAAGCAAAACCCTGCAATATGTGCCCGAACAGGTACAGACACCCTTAGGTATAGCCACGCTCAACACCCCTGCTGACTCCATCGTTTTAGCGACGGTGTTACGTGCTGGACTGCCGTATTTTCAGGGATTCCTCAATATGTATGACCATGCAGAGAATGCCTTTATCAGCGCTTATCGTAAGGTCAATGAACAGGGAGACATCGATATCGTAGCGGAGTACTTAGCTGCTCCTAGCACAGAGAAGAAGACCCTCATCTTGGTCGACCCTATGTTGGCTACCGGTATGTCCATGGAGGCAGCCTATAAAGCCCTCTTAACCCATGGCCAACCGGCTCACATACACCTATGCTGCGTGATTGCCTCCTCGCAAGCGGTTGAGTACCTGCAAACCATCATGCCCCAAGATGTGACCCTCTGGTGTGCCGCCATTGATCAGCGTCTCAATGACCGCAAATATATTGTGCCCGGATTAGGCGACGCCGGTGATCTCAGTTTCGGCGAAAAACTATAGTCCATGTCCAACGATGAACTGACATATCTCATTGCCTTGTGCTACTTGCACTACAACAACGTGCGTCGCACACGCATCATGCTGGATCAGTATGGTAGCGCGTTCGAGGCATGGAAGCATGTGGAGCAAGATGCCCATGCTGCGCTCAAACGGGCACGGCAAGAGATGGAATTCATCGAGAAACATCAGATAACCACCTTTGACTACCGTGATTCCAATTACCCCGACCACTTGCGCGAATGCCCCGATGCACCCGTGCTGCTGTTTGGTAAGGGTAACCTACATGTGAACGAAGGTAAGTTCGTCTCTATCGTAGGCACACGTGCCGCCTCCGACAGGGGCAAAGAGTTCACCCGCCAACTCGTCTTAGACCTCGCCCAACGCATACCTAACCTCACTATCGTGAGCGGTTTGGCGTATGGTATCGATGTGGCAGCACATCGGGCAGCCCTAGAAGCGGGTATACCGACGATCATCGTGCCGGCTCATGGGCTCGATCGTATCTATCCCACCCTGCACCGACCCGTCGCTATTCAAGCCTTAGAAAATGGCGGTATATTGACCGAGTACCTATCCAATACCGAACCCGAGCGATATAATTTTGTGGCGCGTAACCGTATTGTCGCAGGGTTAGCAGATGCCGTAGTCGTTACCGAATCCAAGCAACGAGGAGGTTCCCTCATCACTGCCCAGATGGCATGCGACTATAGCCGCGACTTATTCGCCGTTCCAGGCCGAATCAATGATGCCAATTCGATAGGGTGCAACGAACTGATCCGCGACCAGAAAGCGGCGCTCATCAATTCCGCCGATGACCTCATTCGTTACATGCAATGGGATGAGCAGACCAAGCCCATCCAAACAGAGATAGAGAACCTGCAGGGGAGCCTCACCGACGAGCAACAACAGCTCATCCAATTGCTACGCAATGCGGAAAATGGCATACATATCAACTCCATCGTGATGGAGACCAAAGAACCCTATGCGCAAGTCGCCTCCGACCTCATGCTACTCGAGATGGACGGCTGGGTACGGTCCTTACCTGGCGGTATGTATCGGAGTTTGAAATAGAAGATAGAACGGGCTGGCGCCCTAATAGCATATAGCATTAATCATTTAAACAAAACGAATATGAACGATTTTTGGAAAAAGAACTTAGGCATTATCCTAGTACTCGTCGGAGTAGTGTGCTTGTTGGTTTATTTCTTTGCTGTACAATCCAACGTGTTGTTGGTCATCAGCCTTTTGCTGGAAGTAGCCGGTATCGGTACCTTTATCTACCTCAATAAGCGGGAAGATTAAGTGACCATCCGTCTTACCCACATCACCTTACAAGCCTATCACGGCGTTGGGGAGGATGAACGGAAGAACGGCAACACGTTTCGGGTGTCTGTCCAAGTGACGCTGCCCGATAGCGTAGGTGTTCAAACCGATGTCTTATCCGACACCGTCAATTACCAAGTCTTGTACGATATCGTCATCGAAGAAATGGCGATTCCATCGGACTTGTTGGAGCATGTAGCGGGACGAATCCGCAAGGCTATTGGGGCGCGCATCCCCCAAGCACAACGAATAGAAGTCACTGTAGAAAAGAAGAACCCTCCCTTAGGTGGTGACATCGAATGGGCTGGAGTCACATTATCGTAATCATTAGAACACAAAACGACAGAATATATCATGGCAGAATTTAATGATTCTATCAAATATCACCTCACGGGCATGTACCAAGACTGGTTCTTGGACTATGCCTCCTATGTCATCCTAGAGCGTGCTGTACCCGCTATCGAAGATGGTCTCAAACCCGTTCAACGCCGTATCCTTCACGCCATGAAGTGCGTGGATGATGGCAAGATGAACAAGGTGGCTAACATCGTCGGTCAGACCATGCAGTATCACCCGCATGGTGACGCATCCATCGGAGATGCCCTCGTACAGTTGGGGCAGAAAGATCTGCTCATCGACTGCCAAGGAAACTGGGGAAACATCCTCACCGGTGATGGTGCGGCAGCCCCTCGTTACATCGAGGCACGACTCAGTAAGTTCGCCTTAGATACGGTCTTCAACCCCAAGACCACCCACTGGATGCTCTCCTACGATGGACGTAAGAAAGAACCTATTCATCTGCCTATTAAGTTCCCCCTCCTACTCGCACAGGGTGTCGAGGGTATCGCCGTCGGACTCAATTCCAAGATCCTGCCGCATAACTTCAACGAACTATGTGACGCATCCTTATCCTACCTCCGTGGCGAGGAGTTCCAACTCTATCCCGACTTCCCCACCGGTGGCGAGATAGACGTCAGCCGCTACAACGACGGCGAACGCGGAGGTATCGTTAAGATACGCTCTAAGATCACCAAGACGGACGACAATAAGACACTCATCATCTCACAAGTGCCCTTCGGTACCACTACCGCCAAAATCATTGAGACTATCCTCAAAGCCCAAGAGAAAGGGAAAATCAAAATACGCAAAGTGGACGATTTCACCGCCGAAGAGGCTAAGATAGTGGTGCAGTTAGCCCCAGGTGCGTCGTCGGATAAAACCATCGATGCACTCTATGCTTTCACCGACTGCGAGGTCAGTGTTTCGCCTAACTGCTGCGTGATTGAGAATAAGAAACCGATCTTCACCACCGTCTCTAACCTACTCAAGATGTCGTGCGATAACACCAAGGCACTACTCAAATGGGAATTGGAGATTCAGAAGAACGAACTCGAGGAACAGTATTTCTTCACATCCCTGGAGAAGATCTTCATCGAGAACCGTATCTATAAAGAACAAGGTTATGAGACAGCGCCCGATAAGGATCAACTGATCGCCTTCGTGGATCAAGCCTTAGAACCCTTCAAGCCACAACTGCTACGCGAAGTGCGTACGGAGGATATTGAGAAACTGTTCGAGATACGCATGATCCGCATCACGAAGTTTGACTCCAAGAAAGCGGACGAACTGATGAAAGACTTGGAGAAGAAAATCAAGGAGACCGTCAAACACCTCAACCACCTCACCGAATATACCATTGCATGGTTCGAGATGCTCAAAGCCAAATATGGGGCTAAGTATCCCCGTAAGACGGAGGTACGCAACTTCGCTAACATCAATGTCAAGACTGTGGTGGAAGCCAACGAGAAACTCTATATCAACCGCGAGGAAGGATTCATCGGTACCGGACTCAAGAAAGACGAGTACCTGTGCAACTGCTCCGACATGGATGATATCATCGTCTTCCATAAGGATGGTAAATATAAGATCTCCAAAGTGACCGAGAAGAGTTTCATCGGCACCGATATCCTACATGTGGATATATTCAAGAAGAACGATACCCGCACCATCTATAACGTCGTTTATCGCGATGGTAAGAATGGGGTCTATTACATGAAACGTTTCAACGTAACGGGTATCACCCGCGATAAGGAATATGACCTCACCCAAGGCAAAGCGGGTAGTAAAGTGGTCTATTTCACCGCTAACCCCAACGGCGAAGCCGAAGTGATCCGTATCGCCCTCAAACCGGCTTTACATTTGAAGAAAGTGGAGGTATTCAAAGACCTTACCGAACTGGCAGTCAAGAGCCGCAGCGCACGCGGAAACTTACTCACCAAATATGAGGTGAAGAGCATCACGCTTAGCAAGAAAGGTCACTCCACCTTAGGCGGTCGCAAGGTATGGTTCGATCCCGATATACTGCGCATCAACTACGACGGACAAGGTAATTACTTAGGCGAGTTCCAAGACGAAGATCGCGTTTTAGTGGTCATGCAAAACGGCGACTATTTCCTCAACACCTTCGAGGAGAGTGCCCACTTTGAGCAAGGATGGATACGTATTGAGAAATTTGATCCCGACAAGATATGGTCTGTCGCTTTATGGAACGCCGAACTGGGATACTACTACGCGAAGCGTTTCACACTGGATGCAACGGCTAAGGTGCAGTCGTTCTTAGGCGAGAACAAAGATTCACAACTCGTGGTCATCAGCGACCGCGAGGAGGCTATCTTCCGCATCCTGTTTAAGGACGAGAATCGTGAACCACAAGAAGTGATTATGGCCGATTTCATCGAGTCTAAATCGCCCAAAGCCAAGGGTAAACGTCTCTCTACATTAGACATCGCCTCCATCGAAGATATCACACCCGAACCCGAGCCCGTAGAGGAAACGGAAGAAGAGCAGGAAACTCCCGATGAAACCGGCGTTTCTCTCATCATAACGAACGACAATAGCCAACTCAGTTTATTCTAAGCATGTCGTTTAAGGACTACCTGCCATATTATAAGCGGAACCTCAAAGTAGCGTTCCCTGTGATGGTCACCCAACTGGGTGCCGCCTTGGTGGGACTCTTTGACTCGATGATGGTGGGACACTATGCCACGGCGGACTTAGCGGCTGTATCTTTCTCCAATGCCATCTTCTTCACCATCATGGTCTTCGCCATGGGGGCACTAATGGGACTAACACCGCTCGTAGGATTCGAGGTCGGTGCTGGTAACGACATCCGTAAGATAGGTCACCTCGTTCATAGTGGCATTATCTTCACTATCGCCCTTTCCATCGGGATGGTACTGCTCTTAGGAAGCGTCGTTCCTTTTCTCCATCTCTTTGGTCAAGAGCCTATCGTCATCGAGGTCGCACGCCCCTATTATATCCTCATCGTCATCTCGATCGTACCCTTCCTATTCTTCTGCCTATGCAAGCAGTTCCTCGAAGGTCTGGGTAACACATGGGTAGCCCTCGTCATCACCCTTATCATGAATGGTCTCAATATACTACTGAACTGGGTACTGATCTTCGGCCATTGGGGCTTCGAACCGATGGGAGCGACGGGTGCCGGTATAGCCACCTTGATCTCCCGCACCTTGATGCCCCTGTGCTTCTTCACTGCCATCTACATGCATCACGAATGGCGCACGTACTTGCAAGCCATGAAGCAGACGTGGGCAAAGACTCGCGAAGGTATTGCGCTGCTCTGGAAGACCGGTTATCCGATTGGTTGCCAGACGATGTTAGAGACCGTCACCTTCACACTTTCGTTCGTATTCATCGGGTGGATCAATAAGGAATCGCTCGCTGCGCACCAGATTGCTAATCAGATAGCCGACCTCACTTTCATGCTCGCATTGGGCATCGGAGCCGCCACCACTATCCGTGTCTCGCACCAATTAGGTAAAGGCGATATACCTGCCGTACAGATGGCGTCCAAAGCGTCTATCCATCTCGTGCTATTGATGAACACTATCGGCGTCATACTCATGCTATCGTTGAGGCATGTCATCCCCTCTCTTTTCACCAAAGATCCGGCGGTGATGGAGATAGCCGAGACATTGATCCTCTTTGCCGCACTCTTCCAGTATGCAGACGGATTACAGACGGTGGGAGCCGCGATGCTACGCGGTATAACCGATGTGCGTCGACCGATGGTCTATGCGTTCGTTGCCTATATATTAGTGGCGTTACCCATCGGACTAGTTTGTACATTCGTTTTACATATAGGTGCCGCAGGTATGTGGATCGGATTCATCTTCGGTCTGAGCCTAGCCGCGATACTTTTCCATACACGTTTCCATAAATTAATGTATTAGCTATGATCGTTTGTGTTGCAGAGAAACCTACCGTAGGTCAATATATCGCCAAAGTGCTGGGTGCTACCACCAAGCGCGACGGCTATTATGAAGGTAATGGCTATATCGTCACCTGGACGTTTGGTCATCTATGTGCTCTACTCGATCCGAACGAATATAACGAGCAATGGAAAGGGTGGAACATGTCACTTCTTCCGATGATACCGGAGCGATTTGGCATTAAAGTGACCGACGACAAGGGTGTTATCAAACAGTTCAACACCATCAAAGCCCTCATCGCCCAAGCCGACGAAGTCGTCAACTGCGGTGATGCCGGACAAGAGGGAGAACTGATTCAGCGTTGGGTCTATCAGAAAGCAGGGTGCAAGTGCCCCGTCAAACGACTATGGGTCAGTTCACTCACCGAGGAAGCGATTGCCGAAGGATTCAAACAACTCAAGGATCAGTCTAACTACCAGCACCTCTACGAAGCCGGACTGATGCGCGCTATTGGCGACTGGCTCTTAGGTATGAACGCCACCCGTGCTTACACCATCCGCTACGCGCGAGGTACCGGTAAGGACAGACAAGTCCTATCTATCGGTCGTGTCCAGACACCTACCCTCGCCCTTATTGTCAAGCGCCAAGAAGAGATCGAACATTTCGTGCCTCGCACCTACTGGGAACTGAAAACAGTCTATCGCGACACCCTCTTCTCTGCCCAACTCCCCACCGAAGAGGATGAGTATGCCATCACTTCGCTCGAACAAGGACAGCAGTTGGTGGACAGCATCACGGGGCAACCATTCACCATCACTTCGGTCGAGAAGAAGAAAGGTATCGAGTCTGCCCCACGTCTCTTTGACTTAACGAGCCTACAGGTAGAGTGCAATAAGCGGTATGGCTATTCGGCAGACGATACCCTCAAATATATCCAGTCCCTCTACGAGAAACGCATCACCACTTACCCGCGTGTGGACACTACCTACCTAAGCGAAGACCTCTATCCCAAGATACCCGCCACGCTCAATGGCATCAAGGACTATTTCCCTGCCACCCAACCCCTGTTGGGTCTCAAAGCCGATGGCGGCAAGACACCCGCATCTTTGCCTAAGTCCAAGAAAGTGTTTGATAACAAGAAAGTGACCGATCACCATGCTATCATCCCTACGGGTCAGCGGCCTGATAACCTCACCGAGCAGGAGAAGAAAGTGTTCAACCTCATTGCCCTGCGATTCATCGCCGCTTTCTACCCCGATTGCGAAGTGAGCAACACCACCGTCCTCGCCGAAGTAAATCAAAAATCACCAATCACCAATCAACAATCCAAAATAGATTTCAAGGTAACCGGTCGCGAAGTCCTCAAACCAGGATGGCGTACGGTCTTTGGTTCAACCGAAAACAACGAAAACAACGAAAATAACGAAAATAACGAAAATAACGGAGACGAAGTCTCCAAATCTCTTCCCGCTTTTGTTCAGGGCGAATCGGGCGAACATACACCGCAACTCATCGAGAAGACCACCACCCCACCCAAATACTACACGGAGGCAACCCTCCTGCGTGCCATGGAGACTGCCGGTAAGACGGTCGATAATGAGGAACTGCGGGATGCGCTCAAAGCGAACGGCATAGGCCGTCCTTCTACCCGTGCGGCTATCATTGAGAAACTGTACCAACGTCACTATATCGTTCAGCAGGGTAAGTCGCTCCATGCTACCGAGATAGGGGTTAACCTCATTCATACCATCATCTCGCCTTTGCTCAAATCGGCAGAACTGACAGGTCTATGGGAGAAGAAACTGCGCGAGATAGAGAGTGGCGCCTTCGATGCTAAACTCTTCTTAGACGAACTCAAAACCATGACTACCGACGTCGTTCGGGAAGTCAAAACGAACAAAGCCGGTGCCGTCTGTCCGGTCTGTCATAAAGGAATAGTCATTCGCGGTAAGACCCGCTATGGTTGCTCTCGTTGGAAAGAGGGTTGTACGTATGCAGAACCGTTCTAAAGCGATATGGCAAGCACTTGGCTGGGCACTTAGTGCTGGAGCCTTGGTGTACATGGTCTATCGGTTAGCCATCTACGAGGACTATGATGCCCTCGCCACCTCTTTTCGTACCGCCCATTGGACACAATATCTCTATTTAGGCATGGCATTGATACTACTGCCCATGCAATTATTGGTAGAGAGTTATAAATGGCAGCGGCTATTACAAGGTCTCACTTCTATTTCCGTCAGGCAGTCCTATCGTCAGGTGCTCTTAGGGTATGTGGGGGCGTTTGTGACGCCGTATCGCTGTGGCGAGTATCCAACTCGTTTGGTAGCGATGGGGTATAGTTGGGAACAGTGGCGAGCCGGTCTCGGCAGCTGGAGGGAGTGGTTGCTCAATTGGCGCAAGTGGATAGTAATCGTTTTTTGGCACCTCATACGTTATGGTATATGGATGGTGCAGTTATGGCTCGTGCTGTCGTTTATGGGTATTCAACTACCACCCTTGCAGGCGTTACTCATCATCTTAGAGTATTATATTCTCATCACCATCTCGCCCTCTATTCCTTCCGCCGAAGTGGCTTGCAAAGGTGGTTGGGCGGTGATTGTGTTCAGTCAATATACGGATAATGTCCCCGCCATCGCTATTGCAGTCACCCTCATCTGGCTCATTAACACCATCCTACCCACCCTCGCGGGGGTTATTGTATCGGCTAAGAAGAAATAATTTGCACTTTTTTTGCCCAAAAATTTGTGTATTCCAAAAAAAAGTAGTACTTTTGCAGCCGATTTGGATAAATCCAATTTGATTACAGACTCGGAAAGATGGCGGAGTGGTCTAACGCGGCGGTCTTGAAAACCGTTGTACTGAGAGGTACCGGGGGTTCGAATCCCTCTCTTTCCGCTTTTTTTATTCCCTTTTTCCACCATTATAGGCAGTTTACCCCACACACGTCATGACCATTATCTTCCCCATAGTAGGTGTTCGGCATTGTTTAGATGAACACATTTTGCTCGATGTCATGAGCACCTTGCCCGCTGGGGTAGAGGTGATCTTGGTGTACGACAATGCCAACCCATATGACCGCTATGCCATTCAGGCGTGGATGGAACTCATCATCGATGGTGCACCCGCACGTAAGATGCAAGTGGGCTATGTCAGTTCTGACTACACACCACTCATCCGTGCTAATTTCCCCGACTCGTCCTTACTCAAAGCCACCGTCGTACATCCCGAGACGAGCGAATGGTCAGAGTCCTACTTCGAGGTGGAGATGGAAGTCGAATTCGCCATTATCCCTTCTCCCTCCGCCCGTTTGGATCTCAGTCCCATCGCGAACATCCCACTGCCAGCCGTGCAGACGGAGCAGCGTATGGCGTGGCAAGAGATAGAGCGGTTGCATCATGTTGTGCTCCAGCATAGCGAGGACAAAGAGGTGGATACAGCACTCATTGATACCGCCATCGATGTGGCGAAGCGTAACCTATCCTATCTCAACCAAGGCTTGTCAGGCGACGAACGCCATGCGTACGTGCTGCTCAGTATCATGTTGACCACCATGCACGGCTACTGGACAGACCAATGCGACGCCATATGGGATATACGTATGGAACTGGACGAAGTGCATCACGACACGTTCAAGTCACCGGCATTACGTGCCGAGGTTATGGACAAAGAGATGGCAACACTACGGGAACAAACCACTACCTTCTTCGAGGATTACGCACGCGTGATAAAGGCAGGTATCACAACGAAAGAGCAGGAGATACAGGCACACACGCAATGGCTACAGGCGCTGCCTGATAACCTCTATGCGTGGATAACGGACAAGCCCACTTTCGCATCCAAACTGTACTACGAACGTTTCCGCATCGAAGACCTGCAAGCCATCTACATGCATCTGCTATGCTTGGAGATGCTAAAAGATAAAAAGGACAATATACCTTGTCAGGCAGAAGAAGCTATCGCGAAATTCTCATTTTGGACACCTAACGCCTCTTTGGCTAAAAAGCGAGCAGCGGTCTTAGCATGGCGACAAGCGTCTATGGCACCAACCGAACCTATCGCCTCAATAGCCATGCGCACCAAACAACTGCAAAAACAAGGGATAGTCGTCTTTAAACTCAAACCCTTCACACAATTTGTGGAGCAGTTGAATCGTTTCTTAGATAATCCCATTAAGGAAAATAGCCTCCGCAAACGGATGGTTCCCCCACATCATGACGCCTACTATAATGACGGAGTGGAGTAATTTTTGATTGCAAAATAGGATAATAGCCCCACCGATCGGGCAAAAGGTTCGACGTGCACAGCGGGACATAATGAATGGCGTTTACTAACGCTTGTTATCGAAAAAATAACAAAAATGGTCGCAAAGTTTGCGTATATCAAAAAAATGTTGTAATTTTGCGGCGTGAAAAGAAAGGAGGAATTATTATGAGTAAAGATTCTTTGATTAAGTACAGGACGGCAGAAGAAAGAGCTGCCGCTATTCGTGGGATGCTAAATCTCAAGAATGAATGGTTGGATTATGTCAATAAACGTGAAGTTGAATTGGGACTTGCATGAGACTTTCTGTTGATAAAATCAACCAAGCATCTCCTTATTGGGTTGTGCAGTTGGATGATATGTTATTCCGTTTTAGAACGGAAAATGATGTGACATATCGCATAGGTTTCTATAAAGATTCCTATTTAGCCAGAGAGGGCGTCTATCACTTCTTTATCTCCAATACCAATGATACATTTGCTCCGCATGACCCTAAGGTATTTAGTGTTATTTCACTTGTATTGGAGGAGTTCTTTAGTCAAGAAGAGCCAGTAATGTTGTATATCTGTGATCCTCGGGATCATCGTGAAAGCATCCGTAGTCGCTTATATGAAAGGTGGTTTAATAGTTACTCTAAACGAGATGACTTGACATTACATACAGCCAATATTGATTTTGATGGTTACATCGTATATACAGGAATGATTTTGCGCAAAGATCATCCGTTATATAATGAAGTTATTGCTTCATTTGACGAATTTGTTAAGGACGCACCATCTTCTATTCCGTTAGAGCCCAAATAGACAAGTTGCCTCGCACAACTATAAAAGGCGAGCGTCGCCGACAGACTATAAACAGCGGGACATATTGAAATCTTAAGAGCAACAGGTAATCGCGTTTTCGCGTAGGACATCATTGATCGTCCTATTTGCGTCCTAATAACATAAAAAAAATCACTTTGCAACCAGCTTATAATGAGTTGGTTGCTTTTTTTATGTGATTAAATGACACCCTACGTGCCGATTTGGGAATCATAGTGTAGTATCTTTGCATCGGATTTACAAAAAAGTCCAACGCGCCGAACGTGTTTTCGGTAACATAAATATTTATTATCATGATTAACACAACTGTTAATTCCGAGTCGAATGACATGCTCATTACCTCTCACTTGGGCGCAGACAGTCTGCCCGAGCTCATCCAAAACTGTCTCAACGTGGCTTCGTCCACGCCTATGAAGGACATGCTCCTTCTCTCCGTATTAACTAACTGCGCCTACGCGTTACCCGCGATGCGTTGTTACCACGGCCAACCGCGTCACGAGTATGGCGCCGACTTGATGACGATGGTGCTCGCACCTGCCGCCAGCGGCAAAGGTATCATGAACTATGGTCGCAAACTGATGAGCGCCATCGAGGGCGAGAAAGGCAAACAGGTCTATATTCCTGCCAATGCCTCCTCTGCCGCCCTCATCGCACTCATGCAACGCTTCCGCGGTCGCGGTATCATTATGGCGACCGAGATGGATACGCTCTCGCAGACCTTACGTTCCAGTTATGGGCAGTTCTCCGATGTCATCCGTTGTCTCTTTGAGCACGAGACTATCAGCCAACTGCGCCGCCAGAACAACGAGTTCATCGAGATCACCGACCCACACATCTCTATGCTCCTTTCGGGCACGTACAACCAACTCACGCCTCTATTAAAATCGCGCGAGAATGGTCTCATGAGCCGCTTCGCCTGCTATGTAGTGACGGAGCGAGCAGACTTCATGGACGAGGTGTGGGATGAGACCCTTCCCCACCCCTTCCCTCATAGGGCAGGGTGTACAGATCCGTATGCGATGTTGGAGAAGACGGCGGAACAAGTGGGTGCGTTGTTCTTGCAGCAGGTCAATGCCGACCACAAGTGTTACTTCTCCTTCACAGATGCGCAACGCCAGCAAGTCAAGCGTATGTTCCGCGCCGAGTACGATAACTACGCTGCCGCCTACGGAGCAGAGTTCGACCAGACCCTCAAACGTATGCCCGTCATCATGAAGCGTATCGGTATGGTGCTGACGGGACTGCGTATGAATCCCAACGAACCCCTACCCGAACATGTGGAGTGCTCCGATGAGGACTTTAAGACCGTCATGCTGATGGGGCACAAACTGCTTATGCACGCCGCCGCAACCTATAACCTGCTACCTGTCACCTCAACACCCACCCCATCCGCCCCAAGTGGCAGCCTGATGCAGAAACAGTTTTTGGACTCCCTGCCCACGGAGTTCTCCAAGAACGATGCCGAACATCTCGCGAACACCCTCGGCGTGTCCGTGAAGACAGTCAACAACTGGTTAACCAAATGGGTTCAACGTAGTGAAATACAGCATGTTTCGTTCGGAGAATATAAGAAGTGTGCTTAAAAAGGAAAGTGGGAAAAGTCGGGAAATTCCCTACTTTTCCCGACCTTTCCCTCTCTATAGTCACTATACTCACTATATCCTCTATAACCCCTATCACCCACGCACCACTAACTCACTGATAATCATATACCCACCCTTAGTGATTCCTTAGTGATTCGTTAGTGATACCTTAGTCCGTCTCGGGACTTGTTAAACACATACCCAACACATAATATTAACCAACTTAACAACCTCGCAATGTATAGGTAATTGCTTAAAAAACCATGGCATTAGTAACCAATCTTCATCCCGTGGACACTATCCAAGGTGAGATTGTCCACCACAGCGGATTCATCTTCCGCAGAAAACACGCCCACGATGAGAATGGGCGAGTCCTTAAAGCTGGTAAGCAGGAGTGCTTCAAAGTTGTGCATCCTCGCGATTTTGAGAAAACCCCGCCTCAAGGCAGAGAAAAAGAGCACTTTGACCTATGGACAGAGGCTTGCCGTCGCGCTTCAAAGGAGAAAAACCCAGACCATCCGCGCTACTCCTATTGGCGTGAACGATGGCGGGCACAACTCCAACAGCCCGATCCTGCTTGTCCGATAGATCCTAAGACAAAGGCGAAGAAGTCGTACTACCAGTTTGACTGCTTCATCCGAACAGCCATCCTTTGGAAACTACGAGAGTCTGTGGCATAACCCACAGCCTCGCCCGCCTCACCCTCATGGGTGGGGCGTTTTTGTGCCCATTCTGATGACAAAAGAAAGAATATATTGTAGTGAAACGTCTAAAACAATTGCTTCTCCCATAGTTGTCGAAGGAAATCGTGGATATATACCACACGGATACCATCTTCCGTTTGGCGGGTAAAGGGGTCTATGGAAACAATCATTAGTGTGAAGTCGGGATGCTCTTCTCGGAATGCACGCAGACCCTTCAGATGCTTATTCTGAACTTCGGTAACGGATTTTATCTCAATGGCATACTGTTCTCCAATAATGGCATCCACTTCTATTCCTGTACTGGTTCGCCAATAACAAAGTTTGTCCTGTTTGTGGTAGTAACCAATATAGGCTATCAGTTCCTGCATAACAAAGTGCTCAAACGAATGACCATACTCTTTCGTGCCTTGCACCACCTCCTTACGATGCAATAAGTAATTAACAACCCCTACATCCATGAGGTAGAACTTAGGAGATTGGATTAAACGTCGTTTGATAGTCTTGGTATAGGCGGGAATGGTATAACCCAATAGCGTGTCCTCCAAAATCTGGAAATACTCTTTGACCGTGTGGGAACTCACCCAACAGTCGGTAGCAATGTTATTATAATTAACAATCTCTCCATCCGTTAAGGCGGCTATGTCCAAAAAATGTTGAAAACTATCCAGATTACGAACCAATGCCTCCGCTTTGATTTCCTCGCGCAAATAGACATCTATGTAGGCTGATAGACCAAGATAGGCATTCTTACTGGTATAGATGGAAGGCAACATGCCTCGTGAAAGAGCTTTATCCAAATCAAAATCAGGGACCTCCGCACTAACCAACGGATATAAATAACACGGATAAGCACGCCCACCAAGGGTGTTGTAGCCTTGTCTTCGCAATTTACGTGCACTGCTGCCACACAAAATAAAACGGATTCCACATTGGGACATAAGTCGATGTACCTCATTGAGTATGGGAGGAATCTGTTGTATTTCATCAATGATAATCAATGTTTCGGACGATTGGGTGTGGTACAACTCATACAACAGATTAGGGCGACGGACAAAACGCGCATAAACCTCCGTATCCAGTAAATCGATATATATCGCCCTAGGAAAGAGAGTCTTTAATAAGGTGGACTTACCTGTCTGGCGCGCACCAAAGAGGAAGATACTGATATCCTCCAAATAGGGATTGATAGGGACTAATCGCGGGTACATAAATACTGTATTTTTGAAGTTTTACTTCCGATTTGCAATGTAAATTCGCCGCAAAGGTACTACTTTTATAGGACATATGCAAATTTTTCCCGACTTTTTCGGGATAAATTTGCAAAAAAATGCATTTTTAGCGAACAAAACCACCGAATATTATGATTTTTGGCGATTATAACCGCTAAATATTATGATTTTGGCAAATCCTGGCAAAAAGTACTACAAAAGACAGAAAAATTTGGTCACGTCAAAAAAAAGTTGTACCTTTGCAGCGCCAAAAGAT
>DCID01000043.1:7314-7522 GCA_002315745.1 Bacteroidales bacterium UBA1735 | reverse complement strand
ACTTACAAAACCGCCTACGCACCCTTTAAACCCAATAAATCCGGATAACGCTTGGATCCTCCGTATTACCGCGGCTGCTGGCACGGAGTTAGCCGATGCTTATTCATTCGATACTTGCAATAAGGGTCACGACCCTCACTTTACCCTCGAATAAAAGAAGTTTACAATCCATAGAACCTTCATCCTTCACGCGACTTGGCTGGTTCAG
>DCID01000043.1:7095-7252 GCA_002315745.1 Bacteroidales bacterium UBA1735 | reverse complement strand
AATGTGGGGGACCTTCCTCTCAGAACCCCTACTGATCGTCGACTTGGTGAGCCGTTACCTCACCAACTATCTAATCAGAAGCGTGCTCATCCATAATCCTTGCGTTTCATCACTAAATCATGCGGTTCAGTGACACATGGAGCTTTAATTCACCTTT
>DCID01000043.1:3624-6909 GCA_002315745.1 Bacteroidales bacterium UBA1735 | reverse complement strand
TAGCTCAGAACGCTTTCCAATTTATTGTGTACTAATTAACGGGAACAATTTTTATCCCAATTATGTAGAAGGTTGATTTCTCCGCTTTCGCTTCGTAATCAATCTTCCGCTTGTACTACATCTTGATTGATAACATTCGTTCAAAGATCACTTTTTTGATGCTTTCGTTCATCATATCGCGAAAACGGGTGCAAAAGTACTGCTTTTTTTTGACATGGCAAAATTTTTCGACAATTATTTTTTATTTTCGAAAAAATTGTTAAATCAAGGTGGCAAATATAGCACCCTTACGCGCGTGCGTTATAATATTAAGGTCATTATAGGATCACGGCATCCCCCTTCTTAGGGATCTCTATGCCTCGGAAACCTGCTTCGTAGAGATGGTCCTTATAGGCTTCCTGTGCGGAAGCTTCACCATGCACGATGAAGGTGCGACGAATAGCCTCTATATTCTGCGAGCGTGAGATGTACTGGATCATCTCCTTATAATCACCATGTCCCGAGAATCCTTCGATCTTAGTGACTTGTGCTTTGATCTTATGGTCAAAGCCGAAGATACTGACCCACTTGAGGGAGGGATCTTGGATACGAGCGCCTAAGGATGTAGGGGTACAGTAACCTACAATCAGGATAGTGCAAGACGGATCGTCTATATGGTTAGCCACATGGTGTTTGATACGTCCTGCCTCCAACATACCGCTGGCAGAGATGATGATACATGGTTCGTCGCTGTGGTTAAGTGCTTTGCTCTCGTTGATGTCGGTGATGTAATGCAGCGCATTGAATCCAAACGGATCATTATCGAAACGCATCGAGTCCTGCACCTCTTCGTTGAGGGCGTCGGTATAGAGGCGGAAGATATGGGTGGCATTGACAGACAGCGGGGAGTCCACATAGACTTTTATCTGCGGCAGACGGCCGTCGTTGTTCAATTTATTGAGCACATACACGATCTCTTGGGTACGCCCTACCGAGAACGAAGGGATCAGCAGTTTACCTTTCTTATACACGCATGTATCTTCCACGATACCTAATAGTTCCTCCTCACTGACGAGGGTATCTTCGTGTACACGATCGCCGTACGTAGACTCGGAAATGAGGTAGTCACATTGTGGGAAGAGTTGTGGTGCGCAAAGAATATGACTATGCAATCGACCAAGATCACCGGTATAAGCGATTCGTTTCCACTCGCCTTGCTCTTTGATTTCCACACTCACCACCGCCGAGCCTAGCATGTGCCCCGAATTGGTAAATGTCACATACACATCGTCGCAGAGGCGAAAACGATGGTCATAATCCACACAGACAAAATGTTTCATTACCTGCTCCACGTGATTGACATCATATAGGGGTTGCGTTTTAGGCTGATGGAGACGATCCATTTTCTTGTTATACCAGCGTACATCCTGTGCTTGAATGAAAGCAGTATCTTGGAGCATGATGGAGCACAAGTCACGCGTGGCAGGCGTGCACACTATATCCCCACGGAATCCCAGACGATAGATATAGGGGATCAAGCCCGAGTGATCAATATGGGCATGAGAAAGCAGGACATAATCGATGTCCTTAGGGTCAAAACCAAGGTCACGGTTAGCCGCATCGGTCTCCATGCCTTTTCCCTGGTACATACCGCAGTCGAGTAAGATACGTTTACCAGCCTCGGTTGTAATTAAGTGCTTGCTGCCCGTCACTTCGCCGGCAGCGCCTAGAAATTGCAGTTTCATGTAAGTAAGTTATATATACGCCGATATAGCGTGCTCGTTTGTCTTCATTGATATCATTGACGGTCACTAAGATGCCCGTTTCATACACATTCGCCAGTTCGTCGTTAACCGCATTGCCGAAGAACTGCAGCGTATGTGTCAGGTTCATGTAGGCAGAGAACATGGGCGGAATGACAACTCCGCGTTCGCGTAGGTTATGAAGTAGCACCGTGTAGTTCACTCGCTCGTCGTCACCGGCAAAGATCTCGTCCGCTATACGCTGTGCCGTAGCACCTATGTCCACAGGATGATAGGGGCGGAAGAGGCCTTTCTTATCGCGATGGTAGCGCTGGAGGTAGGCATAGATCAGATCCCGGGAGATAGGATCGAAGTTGGGATAGATGGTTACTTTGCCGATAAGGTAATAAATCTCGGGGTGACGATACAGAACAGCCCCTATACCATCCCACACATTGTCCAGGGCGAAGAGCGCTTTGGCGCCCATCTCGCGGTCTTGGTACTTAGGCTGCACAAAAGCGCGTCCTAACTCGATGGTATGGGGAAGATAGGTCTGGATAAAATAATCGGTGTAATAGAATAGGTGTGCCGAGGTGATAATGGGTTGTCCTTTGTCATCCAGGTCTGCATCCGCACAGCATAGGTACCGGTAGCCTCCTACGATCTCTTCGTTATCGGGATCCCAGACGATGATCTGGCGGTAAGGTTTAGCCATTGTATCCATTTCGTCCATATCCATCTCATTTCCTGTACTTCCCCCACCCTTGCGATAACTGATCTCGCGCAGCCGTGCTACCTCGCGCATGACGTTAGGCGCGTCGTGCGCGGTTAGATCATAAATAATGTTGCCCGCCTTGTTGGTCGGGCGTAAGAAGAATCGCTCCTGCAATTCGTTTTTTAAGAGTTCCCGATCTACGGGATCAATAATTTCATGTACCATTTAGTCATTTACCATTTACCATTGATTTAGTCATTGGAGTTATTTAGCCATTTGATAGGTAAGGGATCTCACCCACTCCGCCCACTGTTTGGTCGTACGAGATGAATCCAAAGTCTCCCATGCAATCGGTTCTCCTATTCGTATCCCAAACGCTTTCCCACGTGCCTTAAACAACTCATCGGCTAGATACAACATTTCTATATTCGTTTTTATTCCTAATCGTTGGCGCCAGTAGGCTAGACGATAAAAAAAGTTCGAGTTCTTGCCCTCAAAATAGATAGGCACTATATCGCGCTGATAGGTGATGGCGCGTCGTATAAACGTATCTTTCCATTCCGGGTCAGCTATGGTGCCATCCTGCTGCCATCGCGAGCAGGCGCCTGAGGGGAAAGTGAGCACATCGTCTCCCGATTCCCATAATGCTTTTTCCTGAGCCACATATTCGCGTCGCTGTGCCCCCACTTTATTCACCGGGACGAACAGATCTCGCAGGGGTTGGATATGCATCAGTAGATCATTCACGATCACCCGCACGCGGTTAGGACGATGTTCGTTCAGCCATTGGAGTAGTAGCATACCATCCGCACCGCCCAAGGGATGGTTAGAGACGAAGATGACAGGTTG
>DCID01000043.1:618-3603 GCA_002315745.1 Bacteroidales bacterium UBA1735 | reverse complement strand
GTTACAGGTGACAGGTGACAGGTTACAGGTAACAGGTGACAGATGTAACGATATATGGAGTTCGTCGTGGAGGACAGATTGGAGAAAGTCCACACCTTGTTTATCACCCGCGTGCGCGAGGATAGTGTTCGCCTCATCTTGGTGAACGATATGTTCCAGATAGCGGATCACACAGGACGGAAGGTGCTTCGATGGTATCCTTTTAGTTACTATGTCCCTAACGGAAAGCATAAATTCCTATAAATTCGTTGCAAAAATACAAAATTATTTGCACATATGCAAAAAAAAAAGTAATTTTGCACCCAAATTGAAGAAAAAACGCCTTACATGAAACATATCTATCCTCTTTTGTTGCTGATTATGGTGAGCGGAATGTTTGGATGTCAATCCACTCCTTCCAAGCCACAGCAGCCTATTGTTATCCTTTTTGAAAACGATGTACATTGCGCCGTAGAGAATTATACGAAGTTCTCTGCCTTACGTCAAGAGCAGTTGATGTCCACGCCCTATGTGAGTGTGGTGAGTGCCGGTGATTTTATTCAGGGTGGTGCCATTAGCAGTCTCAGTAATGGTCAGTTCATCATCGATCTTATGAACGCTGTTCCATACGATGTGGTGACCGTTGGCAACCACGAGTTCGATTTTGGTATCAACCGCGAGTTCGAATTGATGGATTACCTTACAGCACAAGCAGTATGTTGTAACTTCACCAATGAGCAAGAGTTGAATAACCCCTACCCGGCTTATACGATCTTGTCTTACGGGGATGTGCAAGTAGCGTATGTAGGCGTGACCACGCCTACAGCGGTTACCACATCGACCCCCACTTTCTTCCAGGACAGTGCGGGTAATGCGCTCTACTCTTTCCACCCGGACAATGTGTTTCAGATCATTCAGAAAGCGGTTAATCAAGCCCGTCGTGAGGGGGCTGATTATGTCATTGTTCTCTCTCACTTAGGGGACGATACGGCGTTGGACAATAGTGTAGATATGATTCACGCCACCTATGGCATTGATGCAGTGTTCGATGGACACCAGCACCATATACTCAACTATAAGTTACCTAACGCCAAGGGGGACTCGGTCATCTTAGCATCAACCGGTACGGCTTTCTGGCGCATGGGTCGGTGCGTGATTGATACAACGGGACATCTATCTGTTGACCTTATAGTGACAGAGGGCTATGAGCAGTCTGATGCGCATATGGATGCGCTCTTAGATTCGATTCAGAACGAGTTGTCGGAGATCACCAATGAGGTTATTGGTCATACAGAAGTAGTACTGACCGATATGGCGAATGGCGAACGCGCAGTACGTTGTATGGAGACTAACTTGAGTGATTTGCTCACAGATGCTTTCCGCGATTGGACGCAGGCAGATATATGCCTCATGAACGGAGGTGGTATTCGTCGTGGACTCCGGGCAGGAGTGATCACGTATGGTAATCTCTTTGGGGTCATTCCGTTCAATAACACCATGCATAAGGTAGCATGCACAGGTCAGCAGATCTTAGATGCGCTCGAAGTAGGTGTAGCATTGGCTCCGGAGGAGAATGGTGATTTCATGCAGACGAGTGGATTGAGATACACCTATCGGACGGATGTACCATCCTCTATTAGGTTGGATAATAACGGATTGATGGTGGGTATAGGTAGTACTCGTCGTGTCACGTCGGCAGAAGTAGAACGGGATGGGCAATGGACGGCATTGCAGCCCGATAGTATCTATACGGTCGGTGGGCAGAGTTATGTGATTATCAATAAAGGTGCATCGGGGGCTTTACATTATCTGTACGAGTTACCTTGCGATCATGTTTCTGATATAACAGCAGCCGCACAATACCTTCATAAGTTAGGTACTGTGCGGGCAGCAGTCTATTCCAAAGCACAAGGCCGGAGCCGAGTGCAATGATTTATTTCAGCGATTTGAGATAACGTTCCGCATCCATCGTGGCTTTGCAGCCCGATCCGGCAGCAACGATTGCTTGTCGGTAATGCGGATCACAGCAGTCACCTGCGGCGAAGACGCCGTTGCAGGTCGTTTGCTGACCCTCTTTCACGACGATGTAGCCTTCGGCATCGAGTTGAACAAAGTCCTTGAAGAGGGCGGTATTGGGTTGGTGTCCAATAGCGAGGAAGAACCCATCAATGGCGATATGTCTCTCCTGCTCATCCGCTTCTCCTTTACGATAGATAAGGTCAGCGCCTTGCACTTTTCCTTCACCAGTAAGGCGAAGGGTGTTATGTTCAAAGAGCACCTCTATCTTCGGATTAGTTAGCACGCGATCCTGCATGATCTGCGAAGCGCGAAGGAAGGGTTTGCGAACGATCAGATACACTTTCTCGCATAAGCCAGCGAGGTACGTAGCTTCTTCGCATGCGGTATCACCTCCACCGACCACGGCTACCGTTTTCTTGCGGTAGAAGAACCCGTCGCAAGTGGCACAGGCGCTCACGCCGCGTCCACGGTAGGTCTCTTCCGATTCGATGCCGAGGAACTTAGCACTGGCACCCGTCGCGATGATGACCGATTGGGTCTCGTACGTTGTCTCGTCTTCGACCACGATAGTCTTGACGTCACCGGAGAGGTTCACTTTAGTGACCGAGCCGCTCACGAAACGTGTACCAAAACGCTCCGCTTGACGACGCAGATCGTCCATCATCTGGAACGGTTCTACGCCATCGGGGTAACCGGGGAAGTTCTCCACCTCGGTGGTGATAGTGAGTTGACCGCCTAACTGCGGTCCCTCTATTAGTAACGGGTTCAGGTTAGCACGGGCAGCGTAAATCGCTGCCGTGTAACCTGCTGGACCCGAACCTATGATGATTATTTTTTCCATTATTCGTGACGATGCTCGCGATGTTCAGGACGTGGACCACGACGCTCTGGACGGGGACCGCGGTCACCACGCTCAGGACGAGCAGGACGCTCTGGTTCTACATACCCTTCGGGTTTCTCTTTGAGCGCACGTGCAGAGAGTTTGAA
>DCID01000043.1:0-533 GCA_002315745.1 Bacteroidales bacterium UBA1735 | reverse complement strand
GTCTCGAAACGTTTCCAATCGATCTCGGAGATATGGAGTAATCCTTCCTTACCAGGCATGAACTCTACGAAGCAGCCATAAGGCATGATCGATTTAACGGTCGATTCGTATGTTTCTCCCACCTCAGGCAGAGCCACGATGGCTTTGATCTTAGCGATGGCTGCTGCCATAGCTTCGCCGTTGTTGGATGCGATCTCCACTTTGCCGCCTTTCTCGTCTTCGTCGATCGAAACGACAGCGCCTGTCTCGGCTTGAATACCTTGGATGATCTTACCGCCCGGGCCAATGACTGCACCGATCATATCTTTCGGGATATAGAAAGAGGTGATACGTGGAGCATGAGGTTTGAGATCTGGACGTGGAGCAGGCATGGTCTCCAGGATCTTATCGAGGATGTACATACGTGCTTGGTGAGCCTGTGCGAGTGCGTTCTCGAGCACTTCGTAGCTCAGGCCATCGACTTTGATATCCATCTGGCAAGCGGTCAAACCGTCGCGTGTACCAGTGGTCTTGAAGTCCATATCACCGAGGTG
>DCID01000028.1 GCA_002315745.1 Bacteroidales bacterium UBA1735 | reverse complement strand
AACATCGTGTTCCTCAAGAACGGCCGCAAGGAATGGCAAGGTAATCGACATGATATCTTCCACTCCGATAATGAGGCACTCAATGATTTTGTGTTCGCAAGTGAACTCTTCAAAAAGGTTCAAAAAGTTCAAGAAGTTCTAAAAGTTCAAAAAGTATGAAACAGAAATTATTGATAGGACTAATGTGTATCAGCACGATGCTGGTAGCACAAGTAGCGCCGCAGCGCGTGCCTGCTCGTCGTGGGATCTTCGTGACGGAGCAACCGAACGGGGACACATTACATATACAGTTAGTAGGTGACGAGTGGTGGCATGCGCGTTTGACTGCCGACGGCTATATCGTCGAGCAAAACGACCAAGATTATTGGTGTTACGCCAAGTGGAGTTGTCTGACCTATAAAGATAAGAATGGTCATCGTCATCATAAGACGAAGACGAGCAAGTACATCGCCAAAGATGCCGACCAACGCACCGCAAAAGAGACGAAGTGGCTCGAGCGACATGGTGCACGATTAGGTTCAGACGATAGTCATCGTTGCCCACGACGTATCGTAATGGGCGACCCTCGCACCCCGAACATCGATTCGCTGATGGCACTTGACCGCGCGGAGAGAATAGCACAGGCTAGACGTATCGCCATGAGTAACCCTGGTATATGCACGCGCACTATCGTTCCACGCATCCTCGTCATCATGGTTGAGTTCAAAGACTATGCTTTCTCCACGACGAAGGAACATGCTGATTCGCTCTTTAATGCCGTCACGCCGCTCACCACGCAAGTGAAAGCAGATGGCAGTTACTACATGCATGGTTCGGTGGCGGAATACTTCCAAGACCAATCCTTAGGACAATACCGTCCCCGCTTCGATGTGGTAGGTCCCGTAACACTCAACAAGAGTTATAAGGACTTCCCTGGAACAAGTGGCGGCGGTACACTCGCCAACTTAGCCTGCACGGCGGTCAATGACTCGGTCGATTTTACCCAATACGATAGTGACAAGGATGGGTATATTGATTTGGTGTTTATCTTCTATGCAGGTTTTGGACAAAACGATGCTAATTATATAGACAAAGGGTTTGGATTAGAAACATCCAAACTCATCTGGCCGCATTACAGCACCAGTGCCAGCGGCAAGTTTGATGGTAAGACTTTGCGTGCCTACGAGTGCAGCAACGAGTTGGATGGGTATTTTAGCAAAGCCGATCCTAAATTCTTAGTGCCTGCTGGTTCGGGTATCTTGGTGCATGAGTTCTCCCACGGAATGGGGATTCCCGATGTGTATAATAAATCGACCAAGTACATGGGTGCTTGGGACTTGATGGATTATGGTTGCTATAATGGTGGCACTTATATCCCCTCTTCCTATACGGGTTGGCAACGCTGGTTCATGGATTGGAGCAAGCCGCATTTTCTTAACAGCGCAGAGGATGTGACATTGCGTCCCATCAGCGAGAGTGGTGACTTCGGCGTCCTTACTACGGACGGTCAACGCTGCGACTCGATGAACACCACCGCCTACTGGATTGTGGAGAACCACCAGCAAGTGGGTTGGGATCAGTACGCCTTCGGGGAAGGACTGATTGCCTATCAGTTGAAGTACCATAGCGGTTGGCGCAGCAATAGTGTCAATAGCGAGAGCAATAAGAGTTATGTACTTGTACCCGCCGACGGGACATTGCGTTATGGTGGCGGCTATGTGGGCAAACAAGGCGACTGCTACCCGTACGGGGCATTGGACAGCATCACCACCCTCGCCCCCGCCTACCCCATCACCGCTATCCGTCAAGAGATCAACGGCGATATCACCTTTAAGGTCTGCGGAGGAACACCAACACCCACGGAGATGGTGGAAGAGGGAGTATGGAGTATGGAGTATGGAGTATGGCGCAAAGAGTTACGCAATGGGCAACTCATCCTTATTCGCGATCATCAGGAATACGATATTTTAGGACGATAATGAAAATCATATCTTATAATTTGAACGGCATACGAAGTGCCATCAGCAAAGGGCTATTGGACTGGTTGCAAACGGAGCAACCCGATGTCTTCTGTATCCAGGAGAGCAAAGCCCAACCCGAACAGATAGACACGATACAGATGCAGGAGTTAGGTTATCATAGTTATATCCACTCCGCGGAGAAGAAAGGTTACTCGGGCGTATGTATATTCTCCCGTACCGAACCCGACCGCGTCGTAGCCGGTATGAATAATCCCAAGTACGACAGCGAAGGGCGTGTGCTGCGTGCGGACTTTGGTGACCTGACCGTCGTCTGCGTCTATATACCGAGTGGAACGACCGGCGATATCCGTCAGTCCTTCAAGATGGAGTTCTTGGAGGATTTTCTCGTATGGATTAATACCCTACGTCAAGAGCGTCCAAACCTCGTCATCTGCGGCGACTATAACATCTGCCATAAACCTATCGACATCAACCACCCCGAGCGGCAAATAGGTGTCAGTGGTTTCCTGCCCGAGGAACGCGAATGGATGGACCGTTGGGAAGCAAGTGGGTTAGTGGATTCCTTCCGACTCTTTAACCAAGAGCCTAACCAGTATAGTTGGTGGAGTTACCGCTTTGGTGCTCGCGAACGTAACGCAGGCTGGCGCATCGATTATCATTGGGTCAGCGCACCTTTACGCAACCGTATTGAGAATGCGAAGATTTATCAAGATGTAGTACATAGTGATCATTGTCCTGTAGGCTTATGGATACATTAAGAACCGAACATTTAGTGAAGAAATACGGCAAGCGAACCGTAGTCAACGATGTCAGCATCCAGTTGGAACAAGGCGAGATCGTCGGGCTGTTGGGTCCCAATGGGGCAGGTAAAACAACCACCTTCTATATGACGACTGGTCTCGTAACTGCTAATGCAGGACGTATCTTCCTGAACGATCAGGACATCACAGATTTTCCCATGTATAAGCGTGCCCAGATGGGTATTGGTTACCTACCGCAAGAGGCGAGCGTGTTCCGCAAGATGAGTGTCGAGGATAACCTCCGTGCTGTGTTGGAGATGACGACCTTTACCAAGGAGTATCAAGCGAAGAAACTGGAAGAACTGATTAGTGAGTTCAACCTCAACCATGTGCGGCACAACATCGGTGACCGTCTCAGTGGTGGAGAACGTCGTCGTACAGAGATAGCCCGCTGTTTAGCAATCGAACCTAAATTCGTGATGTTAGACGAGCCTTTTGCGGGTGTCGATCCTATCGCCGTGCAAGAGATACAGGATGTCGTTTGGCGACTCAAAGATAAGAACATCGGTATTCTGATTACTGACCATAATGTGGACGAGACGCTGATGATCACCGACCGCGCCTACTTGCTATTCGAGGGCAAGATCCTCTTCCATGGCACCCCCGAAGAGTTAGCCGCCAACCCCATCGTGCGCAAGAACTACCTTGGGCGTGACTTTACGTTAAAGAAAAAGACCAAAGCGTGAAAAAACAAATAGTCATATCAATAGTGGTAGCAATGATGCTTATCGGGTGTTCGGATGCCCCCGATTATACCGTTGCCATGGAGACATGCAGTCCCATACCCCATGCACGAGTAGCAACGACCTGTTTCACCTATGGTCAAAAAGCCTATTTCTTCGGTGGACGCGATTCTGTAGGAACATGTTTTTCTAACATCTGCATTTATGATGCTTCCACCGACCAATGGTTACCTTCCATCGCAACCCCTCTCAGCGCCCGCGTGAATGCCACTTGTGGGATAGTGGGAAATGAGGTGTATATAGGCTTAGGATTCCATGGCCACCTGGGCGATACTACCAGTTACCTACGCGATTGGTGGAAAATGAATTTAACGACAGGCGAATGGACACTATTAGCACCTTATCCCAATCGTCGAACAGACAAAGCGGTATGTTTTACGACGGAAACGGATATCTATGTAGGGTATGGCTTTGAGAGCAACTACACCCGAGACATGTTCCGTTATCATATTGCTACCAACCAATGGGATAGCATCGATGTACATGCTGGCGCATACGATTTCCCCACTCGCAGTTTTGGCGGAACGGGCGCACAAAGCAATGGGCGTTTTTTCTACGGCACAGGTTATAGAAAATTCAGTCTGGACTGGTGGGGGGAGTTCTTACCAGAAGGACAATGGGTAGAGAAAAGTGCCGTACCGCATGGTGGACGAACCACTGCCGCCACGACTGCTCACAATCGGGCTATCTATGTCATAGGTGGTCACCATTTAGGTGGTGTTGGCACAAACGAATATGTCATGAGTGATATACTACGCTATAATCCCGACAAAGATCAGTGGCAGTATATTGGTGACATACCTCAACCGCGATTCAATCATGTTGCTTTTTCCATCGGCGAATATATCTATGTTGGATTAGGAGAGAATGACCATTTTGTTCCCACCCCACAATTATGGAGGTTTAAAGATGAGCCATAGACTATCTATCATCATTGCTTTCATCCTGTGTACGCTTGCTCTATCAGCGCAGACATGGACATGGTGGCCAACAGGTATAACCAACGACGGCACAGGAGGTGACTCGCTCTACTATGATGCGGGTATCAAAGCCGTCGTATCTTCTGGACAATATGCCCCTTTCTGGTTGCACTCGCGCACTAACGGAGATGTATCGGTCATGCCTATGAGTGGTAATATCTATGCGGGTATCGTCAAAACAACTACTCGTCAAGATCGATGGTTTGATTATGATTTTGGAGTGGTACTGACAGGACGCGTACAAGGTCCTCGCCCAGAAGCCATTCAATCCATTGTGCCTACCGCTACTGGCTATTTCAACCAACTTTATGCTCACATACGACTTTATATCTTCGATATCACCGCAGGTATACAGCCTATGCTATACGAAACGGAAGATACCTTATTAAGTTCAGGTAGTTTACTATTTTCGGGCAATAGCCACCCTATTCCACGTATCACTATTGGTGTGGAAAAATGGACGGCTTTCCCCGGTTTATTCGGTTATGTAGCGTTTAAAGGAGGCATGACCCATGGTTGGATCAATGACAATGTCTATATCAAAAAGACCAAACTGCATCACGCCTATGCAGGTCTCCAATTAGGAGGTAACCTGCCCATCAATATTGCCTACGAGATTCACCATGTAGCGCAATGGGGTGGTTATTCCCCCGTCTATGGCGATTTAGGCAATGACTGGAACTCTTTTGTGGATGCCGTCTTAGGGCGTTCGGGTGGTTCTAACCTCAATGATCAACTTAATGCCCATGGCAATCACCTTATCAGTCAACAATGGAGTCTAACCGCCAAGTGGTCACAATGGCGTATCACTGCCTACTGGCAAAACCTAAGCGAAGATAACCCCGCTTTCATTGGCTTCGGACAAAATGCCACGGATGGTTTATGGGGACTTAGCATCAAGCAATCCCAATGGCCTTTTATCAATGCCTTCACTTTTGAATTGTTGAATACCACCTCGCAGTCTGGTCCATGGCATGATCGAGATGGATTATGCTATGCTGGCGATGACCGCTATTATCAGAATAGTGTATATGTCAATGGTTGGAACTATTTCTACCAAACTATTGGTACTCCCTTTATCACATCCCCCATATACAATACGGATGGCACGATTCATACTCTCAATAGCCGTGCACGAGTGTATCATGTAGGCTTACGCGGTGACATCTATGGGTACCAATGGCGGGCATTAGTCAGTCATGCCAAGAATTATGGCAACAACAACGCCTCCCGTCTGCAACTTAGTCAAAACACGGCATGGATGGTCGAAGTGTCGAAGTATGTGGAAAAAGCATGGGGACTAGAGTTTAGTATTCAACTTGCAGGCGATATAGGCAGCCAGTTTGGTAACACGTTTGGTACACTCATCTCTATTCGTAAAAATGGACTGATCACATCATGGTAACCCCCCAGCTACATATTATCATGCCTGTCAAGGACTCTTGGGAGACAACTCGGGCTGCCATTCAAACGATCTTAAACAATGGCTATACCCTAACTGTCTATGACGATTACTCCCTGCCCGAGAACGCGGCATCATTGGCTACCTTTGCACAACAGGCAGGCTTTGAACTTATCCCGCTACAGCAGTTGACAGACCATCCGTCGCCTAATTACCATACCGTACTTATCCATGCCCGCCAACAAGCGTTACAACTACATCAAGACCTCTGCATCATCGAGAGCGATGTCTTTATCCAACCCCATACACTCCCACGCATGGTACAAGCCGTCAGCGATGGAGTTGGCATGGTTGCTGCCATCACCATCAATGAACAAGGGCAGGTCAATTACCCCTATAGCGAGAACCGCAAACACTTCTCTTTCTGCTGCACCATACTTACCCAATCCTTGCTGCAAGCCTTAGACTTAGAGCAAGCGTTAGACCCGACCAAGAACTGGTATGATGTCACGATCTCGCACCTATGCGACGAGAAAGGACTGCAACGCATCCTGCAGACGGACAACACGGTGCTCCACCGTCCTCACTCCAGCCGACCGTGGAAACAACTTAAGTATCAGCACCCATTTCGCTATTACTGGAATAAGTTCATTCATCACCAAGATAAGATTTGAAACCACTCGTATCCGTCATAGTACCCGTCTATAATATGGCATCCTACTTGGAAGAAGCCATACAAAGTATTTTGTCTCAAGACTATCCTCATCTTGAAGTCATCATTATGGACGATGGCAGTACAGATAACTCGCTTGCTATAGCCCATCACCTGGCTCAATCCGACCCACGAATTTATGTTTATCATCAGTCCAATGCAGGTGTTGCCGCAGCAAGAAACAAAGCCATTCGATTCTCTAAAGGGCAATATATTCTCCCTGTCGATGCCGATAACTGGATTGAGCCATCTTACCTTCGTAGGGCGGTGGATGTTTTGGAAAAGCACCCTGAAATCAAAGTAGTGGGGTGTCAAGCCGTCTTTTTCGGCGAAAAGAATGGACCTTGGAAACTGCCACCGTTCAGTTATCGACGCATAGCCCAACGCAATATCATTGATGTATGCGCTATGTACCGACGAACCGATTTTGACCAAACAACAGGCTATGATGAACAGTTCCCTTTTAGAGAAGATTGGGATTTTTGGTTGTCGATGTTTGAGTCTGGAGGAGCATTCTACCGTCTGGAAGAACCACTTTTACATTATCGTGTTCGGGTATCTTCTAAACGCACAGAAGATCGTCAATACAAGAGAGAGTTGGTAAAACGGGTCAATGTCCGCCATTGGCAATTTATCCACACACAATTACATGGTCCCTTGCACTATCATCGCAGTTGGTCGCGTTTGCTCAATCTTTTCTACCGCGAGACACAAGTGGGCGACTATCACCAATGGGAGCAAGGCGACATTATCTATGCCCAACGCAATACAATTCGGCGAAATGATCAGGTGATCATCAAGCAGTTCCAAACGCCTTCATGGTGGCGAGGAGTGATATATGGACTCCTTGTGCCCAGCAAAGCTGAGCGGTCGTATCGTTATGCCCAACGTCTCTTAGGACTAACCCCTGCACCTATTGCCTATCGGGAGATACGATATGCAGGCATCCTGCGTCAAAGTTACTATGCCTGCGAGTTATCCCCTTGTACCCATACCTTCAACGAACTGATTGGCCATCGCGAATTCCCTAACCGTCCTGCTATCCTACAAGCCATCGGTCGCACCATTGCCCAACTGCATCAGTTAGGTGCATACCATGCTGACCTATCGGGCGGTAATATCCTCTTTACCGAAGATGGAAGCCATATCGACATTGTCGATCTCAATCGTATCCATTGGCACCACCACCTCTCCGCTCATCAACGGTGGATGAACTTCGAACGGCTCAATATTGACCGCGAGGCATTAACCATACTCGTCACCGAGTATGCCCAACTAATGCACGATCGCCCCGACGAGGCAGTTGCCTATGTGCTACAACATCGATGGAAAAAACATGTGAGACAGCATCTCACTCATTTAGATTGAGTTTTCTTCGCTGCCCGTCCCCACTTCCAACGGTTATGCGTCCATAACCATTGTTCGGGTTGCTCTAATATATTCTGCTCCAAAAGACGAGCATATTTCTCTGTAATCTCATTGGGCGCAGTATGCGTCGCATCGTCGGTGATGAGCTGCACCGTCGCTACATATTGTCCTCTCTGTTTACACGTCATGTGGACATAGGTTACCGCATAATCAAAGCGCTTTGCCAACAACTCTCCACCCTGCAAAAAAGCCGTGTCTTGGTTCAAGAACGTTGTCCAATAGTGGGCATTGCTCGGCGAAGGCTTCTGGTCGGCAACCAAGCCTAACGTGAACTTCTTATGGGTTTGTTTCCAACCTACCATTTCGCGCAACAGTTTATTCTTCTCGACATTACTACCCTCGCCACTTCGTTTCTCCCGCATAGCCAGAATAGCCTTATCTGCCTGCTCGTGCTTCTGCTTGCGATAGACATTATACTGATGGATCTCGCCATCCGCATACCGATGTTGTATGTCGGGCGTCCACTCCCAGTTACCTAAGTGACCTAGCATAAAGAATACACCACCTTTCTCTTCTACCCAGCGTTCAATATCCTCTATGTTGGCATAGACCATATGCTCCCGCATCTGTTCCTCCGTGGCGCGATAAGACCATATATTTTCCTCTATCACATCCACAAAATGGTGATAGAAACGTTTCTCTATCTTCTTTAACTCCGCATGAGTCAAGTCAGGGAAACTAGTCTCCAAGTTTTTCCTCACCACCTTGCGCCGATAACGAACCACATGATATAGAATCGGATAGATAATCACATCACCCATCCTATATAATACCCGCAAGGGTAATAAACTAAAAATGGTTATAATGAGCAAGAGAATCATTTCTTAGCCTCCTTTCGCTTTAATATATCCACGTTATATGCCAACCCTACTCGCACTTGATGGAACGGATAATCTTTGATGCCATATTGATATAAGATATAGGGTTCAAAACCGCGTATATGTCCACTCGCTTGCACTTTTAAACTCATCGGTCGATCGCCATATTTCTCCCATCCCATATATCCTCCCCATGTCGTCCGTAAGGAGACATATCGATGCGCTACTAATAGTTGTAACCCATACATGAACGCATCATTCTGTCGCCCATTCGCCGTCTGCCAGCACAGGAACCCCACACTGCCGCTCAGCCTCAATTCCACCACCTGCTTATCTTGCGGCAAACCACTCACCCCTCCACCGGACAGGATATACATCGACTTGCCGATGGCTAGATCGAAGAAGTACCCCGGACTATCATAATACCGTGCCTTCGAGAACCCACCTCCACTCGCCGTCTTCAATGCTGCACGAAACGCAATATCGGGACATATCTTGCGCTGTTTCAATAAATGTATATCCGCTGACACATACACATCACCCGCCTCGTGCCCACTCGTCAACGTCGAATCAGCGATCCGACAGAAAGAACGGCGTTCGTCCGATAACTGATACCACTCCATCACTGGCATCCAAACCGTCAGATTGACTCGATCCGTAAAAAGCGGGATATAGATACGCGCCAAAATATCTTCCGTATAGTCGCCCTGCATACCTATATACACGTCTCCTGCCGCTTCGACCCGCAGTTTCCCTTGCGTACGACCATCTAACATGTCGGGTATAGGGAACGCATTCGGACTAAAAAAAAGCGGTGCCACACCCGTCGCACCCGATTGGGGGTTGTCCAGGGGAACTAACTCTGCCCGCATAGGAACGGTACCCAGCAGCAGAAGCACCATATAGAGGAATCGACGTCGCATTATTTATCGAACAAGCCGCGCAATAATTGGTCTTTATGGTAAATACCATTCAAGTTAAAACGGGCAATGAGTTGCTGCTGATGTTGCAGACTATGTCCGTCATAGTGCATGTTCCACGAGAAATAGAAATTGACAAAACTATTGCGATACAAGTACGCAAAGATATCCGTTCTATTATATAGATTGGCTTGATAGAACGGATCGCCCAAAGCCACATCCGGATTGCGTGGCAGCAGCGGTTGCTGGTTATCGCCATAATAGAACGTGTTCTTCAAACCCAAGAACCACCAGTTCGCATATAGTTCGATGATTAAACCATGGTTGTAGAAGTTCTCATTCACGCCCCGGTCACGTTCCCAACCGAAGATATACCCCGCCCGAATAGTCAACGAATCGAAAGGCGTATAGGACGATACGTTCGCCCCTATGTTCGCATTCAGATGGGCATCGTCCATCACAGGCTCATAATTGGGTTCGGCAAAGCCCGCTTTATGATTCAGATCTGCCAAACCGCCTATTATCAGCCACTTATACCTATATTGACCATCCAGCATGATACGGAACATCTCACGCCGTTCAGCAGTCTGCGCCCCTCGCCAGTCACACATCAGTTCCACATAGCCGCGCTTATCCTGATACATCAGTAACGCTCCTTGGATATTAGGATGCATATACACCAGCGAATCATACATCAGCCAATCGGGCATCGGTGCTATACGCCTTGTATAAGGAATAGCACCCAAGCCTAAGTCAAAACCTTTGTATTGAAAATGGTAGAACGCAATCGGGTCAAACTGCACATCTTTCCAGTTACCGCCCAATCGCTGCGTGTAACTCACACCGGCTATCAGTTCGTGCTTGCCCCCTATCCCATCGCGGATACGAACACCCACTTCGGGAGAGAGACGAAAATTGAATATGGTCTGTGGAGTCTGATACGGTGCATGGTACTCGCGGTTATCGAAGTAGGTAGTAAAATCGACATTATAGATAAACCGTACTTTCTTTGCTTCCCGCGCTGCCTCTTTGGCAGCAAAAGTGGTATCCACCGCCACCATGTGGGGGTGCTTATTGTACCTTGTCCAGAACCCGTCGGCCGCAATGCTATCTGCCGCTACCACTTGCGTAGTCGCTAACACCCATAGCATCACTATCCATCGCCAACGTTTCATTATCCAAAGAGGTTCCTAAAGAAATTTTTCTTATCCGCACTACCGGGCACTATATTCGGTGAATCTTGCAGTTTCTCAATCATTTCTTTCTCGTCCTTACTCAGTCGCTCGGGGATATATACACCCACGTTGATGAGCAAGTCTCCCGTGCCATACTGTCGCGCATATTGGTCAATGATAGGCAGTCCTTTTCCGCGCATACGCAGCACTTTGCCCGGTTGTGTACCCGGCGTGATGGTTATCTTCACATCGCCCGTGAGGGTCGGTATCTGCACCTGTCCGCCTAAGATAGCCGTCGGCATATCGAGCAGCAGGTTATAGACTAAGTCATTATCTTGACGAATCAGATCCTTATGTTCCTCTTCTTCGATGAGCACGAGCAAGTCGCCTGGCACACCTCCGTGTGGAGCCGCATTACCTTTGCCTTGTACCGGTATCTGCATACCACCTGTCACGCCAGCCGGAATCTTAATGGTGATGATCTCCTCGTCGCGTACGACCCCTTCGCCTCCACATTTGGTGCACTTATTGCGAATGATCTTCCCCTCACCGTGGCACTCTGGGCACTCGGACTGCGTCTGCATCATACCGAATATACCTCGTTGGGTACGAACGACACGTCCCGTACCTTTACAGGTTGGACATGTGTCACCCTCGCGACCATCGGCACTACCTGTACCTTGACAGTCCGCACAAGGCACTAACTTCTTCACTTTGATCTTCTTCTCTACGCCCGTATTGATCTCCTCTAAGGTCACTTTCACTTTGACGCGCAGATCCGAACCGCGACGCACGCGACGACCTCCGCCGCCTCCGCCGCCGAAGAACGACGAGAATCCGCCTCCGCCCATATCGAACTCAAACCCTGCCCCATTGAACAGGTCGCCAAAACGAGCGAAGATATCCTCCATCGAGAAACCTTGACCGCCGCTGAAGCCACCCATGCCGCTCATGCCTGCATGGCCGAACTGATCGTAGCGTTGCCGCTTCTGTGGATCAGACAGCACTTCATACGCTTCTGCCGCTTCCTTGAATTTCTCCTCAGCAACTTTATCACCGGGATTCTTATCGGGGTGATATTGTATTGCTTTCTTGCGGTACGCTTTTTTTATTTCCTCTGCGGTAGCGGTCTTACTGACCTCTAATACCTCATAATAATCTCTTTTCTCTGCCATAACCTACTCTCCTACTACTACTTTGGCGAACCGAATCACCTTCTCTCCCAACTTATACCCTTTCTGGGTGCAGTCGATGACCTTACCCTTCTTCTCTTCACCAGCGGCAAAGGTGGTAATAGCTTCATGCTCATCCGTATTAAAATCGGCATCGGTTGTATCCATCGCCTTCACTTGATGTTGCTCCAAAAAGCCGATAAACTTCTGATAAATCAGTTGCACACCCGTCAAATAACTTTCCTTCCCTTCAGGGGAGGAGTTGGTGGAGAGGCTTGCCAATGCCCTCTCAAAATCATCCACCAACGGCAGCATATCCTTGAATATACCTTCGCCAGC
>DCID01000019.1:29667-37771 GCA_002315745.1 Bacteroidales bacterium UBA1735 | reverse complement strand
CGCATATTATAATATTGATCACGAAGCACAACCTCCGCCGTTCCTTCCCCATATTCGCGGTTCACTTTATTCACTAAATGCTCCATCTCCCGCTTACGGCTCTCAAAACGATCACGATCATGGTCGCGAATGATATAACTCAATGTCGTCTCTTCCACCGTCCCATTCATACCCACTAAGTGATAGAATCCTTCATAGCCTTGCGTATGCTCTGGCGTCTCCCAACGCGGCAACATCACCGCCAATTGGTAGGCAATACGCATCGAGTTAACCATCTTGTGATACCCATAACCCGGATGCACATTCGTGCCATGAATAGTGATCTTGCAACTAGCCGCATTGAAGTTCTCGTACTCCAACTCACCTATCGCACCACCGTCCATCGTATACGCAAAATCACAACCGAACTTCTTGACATCAAAATGATCCGCCCCTTGACCGATCTCTTCATCCGGAGTGAAACCTACACGGATAGTACCATGTTGGATCTCTGGATGCTCTATCAGATACGCACAGGCCGACACAATCTCTGCTATACCTGCCTTATCGTCCGCACCCAATAGCGTCTTACCATTGGTCACAATAATGTCTTGCCCCTTATACTTGAGGATCTCTGGATACTTAGCCACCTCCAACACAATACCTTCACTCAACTCAATATCCTTCCCGTCATACTTAGACACAATACGGGGCTGCACATGCTTACCACTCGCATCAGGAGACGTATCCATATGGGCTATAAACCCTATCGTGGGCTTGCCCTCTACATTAGCGGGTAGGGTAGCCATAATGTATCCATTATCATCCAACTCTACCTCCTGCAAACCTATGGCACGCAGTTCTTGAACCAAGTACTGAGCAAACTCCATCTGCCCCGGCGTAGACGGGGTCATATTCGTTTCTTCATCCGAAGTGGTGCAGAAACTGACATACTTCAAAAATCGATCAACTATATTCATACCAATGTCATTTTATCCTGTTCGCCATTCACAAAAGCGATAATATTATCGATCATCGCATCACACATCGCACGCCTACCTTCCCAAGTACCGGTACCAATATGGGGCACCAACAGCACATTGGGCAAAGTCTTCAGCCCATCACTAATACGAGGCTCATGCTCATACACATCCAAAGCCGCTCCCGCAATCGTACCACGCTGCAACGCCACTATCAATGCCTCCTCATCTACATGCGCACCGCGCGCGGTGTTAATCAAGAAAGCGGTCGGTTTCATGCGCTTCAGTTCCCGTTCACCGATGATATGATGCACATCCGCCGAGTAGGGTAGATTGAGACTCACAAAGTCTGCTGTGGTCAATAACTCCTCTTGGCTCACATAAGTAGCCTTATCTATCCCGCACGCGCGCAAGACTTCGACCGGCACAGGCTGGCGGTTATGGTAGATAATAGTCATCCCACAGGCTATAGCGCGACGCGCTACCGAACGACCTATATTACCCATACCTATGATACCTAAGGTCTTACCATACAACGATGAACCTAAGTTACGCAGTAATCCAAACTCTACCTTATTAGCGCGTATCGCTTGATCTAACTCCGCTGTACGACGGGCAATGCCAAAAATAAGCGCCATACAAAGTTCTGCCGTTGGCTCAATCACAGGCTGAGGCGTGTTCGCTACCAATATACCACGCTGATGACAGGTCGCCACATCTATATTGTCGTAACCTACACCAAACTGAGTAATCAAACGCAGGTTAGGCATCGTATCCAATACTTCTGCCGTTATCTTGCGATAAAAATCAGTGGTCAGGATCTCTATATCCTGCGGACAAGTGGCTTCCTCCAAAAAGGATAACCGCTCAAACCAATCCCTGGGTAATGATGGATCAAAACTAATTTTCATGCCTGTTTCGTATGGTCGCACAAAATTAGTAAAATTTATGCAATTACACAAATTTATGCCCTAAATTGTCATATCTAAGTAGCAAAAAGTGGAAAAATGAGCGATTTTTAGGTAAAAGACAGTACTTTGTTTTGCATAGTACTAAAAAAGAAGTACCTTTGCACTCGCAATTCAACTTTTGAACTTTTAGAACTATTTAAACGATACAAATTATGGAAACAATGAATGAACCCAAGAAACTGCGTCGCAGTGCGAACAAAATGTTAGGTGGCGTATGCGCAGGCATCGCCGAGTACTTCAACTTAGATCCGACTCTAATTCGGGTGCTCTATGTCATCCTGTCGATCTTCTCGGCTGGCTTCCCTGGACTGCTGTTGTACCTTATCTTATTGCTTTTGATGCCACAAGCAGAGTGCTAATTCATGATCGAGAACATTAAATCACAGATGCGAAAGGGGATATTGGAGTACTGTATCCTCTCCATCATTGACCAGCAGGAGTCTTATACGTCCGATATACTCGAGACGCTCAAAAAAGCCAACCTGTTGGTCGTGGAGGGTACAGTCTATCCTTTACTGACTCGCCTTAAAAACAACGGTATATTAGCCTACCGCTGGGAAGAGTCACCGCAAGGTCCTCCACGCAAGTACTTCTGTCTTACCGACGAAGGACATGAACTTTTATCGCAACTCCAAGAAGAGTGGAGTGCTATTCGACAATCCATAGACCTAATCAAACAACCATAAAATGAAGGAAACAAGAACAATCAATTTAGGGGGACTCGTTTTTCATATTGATAACGATGCGTATCAATCACTCAGTTCCTATTTACAAGATATCGAATTGCGCTTATCTGCGGACGAGCGTGTCGAAGTGATGGCAGACATCGAGTCGCGCATCAGTGAATTACTACAAAAAGCACTCTTTGCACGCAATGTACAAGTAATAGATATCACGATGATTCAAGCTGTACAAGAGCAAATGGGAGCCCCTTCGGAGTTCGGCGAGAACAAACGCCCACGCGTTAAACATACCACTTCTAACCAGCGCTCGGGTTGCGGACGTATTGCCGCTATCAGTTTGGCGATTGTACTGATGCTGATGGCTTTACCCGTCTTGATCCCCGTTTGTGTGGCAGTCTTAGGTGTTATTGTAGCACTATTAGGCGTGGGGGTGGCTACTATGCCTGCCTTAGGCGTAGGCTTATTCGGCGGTAGCATCGCACTAACTTCACTCTTACTATGTTCTGGTATGCTGGTGATGATCATACCCGTCATCATGCTCATCCACTCCATCATCAATTGGATGCGCACACGCAAAGCACCAAGCGCACGTTTCTGGTGGATAACGATTAGCCTATGGGTACTGTCCATCATCGGTACAGGCATACTCATGAACCGTATGTCTCAAGAACTAGGCGGATGGAAAACAATGCTGAACACACTCTCCATGTGGGATGAAGACGAGGATCAATCCGAATCACGAACAATAGCACCTTTTAATCGCATCCAAGTCAAAGGCGACGTAGAGGTGGACATCAAACCGGGCGAAAACTACTCGTTACTGGTGAGCAGCAACCGCCTGCCGTCCGTCACTACCGAAGTACAGGATAGCGTACTCTATATCACCTTACCCGATGACCGCTATACGGATGCGGAGGTGAGCATCATGCTACCAACCCTCAAATCAATCGATGCTATAGGCGATTGCCATGTCAGAGCCGATGTGAACACCGATAGCCTAACTGCTTCCCTCACCGGTGCAGGTCAACTCAACCTCGAAGGTACAGTACACTATGTCGACCTACGCATTACCGGAGCAGGAAAAGTCGAAGCCGAATGGCTCAATGCCCAAGTCATGCATGTCAACTGCATGGGGGCAAGCAAAGCCGAACTATATGTCGAGAAAGAACTGTGGGCACAGGCATTAGGCGCCAGCAAGATCACCTACAAAGGTAATCCTATCGTAAAACAAAAAATGGCTGTGGGCGGTAGCTCCATCCGCAAAGACTGATAAGAACTTTAAAAATTCAAAAATGAAGAATTTAGTAATCACATGCGCGGTATTATTGGCAATGCCTCTGGCAGCGCAGGTAACAGTACAAGGATTTGTCAAGGAACGCCCTTCTAATAACACCGTTCCCTATGCTACCGTCTCATTACTCCAATCGGACAGCACCTTAGTCACAGGTGCCATCACCGACGATAACGGACACTATACACTAGATGCCTCCAAAGGTAAATATATCCTACAAGTCAGTTATGTAGGCTATAACACCGTGTGCCGACCCATCGAAGTGACTAAATCTACCACTATCGAGGATACCTATATCTCCGAAACAACCTCCCAATTAGAAGAAGTGGAGATCAAAGCGCAACGGCCACTCATCGAACGACAGATGGACAAACTGGTGCTCAACGTAGCCCAATCGGCTTTCGCTTCCGGACATAGTGGACAAGACATCCTACGCAAAGCACCCGGTGTGAACATCGACAAGGACGGCAACATCACCGTTAACGGCAAATCTGTCGAAGTCTATATCGATGGCAGACCTTCCTATATGTCTGGCGAACAACTCAAAGGACTACTGATGGGTACCGATGCCACGATGATCGACAAAGTGGAAATCATCACCAACCCCTCCTCTAAATACGACGCAGCAGGACAAGGCGGTATCATCAATATCAAACTCAAGAAGAATAAGTCCCAAGGCCTAAATGGCTCTATCTCCGGTAACTATGCAGGTATGTACTACCGCGATATCGCTAAATACCTCCAAAACGACTATGCTACCATAGGCCTCAACTACCGCGGAGCTAAAACCTATACCGCTTTCTCTTTCACACAAGTCTATGCCGACCAATCCGTACTCATCCACACCCATTCAGAACAACCACAAACGATAGGCACAGAGACGCATCAACAACACATGAACACCACATCCGACTATGGGGTAGGTTTTCAGTACTATAACATGCGCCTGAGCAACGACTTCTATTGCGATGATAAGAATACACTCGGTTTTATCCTCCAAGTGCCTATCATGAAAGTGGATCTCGGTATGTATAAGCCTAACAACTCCGTCATCACATGGGGAGATGATGCACAACAACATCCGGATACATTGCAACACATCAACACCAATAGCAGCACCCATAGTTATAGCCCACAACATACCGCGAACCTCAACTATACCCACGTGTTCTGCGATAGCCTCAGTCGTGAACTGACCATCAATGCGGACTATAACCGTTTCTCTACGAAGAACGACGAGTATCAGAAAAATAACATCATCAAGAATGTGATGCCAGCACCATTGCCCGATGAACTGACTATCAACACCCGACAAACAGTCGATATCTACTCCGCTAAACTCGATTTCCAAACGGCTTTCTGGAAGACGGGTATGCTCGAATGTGGCGCTAAATGGGCCATGTCCAATACCTTCAACAATATGACCACCGATTCCGTGGTGGATGGACAATCCCTACCACCTACACATACACAATTCGACTATTCCGAACAAGTGGGAGCCGTCTATATCTCCGCTGCCAAGCAGTTCAACGAGCACTGGAACGCCAAATTAGGGTTACGCGGCGAATTAACCTACTCGAAGGGTACTTTCTATAAGCAAGACCTCGATTCTGTCGTCGAGAAGAAACCTTACGTCAACCTCTTCCCAACCGTCTTCCTCGGCTATTCACCGACGCAGTTGTGGAACATGAACATATCCTACACCCGCCGCATCAAACGGGCAAGTTACTACCAACTCAATCCGTTCGTCTCCTACATAGACGCACATACATACGAGTGCGGTAATCCCGACTTACAACCAGAGTTCAATAACCAAGTCGACCTCAATTTTAGTTATAGCCGTTACGTGACCCTTGGATTTAACTTCGCACACACACAAGCTATGCACAATAGACAAATCCAACTAGACCCTATCAGTGGCGACATCAAACAGACATGGGTGAACTTTGGTACATGCACCACACACGGCGGTAATTTATCACTCACCGAATTGCCATTAGTACCTAAGTTCAACCGCGATTCGACGGGTGCCTATATCCGCAATGAGAAAGGTAAACGCACCTTCGACGAAGCGTGGCTCACACTCACGGTCAACTTCAATGCTTACCACTTCATCAATACCGCCAGCAATGATCCTATCTACGGTACACAGAAATCATGGTGGGGTAGTGTATATGCCTGCCTAACTGCCTACTTGCCCAAGGACTGTCAACTAGCCTTGGATGCGAATTGGAGTACACCCTGCACCAATGGTTATTCCGAATGGAGCGGCTATTACGACCTCAACCTCGCCTTCAAAAAACAATTCTTGGATAAACGCCTAACCCTCACCGTTAAGGTAGATGATATACTCAACTCGATGACCTTCACCATGCGGCAAGTCGGTATGTCAGAAGGTTATGCCAGCAACGGTGACCAACATGTTCGGGCACATAATGTGGGTATAGGATTGACCTACATCTTCGGTCAGCAACAGGCACATAAGTGGCGTAAAGTGGGTAACGTAGATGAAACATCTCGTCTCGGTAGTGGCAGTGGCGGAGGTATCGGTGGCGGAAAATAATCAGCCCTCCACCTCCGCCTAACCTATAACCCCGAATACATCTCACTGTATTGCGCGCCTAACTCCTTAAACTTATGCGCTAAACTAAGTGGATGAAGTACCTGTATCTCTTCGCCAAAGGTGCGCAACTCCTGAATAAAATCAAAGGTCGGTGCAATATAGAACTCAAAGATAGAGTACTCTTTCGTCCGCTTAACTTCCTTTTGAGAACTATGTAGCGGCAAGGAACGCAAATAATCTGCCCCCAACGCCACCACCCGTATCTGCACCTTCTCGGGCTTAATCTCACCATTCCTATCCCCCTTCATCACACCAAAATAATCACGGAAATAGGCATGCGCATCGAAATCTGCCGGAATAGCATAAGTCTGTTCGACGGTTTTCATCTCTAAAATACGATCTAGCGCATAAACACGTATCTCACCTGGGTGCTTGGAACTTTCTCCTACCATGTACCAACGCAACTTGAACGCCTTTACACAATAAGGCCGCATCTCAAACACATCCCCATTCTCACTATTCGAAAGAAACTTCTTATACCTTACCCTCAATACATGACCATTGCGCATCGCTTCTACAATAGGCGACAAATAACGCGCATCAGATGGCATATCCTCCAGCAGTATCTTGTCCCGTAAGGCCTGCGATTCGTGAATGATGTTATTAACCGCGAAGGCATTCAATAACCAATGCATGGTTTTATTCGTATGCAAGTCGTCCGCATTCCAAATATAATAGCAATTCTTAGTCCTATCGCACTCGATAATAATATGAAAGAGTTCCTCTATCTCCTGACGCCACCGATGAAAGGTACGCAAAGGAAGCGTCGCGTGCGTTTCATTAAGAGAGGACTGCTGCCACTGATGGTTAATCTCCTGAAACGTAATCTGCCGGGACGAATATATCAATTCCGTCAACCAAACATACTGATTAAATAATTGTGCTGTTGCTGCCATACTATATGCCAATTTTTAGAATCCCATCTACTAATCTATTGCCACTTGCTCACGAGCGTAGAGAAAATTAACCGGACAAAACCTATATCCCGCTTCTGTCGTAATAGGCTTACCCCAGAATAAATACGCGTGCTGACCCTTGCGTATACGCCCTCCACGACTCTTCCATCCATCAAACGTGTCCAACTCTACATCCATTAAGTTGTAGCACTCCTTAAGTAATTGGTTGGCTTTAATTTTTTCTCTACCTGCTGCCTGCGCCATCTCCATCAGACCATTCGTAATGATCTTCAAATGCTCACGATAGTCGTGCATGCGATTGTTCTTGACTTGGGTTGATTCACTGTTCTTGTTCATTGTAGCGTTTGCCATAACTTTAAAAATTTAAATAAATGAATAATAATGTTTGTTTTACTTGTAGTTATGCCGTTAAGCGGTAACTTATTTTTGTCTTTCTTTTCAAACGACGCTGCAAAAACCTTATAGCAACGTCTTATCTTTCGAACGACGCTGCAAAATTACTGCTTTAATATGCAACTTCACGGCACAAGCTAATAAAAAAATGCAAAAAAGTGTCAAATATGTACTTTTTGCAACATAGAAGTAGCAAACAACCCAGCATCCATGAAAAAAGCCACCCAAAAGGATGGCTTCTCGTGGTGTCCCCCGAGGGACTCGAAC
>DCID01000019.1:24271-29634 GCA_002315745.1 Bacteroidales bacterium UBA1735 | reverse complement strand
CTCTACCAACTGAGCTAGGGAGACTTTCTCAAAACGGCTGCAAAGGTACTACTTTTTTTTTAATCTACCAAATTTTAGAACAATAAAATGTAAAAAAAGTGCATTTTACACCAATTTGCATAGTGAAACACGCAAATAACTATTGAAAGAAGGAGAAGTGTACGTTCCCGTACGCACGTTCCTCTATAAAATGTGGATGATCAGAAAACGCATCTGCCTTCGAATGTTCTAACACAAACAACCCTTCACTCTTTAGCAGATTAGCTTCAAAAATGAGATCGGGTAGGAGAGGTAACTTATCTAACGCATATGGCGGATCTGCATAGATAAAGTCATACTGCACATGACAGGCGTTAAGGAACTTAAACACATCGCTACGGACGAGTGTCAAGTTACGTATCCCCAACTGCTTACATGCCGCGATAATAAAATTCTGCTGGGTATGAGCCAATTCGACGGACGTAACCGAACGGGCACCACGGCTCACAAACTCAATCCCAATACCTCCCGTCCCTGCAAATAAATCCAACATATCTACCCCCTCAAAGTCCATGCGATTATTAAGCAAATTGAACAACGACTCCTTCGCAAAGTCCGTCGTTGGCCTCGCGGTGATATTTTTAGGGGGCGACAATCGCCGCCCCCCATATATTCCAGAGATTATCCTCATTATTCCCAGTTTCCCGCGTTATTATTCGGCGCTTCTACGCTACCAACCTTCAATCCAGGATAGTGCTCCAACTTCGTCTCTTTATCAATCAAGTTGATACGCTCCTGCTTATCTAGATCAGCTAAATAGGTGTTATAATGTGCACGTGCCTCAAACAGAGGAATACGAATGCCCTGAGAAGTAGTATAGTTGTCATTAACCTCTACCTCAAAACGAATGCTATCAGTATAAGGGATAAAGATAATATCACGGATGTTATCAGCCGTATATTCACCCTTATACAGAGTCTCAATCATGTTCTTTATAATCGTATCACGGCGGAAACCTTGTAAACCATTATGAATCACCTCACGATCATTTGCCCATACATACGCATAAAGTGCATCATCAGACTCAAAGGACTGCTTACGGGCTGCTTTCGCCTTAGCGGTTGCTAAGATCTTCACGGCCTTATGCTCCGTTAAACCATTCTCCAACTGTTTATCCGTCAACGATCCCTCTTTCTTCACCTCTTTCTTCGGGGTGTTCTGAAGGAATAATACCAACGAGTCCAAATCAGCAATATAACGACCATGGATATTACGGAACTCCACCTCGGCTGTACGGATAGCCACTAAGTTCTTTACTACAGCCACCTCACGTGCTTGACGATGATTCTCAAACGAAATAGGAGTTACAACACTCATCACACATAGATAAGCCAACACAATAGCAGCAACGGCTAAAAGAATACGAAAAATAGATTTATTCATATAATTATGCTTAAAAATTCAATTATTTTTCCAAAATCGGCTGCAAAATTACTCTTTTTTTTTTATATATGCAAATTTTTTTGTACTTTTGCAGCGTTTTTCGGAAAAAACAATGGAAGATAGCAATAAAGTTCTATATGACATCCTTACAGAGCGGTTGGAACTGCTCCGCCAATTGGACAAAGAAGGAGATAGTGAACATCGCCGTCATGTGGCAAGCGAAACTAGCCAGTTGCATGCACCGATGGCACATCGTTTAGGTCTGTATCAGATCAAAACCGAGATGGAGGACTTAGCACTCAAGTTCACCAACTATGACCTATATAAATATATCGCGCATGCGCTCAATGAGAAGAAAAGCGAACGCGATGCCTATATCGCCTCCTTTATCGCACCTATTAGTGAGAAACTGACGGCAGCGGGCTTCACCTTTACCATCAAAGGTCGTCCTAAGTCCATTCACTCCATTGCTCATAAGATGGAGGCACAGCATTGCGATGTGGATAAAATCTACGACCTCTTCGCTATTCGCATCATCTTAGACACACCACTCGAACGCGAGAAATCCGATTGCTGGCAAGTCTATTCATTGATTACGGATGTCTTCCAACCTAACCCCAAACGTCTGCGTGACTGGCTTAGTGTACCTAAAGAGAACGGCTACGAGTCCCTTCATACTACCGTCCAAGGTCCACAAGGCAAGTGGGTAGAGGTGCAGATCCGTACCAAACGTATGGACGAAGTGGCTGAGCAAGGTGTAGCTGCCCACTGGGCTTATAAAGGCGTGAATGCTGGCACAGCCAATGTAGATTCCCATTCCGTCTATGTGTTCACTCCCACGGGTGATCTCAAACGCCTATCTGCAGGAGCAACCGTATTGGATTTTGCTTTTGCTATCCATACCGAGGTAGGTTACCATTGTATGGGTGGTCGCGTACGCGGACAGAACGTATCTATTCGCCAGAAACTACAGAATGGTGATCAGGTGGATATCATCACTTCGCCTAACCAACACCCCACACAGGATTGGCTAACCTATGTCGTCTCAACCAAAGCAAAAAACAAGATTCGTCAAGCCCTCAAGGAGGTGGAGTATAAGTTTGCTGCCGAGGGTAAAGAACTGCTCGAACGGCGTTTTAAGAACTGGAAAATAGACTACGATGAGAACGATATCAGCCGTATTGCCCTCAAATTGGGCTACAAAGCTGTTTCTGACCTGTACCAGTCACTTGCACAGGGAAAGGAGGATATATTACGGCTCAAAGACATCTTTACCCAAATAGATGAACCAATAGCCGTTGCCCATACCGAGAAAGCAGAGTATATTCCAAAGGACGCAACAGCAGGATTAGCTATCGAAGTGGATATGAACGTCAAGAACGTGGATTATCATCTCTCTACATGCTGCAACCCACAACCTGGTGATCCCATCTTCGCCTTCGTAAGCGTTACCAAAGGTATCCGTATCCACCGTTGCGATTGCCCCAATGCCGACAATATGCGTGAACGGTATCAGTATCGTGTTTTACCCGCGAGATGGCGGCAAAAGCCTCAGTAGTTTTTTTTTGTTGATTTTTAGTAAGATTTTTTGAACTATGAACAATACCTATACAGTAGCCGGATTTAGCTTTACGATTGAAGCCGCCGAAGAAGCTTTGGCTCGAATGACCAATTATGAACCATTTAAGGTAAACGACGCACAATGCACAGGGCATAATGCGCCTCTGTTGTTTACCCTCCAAGCCGAAGCCGTAGAAGCAATTGGCGAGCAGGAGAAAGAATGGCAAGAAGTCTTTACCGACACCTCGGACGACGATATGCCACGTATCGAAGTATATCGCGCGGGCACAGATTGGATACTGCGCGAGTCTATGTACAAAACGAGTCCTATCTGCTTGCAAATACGCGCCACAGAGGACTTCAGCCAAGCCCATCTGCTCTATGCTACCAACGATGCCCGCTTTGCCTTAGATAATGCTGCTATGCTGCTCTACGCCTTCACTACGGCAGACAAGCAACTCTTGGAGATGCACGCATCTGTTACGGTACGTGGCGACCGCGCGTATATGTTCTTAGGCAAGTCTGGAACAGGCAAATCTACCCACTCGCAACAATGGATGAAAGCGTTTGATGACGCCTGGTTGCTTAATGACGATAATCCTATCTTGCGTATCGAGAACCGCGATGGGGAAGAGCAGGTGTGGGTTTATGGATCGCCATGGAGCGGAAAGACCCCTTGCTACAAGAATGATAGCCGTCGGGTAGGTGGTATCGTCAAACTAGCGCAAGCCCCACACAACGAGATCCGACCGTTGCGTCTGCCCGAAGCGTATGCGTATATGCTCTCATCATCCAGCGGCTTAAAGATCGAACCCAAGATGATGGATGCACTCTATGAGACCATCGCCAAGACCATCCAACTCGTCCAAGTCTATGGTATGGAATGCTTACCTAACCCCGAAGCCGCTGAAGTCTGCTACGAAGGAATGGTATAGCAATGGATAGTGAGCACCTCGAAGGTGTTCACTTTTATTTTGTCGTAAGGGGCGGAGAGTTTGATGTAGTTCTCTGTAAATCCGAACATACGATCCCCTGCTTTTTTACTCTCCCATAGAACGGTCACTTGATCACCAATATGGTCGTTATAGAAGTTTCGCAACTTCTGTTCGCTCATCTGATGCAGCACCTGACTACGGCGTTCGCGCTCTTTCATAGGCACCACATACAGATCCATATTGAGCATACGGGTATTGGCACGTTCGGAGTAGGTAAACACATGCAGTTGGCTGACGGGTAGGGTAGCCAGGAACGCTACATAATCCTCAAAACATGCATCCGTTTCGCCACGAACTCCCACCATACAATCGACACCGATAAACGCCTGTGGCATAAGCGATTTAATGCGGTACACCCGTTCTGCGAATAGTTTGCGCGTGTAATGACGGTTCATTATTCGCAACACCTCATTACTGCCCGATTGTAAGGGTATATGAAAATGGGGAGCAAAGTGCTTAGAGTGGGCGACAAAGTCGATGATGTCGTCCGATAAGAGGTTAGGCTCACAGGAGGATATACGGCAGCGCCAAGAAGCCAAAGCCCCTTCCGTGGGTTTCCCCGTTGATGAGCAACCGTCTGGATTACCTGGTTCTAGACTGTCTAGGGCTTTTAGAAGTTCTAGGAATGTCTCTCCTGTACTCCTGCCGAAGTCGCCGATATTGACGCCTGTTAGTATGATCTCTTTGGCTCCTTCGTTGAGGGCTTGTTGGGCTTGGGCAACGATATCCTTTATATACGGATTGCGCGAGCGACCACGCGCAAATGGAATAGTACAATAGGTGCAGAAATAGTTGCAGCCATCTTGCACCTTTAAGAAACAACGCGTACGATCATCCCGCGAATACGCACCATGGAATGTCTCCAAGTCCTTGGGCATAAGATGATCTATCTCCTCTAAGATACGCTGATCAGCTTCGGATAGTTCGTTTTTATCCTTTTTGCCCTTCAACAGCGCGGCATAACAGCCCGTGACAAAGATCTTAGCGTTTGGGTTCTCACGCTTGAGGCGATGGATAGCCTGACGGTCTTTATGATCCGCTGTATCAGTAACGGTACAAGTGTTGACGATGATAACATCCGCCTGTTCGCCTGCCTTGGCACGCTGATGTCCACGGGAAAGTAAAACTTTGCCGAGAGCAGAACTCTCGGCAAAGTTGAGTTTACATCCTAATGTTAGAATCTTAAAGATCATCCTAACATCGTGAGCAATATACCTGCTGCAACGGCAGAACCGATGACACCTGCGACATTGGGACCCATTGCGTGCATAAGTAGGAAGTTAGATGGATCATATTTCTGACCAACATTCTGACTCACACGAGCAGCCATAGGAACAGCAGATACACCAGCCGAACCAATGAGCGGGTTGATCTTCTCCTTCGAGA
>DCID01000019.1:5612-24220 GCA_002315745.1 Bacteroidales bacterium UBA1735 | reverse complement strand
CCAGCCGTACCTAACGAGAACGCCACTATACCCATCAGCAAGATGCCTAAGGTTTTGAGGTTCAAGAAGGTTAAGCCCGTAGCAGTAGCACCCACACTCAGCCCCAAGAAGATAACAACGATGTTCATCAACTCGTTCTGGGCGGTCTTACTGAGACGATCAACTACGCCGCACTCTTTCATCAAGTTACCTAACATCAAGCAACCAATCAGCGGAGCTGCATCAGGTAAAATCAGCGATACAATAGCGGTAATGATGATTGGGAAAACAATCTTCTCTGTCTTCGATACCGAACGGAGTTGTTTCATCTTGATACGACGCTCTTTCTCAGTGGTCAATGCCTTCATGATAGGCGGTTGGATAACGGGAACTAATGCCATATACGAATAAGCGGCAATGGCGATTGGACCCAATAAATGGGGCGCCAACTTTGTAGTTAAGAAGATGGATGTAGGTCCATCTGCACCACCGATGATACCGATCGAACCTGCCTCTGCGGGCGTGAAGCCCATCCAGTTCGCACACAGGAAAGTAACGAAGATACCTAACTGCGCGGCAGCACCTAACATAAACGACTTAGGGTTGGCAATCAATGGACCAAAATCGGTCATTGCACCTACACCAATGAAGATTAAGCAAGGATAAACACCTGCTTTGACACCGATATATAGGACATCAAGCAAGCCTCCTTCCTTCAAGATAGCACCATAACTATGAAAAGCAGGACTATCAGGATTGAGGAAAGCATCCCATAACTCTTGGTGGAACATACCAGCGCCAGGGAGGTTGGTGAGCAACATACCAAAGGCAATTGGCAGCAACAAGAGGGGCTCATATTGCTTCTTAATAGCCAAGTAGAGTAGGAAGAAGGACACCAGTAGCATCACAGCCTGACGCCAATCGATGTTCATAAATCCCATCTGCTGGAAAAATATCAATACATCTTCCATCTTAGCCCAATACTACGAGCAGGTCATCCTGCATTACATTTTGACCAGCAGTCACAGCGATCTGCTTAACGGTACCGTCACATTCAGCAGCGATATCGTTAGCCATCTTCATGGACTCCAATTGTAGAAGAACATCACCTTTCTTCACAGCCTGACCTTCGCTTACCATCACTTTGATGACGGAACCAGGTAGTGGGCTCTTTACTTGCACACCACCAGCCACAGGAGCAGCTGCGGACTTAGCAGCAGGAGCAGCAGCGGGTGCTGCCTTAGGAGCAGCTGGTGCAGCCACTTTCACGGGAGCTGCTTTCTTCTCCATCTCAACTTGGTATTTCTTACCATTAACAGTTACTTCGGTGATACCACCTTCTATTTCTTCTACGGCAGTTTTGTACTCTACGCCGTTGATCTTAAAATTAAACTCTTTCATTTCTTTTACTAATTTTGTCTAGATGTTCTAGATTTTCTAGATGTTCTAGGGATTATTACAAATTATTATTCCACATCGAGTGGTGAGCATGGAGCGTGAGATGAGGTGGCTCCACATCGTGTGCGTGGTAGTACAGGTGGAGAGCGTAGGCAACCGCTGCCTCGTCATCGTCACTCTGTGCTAACGCTACGGATGTAGCAACAGCCACCTTCGTGGACTCATCGGATGGGGTGGGTTGCGCCGTCTTATGCGGTTGCATGATCCAACCTAATCCTTTCATTATATATACAAATACAAACAATAGTACCAACACCATCCCAAAACCGAGACCAGTGACGAACCATGTTTGACTTGTTATAGCTAAAAGCGTCATGTCTTTAAACTTTAAACTTTAAACTTTAAACTATTACAGAGGTATATTGCTGTGCTTCTTAGCGGGGTTGGTGAGGCGCTTAGTTTGCAGTTTCTCGAAGGCGTTGATGATACGAGCACGTGTGTGGCATGGCTCGATCACGTCGTCGATATAACCGCGGTTAGCTGCCTGATAAGGACTGGCAAACAGATCCTTATACTCTGCTTCCTTCTCAGCAATAAACTTCTTCTTCTCTTCGGGATCTTCGATGGCTTTGAGCGCTTTGGCTTGCAGCACACCTACTGCTCCGCTAGCACCCATCACAGCAATCTCTGCATTTGGCCATGCGTAGCAAGAGTCACCACGTAACTGTTTGCAACTCATTACGATATGCGATCCACCATAGGACTTGCGAACGGTGATGGTTACCTTAGGCACAGTCGCTTCGCCGTATGCAAACATCAATTTTGCTCCGTGATCGATGATACCTGCATACTCTTGACCTGTTCCGCAAAGGAAACCAGGAACATCCACAAGGGTCAGGATCTGGATATTAAATGCGTCGCAGAAACGTACGAAACGAGCGGCTTTACGGCTAGCGTCGCAGTCTAACACACCTGCTAACCAAGAAGGTTGGTTAGCGATAATACCTGTCGAACGACCATTGAAACGAGCAAAACCGCAGATAATATTCTTCGCGTAGTCTTTCTGCACCTCAAAGAAGTCACCATCATCCACAATGAGATTGATGATATCCTTCATGTTGTAAGGTTTATTAGGATCAGCAGGTACAATATCGTTCAATGCCTCTTCAATACGCATAGGATCGTCGTTACATTCCAGCAGAGGTGCTTCCTCCATATTGTTTTGAGGAATAAACGAAACGAGTTTGCGTACCATAGCAACCGCTTCCTCCTCGGTAGGAGCCACAAAGTGGGTAACACCCGACTTAGTAGCATGTACGTTAGCGCCACCAAGTTGCTCTACGGATACATCTTCGCCCGTTACGCTCTTTACTACTTTTGGACCCGTGATGAACATATACGAGTTTTGCTCAGTCATCATAATGAAGTCTGTCAAAGCAGGGCTATACACAGCACCACCAGCGCAAGGGCCAAAAATGACGCTGATCTGAGGCACAACACCTGAAGCGAGGATATTACGCTCAAAGATCTCCGCGTAACCTGCTAAGGCGCAAGCACCTTCTTGAATACGAGCACCACCTGAGTCGTTGAGACCGATAATAGGTGCACCCATTTTCATAGCCATATCCATGACATTGCATATCTTAAGTGCCATCGTCTCAGAGAGCGAACCACCAATGACGGTAGCGTCTTGAGCGAATACATAAACGAGACGGCCGTCGATCGTACCCGAACCAACAGCAACGCCGTCGCCTAAGAACACTTTATTCTCCATACCGAAGTCGTGGCAACGGTGGGTTAGGAACATGTTCACTTCTTCAAATGAACCTTCATCGAGCAGCATGTTAATGCGCTCACGGCAAGTATAGCATCCTTTCTCGTGATGCTTTTGTACAGCGGTTTCACCGCCGCCAGCCATTGCTTTGGCGCGGTTATCCACTAGTTTTTGTAACTTCTCAGTATCCATTGTAAATTTGTAAATTTAAAAATTGGAAAATTTAGCGAGGTTGCTGACAAAGTTCAGTCAAGATACCCTTGGTGCTCTTCGGATGCAAGAATGCAATCATCAGGTTCTCAGCACCTTTGCGAGGAGCCTCGTCGATAAGTTGGAGGCCTGCTGCTTTAGCTTCTGCCAAAGCGTCAGCCACGTTCTCTACGTTGAAAGCCACGTGGTGCACACCACCGCGACCACCATTTTTCTCAATGAACTTAGCAATCGTGGACTCGGGGCAAGTGGGCTCGAGCAACTCGATCTTGGTTTGACCTACCTTGAAGAAGGCGGTACGAACTTTTTGGTCTGCTACCTCTTCAATAGCGTAGCATTTGTCACCGGTTAAAAACTCGAAGAAAGGCAATGCCTCTTCAATACTTGTTACTGCAATTCCAAGATGTTCAATATGACTTGGTTTCATAACTTAATAAATTTAATGTTGTTAAACGAATATATGAATTATACTAATGCAAAATCAATCACTTCCTGTATGTCTTTCACATAGTGGAAGTGTAGTCCTTTGAGGTAGATAGCAGGTATGTCGTCCACATCTTTCTGATTCTCGTGACAGAGCACCAAATCCGTTATCCCTGCTCGTTTGGCAGCTAATATTTTCTCTTTCACACCGCCGATAGGTAGCACCTTTCCGCGCAATGTCATCTCTCCTGTCATGGCGATGCGAGCACGTACTTTGCGTTTGGTGAACGCCGAGACGAGTGCCGTCGTCATGGTGATACCTGCTGATGGACCATCTTTCGGAATAGCCCCTTCTGGCACGTGTATATGTACCGAATGGGTCTCTATTTCCTTGCGCGAGATGCCAAACTGATCGGCATGGGCTTTGATGTAACCCAATGCGATGGTTGCACTCTCCTTCATCACATCACCGAGATTACCCGTCATCGTGAGGGTAGGGGTCTTGGCAGGTGACAGAGAGGTCTCTATAAAGAGTATTTCACCACCGACTTGTGTCCATGCTAAGCCAGTGACTACGCCTATATATTTATTGGTTTCGTACGCGTCGCGCGAGAAGCGTTGCTTGCCCAAATAGGTGATCAAATCTTCTTTGGTGACAGATACATTATATTCCTCCTCCAAAGCTATCTTCGTCACTATCTTACGGCAGATCGTTGCAATCTGACGCTCCAACGAACGCACACCTGACTCGCGGGTGTAATGATCTATCAATGTGTCTAATACATCCTTTGTTAACCGCATTTGTGTCGTTTTGATTCCGTGGTTCTCTAACTCCTTCGGAATAAGATGCCGCTTGGCTATCTCCACTTTTTCCTCTTGCAGATAACCTGTCATCTCAATGAGTTCCATACGGTCGAGTAGGGGACGTGGAATACTATCTAATGAGTTGGCAGTGGCGATAAACAGCACTTTGCTTAGGTCATAATCGATATCTAAGTAGTTATCGTGGAACGTGCTATTCTGCTCAGGGTCAAGCACTTCAAGCAAGGCGGAAGTTGGATCTCCTTTGTAGTCGGCACCAATTTTATCTACTTCGTCCAATACAAACACCGGATTAGAAGTTTGTACCTTGCGTAAGTTTTCAATGATTCGTCCAGGCATAGCACCAATATAGGTCTTACGATGTCCCCGAATCTCTGCTTCATCATGCAAACCACCTAAACTGATACGCGCATATTTACGTCCCAATGCCTCTGCCACAGACTTACCAAGACTAGTCTTACCTACACCTGGAGGGCCATAAAGACATAGGATAGGGGCTTTGAAGTCTTTCTTTGTCTTACGTTTCTCCGCATCGGTTGCTTTCTGTTTCAGGACGGCGAGGTACTCAATGATACGTTCTTTTACTTTCTCCAAACCATAGTGATCACGATCGAGTACCTGTTGGGCGTTGCGGATATCATAGTTATCCTCCGAATACTCGTTCCAAGGCAGATCGAGCATCGTGTCTAAGTAGTTCTGTATGGTCGAATATTCAGGCGAATGGGTAGAGATAAAACGCAGTTTATCAATCTCTTTATCAAACACTTTCTGTGCGGCTTCACTCCAATGTTTTTGGCTTGCTCGTTCGGTCAGTTCCTTAATAACTTGTTCGCCCGAATCGCCTAGTTCCCTGTGAATAGCCTCTAACTGGTGGTGTAAATAGTATTCGCGTTGTTCTTTGTCAATATCTTCCTTCGTTTTAGACTGGATATCGGCTTTCATTTCAAGCATTTGCAGTTCCTTATTGAGGATCTCTAAGAGTTTGAAAGCACGGTTACTGATGGTATCACAATCGAGTAGCATCTGCTTGTCTTCGATACTGATACCGAAGTTAACGCAGATAAAGTTAACGAGGGTAGGTGCGTGATCGATACTGCGAACGGTCAGTCCTGCTTCTGGCGACATATTCTCCGACTGTTGTACAATCTTGAGACTTGTGTCTTTGATGCTGCTCACCAAGGCGATGAACTCCTTATCACCACGCTTAGGGAACTGCTCTGGACGGACACGAATGACCGCTTTGATGGTGTTCTGCTTGTTGGTAACAAATTCCTTAACCTCAATACGCTCAATGCCCTCTAATATAATAAGGACACTCTGATCGGGCATATCTAGAACACGAGCCACACGAGCGGCTGTGCCCAAGGGGTACAGGTCGTTGGATGTTGGGTCTTGAATATCTTTTTCTTTTTGGCAACAAACGGCTAAGTATTTCTCCTGTTCGTACGCGTTCTTAACCAGTCTCAACGATTTTGGGCGCGATACGGTCACAGTAAGCAACGTGCCTGGAAACAGCACGCGGTTACGCAAGGGTAGCACACTCATCACATCATCATCTTTGATATCCTCGTTGCGCTGTGCCTCTGTACCGCTGACTAGGGAGATCAGTTTATCTTCATTGTTCTCTGCCGATCGTAATATCTTGTCTAAATTATAGTTCATTCAAAATATATTATTTTACATAATCCCAATTAGACCACATTAAGCCTGTGGTTTTTTACGCACATCTAATTGGAGTTCGTCTAATTGTACAGGGTCTAACAGACCAGGAGCGCCTAACATCACATCACGGCCTTGGTTATTCTTTGGGAACGCGATGCAGTCACGAATGCTGTCAAGTCCAGCGAACAGACTAACGAATCGGTCAAGACCATAAGCCAAACCTCCGTGAGGTGGCGCTCCGTATTTGAATGCGTTCATCAGGAAGCCAAACTTTGTCTGTGCTTGTTCAGGCGTAAAACCGAGGATCTCAAATGTTTTCTCCTGCAACTTAGCGTCGTGGATACGAATCGAACCACCACCAACTTCGACACCATTGATGACCATATCATACGCGTTGGCGCGCACGCTCGCGGGATCGGTGTCCATTAGAGGTATATCTTCGGGTTTCGGGCTTGTAAATGGATGGTGCATAGCCATCAAACGATTCTCTTCGTCTGACCACTCGTACATGGGGAAATCGATCACCCATAAGCACGAGAACTTCTTCGGGTCACGCAGACCTAACTGACGTCCCATCTCTAAACGCAACTCGGACAACTGTTTGCGAGTCTTCATAGCGTCTTCACCACACAGAATAAGCAACAAATCGCCTTTCTGAGCATTCATTTCTTTGGCTACGGCTTGCAGAACCTCCTGTGTATAGAACTTATCTACACTCGATTTAACGCTTCCGTCCTCCTCTACCCTAGCGTAAACGAGGCCTTTTGCACCTACTTGTGGACGTTTAACAAAGTCGGTCAATTGATCCAACTGTTTACGAGTGTAAGTTGCACATCCTGTGGCACATATACCGCCTATATAGGCAGCATTAGCGAACACGCTGAAACGCTCCTCTTCGGCTTTGTTAGCTTCGGCAGCGTGGAAGATGTCTTGCAGTTCCACAAACTTCATGTCGAAACGTGTGTCGGGTTTATCGCTACCATAATACTTCATAGCGTCTGCCCATGTCATACGTGGTAGTTTAGGCAGATCGATGTTCAGTATTGTCTTGAATAGATGGCGGCTCATGCCCTCGAACATATTGAGGATATCTTCCTGCTGAACGAACGACATCTCGCAATCTATCTGGGTAAACTCAGGTTGGCGATCGGCACGTAGGTCTTCGTCGCGGAAGCACTTAACAATCTGGAAGTAACGGTCAAAACCGCTCACCATCAGCAACTGTTTGAGGATTTGGGGGCTTTGTGGTAATGCATAGAATTGCCCAGGGTTCATGCGGCTGGGTACCACGAAGTCGCGTGCTCCTTCTGGCGTTGAGTTCACCAGCACGGGTGTTTCTACTTCTAAAAAGCCTTGTTCGTCCAAGTAACGACGTACTTCGAATGCCATACGATGACGCAGTTCAAGGTTCTTACGCACGCACGAACGGCGTAAGTCGAGATAGCGATATTTCATGCGCAGATCGTCACCGCCATCTGTTTCATCTTCAATGGTGAAAGGCGGAGTAACAGCGGGATTGAGGATATTCAGTTCTTGAACATCTATCTCTATCTCTCCCGTCGGCATCTGTGGGTTTTTGGACTGGCGTTCAATGACTTTTCCTGTGACTTGAAGCACAAACTCTCTTCCGAGCCCATTGGCTTGTTCAAAGGCATCAGTTCCCTGATTGAAAGCCAATTGCGTGATACCATAGCGGTCACGTAGGTCGATAAACGTCATGCCTCCCATTTTACGGATTCGCTGAACCCATCCGGCGAGAGTGACCGTTTTTGATACATCGGCAAGTCTAAGCTCACCACAAGTTACTGTTCTATACATTGTATAATTTTCAAATTTTCACATTTTCAAATTTTTCATCCCCTACCCGATTTGTACGGATGGATCAATCTTTCGAATCAGGCCTTTGAGTACGTCTCCCGGGCCATATTCGTAGAATTCGGTGGCGCCATCGACGATCATGTTCCGTATCGTTTGCGTCCAGCGTACAGGAGCTGTTAATTGCAGCAGTAGATTCTGCCGTATTGCCTCAGGATCCTGTTGCGGATAGGCGTTCACATTCTGATAGATCGGGCAATGAGGCACATGGAATGTCGTACTTAGGATAGCTTCTTGCAGTTCCTCGGCAGCGGGTTGCATGAGTGGTGAATGGAATGCTCCACCTACTTGCAGTCCGATGGCACGTTTAGCCCCTTTCTCTTTGAGTAATTCGCAAGCGCGTTCTACGCCTCTCAGTGAGCCAGAAATGACTACTTGTCCAGGGCAGTTGAAATTAGCAGCAACAACTACGTCTCCACTTATCTGTTGGCATAACTCATCCACACGAGCATCCTCCATACCTAAGATAGCGGCCATTGTTGAAGGCTGCTGTTCGCACGCACGTTGCATAGCTGCTGCACGTTTGGAGACAAGTTTAAGAGCATCTTCAAACTCCAAGCAGCCACAAGATACTAAGGCAGAATACTCGCCTAAGCTATGACCTGCCACCATGTTCGGTTCGGCAATAGTCATCACGCGACTAGCAATAACAGAATGCAGAAAGACCGCAGGTTGTGTAACGCGGGTTTGTTTAAGTTCTGCCGCATCACCATCAAACATGATGTCGGTAATGCGAAAACCTAAGATATCGTTGGCTTGTTCGAATAAGTCTTTTGCCATAGGGTAAGCCTCGTACAAATCCTTACCCATCCCAGTAAATTGAGCCCCTTGTCCAGGGAAAACAAATGCTTTCATATTCCAAAACGCAAATTTGGCGCAAAGATACTACTTTATTTTGGAATATGCAAATAAATTTGTCAAAAAAAACAAATTGATAGATAAATCTATCACAAGTAAAGGGATTATATTATCCCACCACCCACGAGGAGATGGTCTTGATAGATAACGACCGATTGGCCTGGTGTCGGAGCCCAGACAGGTTCGCGGAAGTTGAGAGAAACCCCTTCCGTGGGCTTCCCTGTTGAGAGGAAACCGTCTTGGGTGATTATTGTCGCCTCTGTAGGATGACTACGGTAACGAATCTGGGCTTGGACAGGACGCGTAGAATCACCACGAAAAATAGTATGATGGATAATAATTTCCGTGCGAAGTAGGGCTTCATAATCCCCTACCCTTACTTCGTTATGCTCAGCATTGATATCCGTTACAAAAGCAGGCTTGCCTAAAGCTATTCCAAGGCCCTTACGTTGGCCGATGGTGTAGTTGGTATAACCACTATGTTGACCAACTATTTGTCCCTCTTGATTAAGGTAGTTACCTGGCTGGTTAGGGATGTTTAAGAAGGTGCGATAATCGTCGTGAATGAAACAAATATCCTGACTCTCGCCCTTGTGTGCGAGGTCGTTATAGCCTTTGGTGGAGAGGTAATCACGGATCTCCTGTTTGGTGTAATCTCCTAAGGGAAAGAGGATGCGCGAGAGTTGTTCTTCGGTCAGTTGCCAAAGGAAATATGTCTGATCCTTCTTCTCGTCCTTGGCACGAGCGAGGAAGATACCCGTTTCGTTGGAAACGATACGAGCATAATGCCCCGTAGCAATACGATCGCAACCTAAGCGATTGGCTTCGTCCATCAAGCGACCAAACTTAATGAGGCGGTTACAAACGACGCAAGGATTAGGTGTGCGTCCCGCCAAGTACTCATGGCGAAAATAACCTACTATATCGCGTTCGAAGGGTTCGTCTAAGTCGAGGATATGGTGCTCTATGCCCAATGACTGCGCCAAGTCTTTTGCCGCCTGCAAGGAAGCCTCAGTCGTGTAGCGGGTGCGGAACGTGCAGCCAATCAGTTCGTAGCCTTGCTCTTGTAGAAGCAAGGCGGCGGCGGTGGAATCGATGCCACCCGACATAGCGATTAGCACTTTGTTCATTGACGATGTACGGATTTACGATATAGACAACATCCGTTGTATAGGTTGGAGGGCTTGTTGGGCTAATAGAGGATCTACTTGAACGATATTCGTTTCATTAGCAAGGCAAGAATATAGTTTTTGGAGAGTATTCTGACGCATATACTCGCAAGTATTGCAGTCCCCTACTCCTTCGCCTGCAACGGGATAGAAAGCGGCAGATGGTTGTGCCTGCTGCATTTTAAAGATGACTCCTGGTTCGGTAGCGATAATAAACTCCTTTATTTCGGCATGTTCGCGTACGTAGTTGAGCAGCGCTTGTGTCGAACCGATGATGTCACTATGGTCAAGAATAGATTGTGGACACTCCGGATGCGCAAGGACGGGCGCTTGTGGGTGCGCTTGTTTCAAGGCGATAACACTCGCCTCCGAGAATCGGGAATGCACATGACAGCCGCCATTCCATAACTCCATCTGTCGGCATGTCTTAGCATTGATGTATGCGCCTAAGTGGCAGTCGGGATTGAAAAGTAGATGTTCGTTGGAATCAAAGGAGTTAACCACACGCAAGGCATTGCTGCTGGTAACTACTATATCGGAGAGGGCTTTGACCGCCGCAGAGGTATTGACGTATGAAATAACCTTATAACCAGGATGTTGCGCTTTCCATGCAGCAAGGTCGGATGCCTGACAACTATCTGCCAAGGAGCAGCCTGCTGTAGGGTCAGGGATAAGCACTTTCTTGTTCGGACAAAGGATAGCCGCTGTCTCTGCCATGAAATGCACGCCACACATAACGATAATGTCGGCATCAGTCTTCTGCGCCTGTTGTGCGAGTGCCAAGGAGTCACCGATAAAGTCTGCCACTTCTTGTACTTCGGGTCGGCAGTAGTAGTGTGCCATGATGATGGCATGTTTTTGCTGCGCTAAGGCGCGTATCTGTGTTTGCAGTTCGTTCATAACACTTCTTTGAGGATCTCAGAGACGGTGGGATGCGGGAAGACTACTTGTTGGAACTCGGCGACTGTGTAACCCATACGTACCGCGAAAGAGGCGGCAGCGACGAATTCCGAACAGGGGTTACCAATCATGTGAACTCCCATGACCGCCTTAGATTTCTTATCGATGAGCATCTTACAGAGCCCTGTCTCGCCTTCGTTTTCCGCCACAAATCGTCCGCTATAAGTCATTGGTAGCCGATGCACCTCGCAGTCCATCACATCCTCGGTTATACCCACAGATGCGATCTCGGGGTTCGTATAGACAACCGATGGAATAGCATTGTAGGCGATACGTTGTAATGGTATCTGTTTGAGCATACGACCAACCGCCACTTCGGCTTGACGGCTTGCTACATGCGCCAGCATGATTTTACCTGTCACATCGCCGGCGGCATAGACATTAGGGAGATTGGTCTTCATGAAGTCATCCACGACGATGGCGCCGCGGTTGTATTCGAGTTCGGTTAGGGCTTCTAGGCCTTGTATGTTTGCCCGACGACCGACAGAGATAAGCACTTTGGCTGCTTGCACCTCTATATTCTCCCCATCTGCGGTTGCGCAATGAATCACGCACTCCCCCTCGCCTTCAGGAGAGGGGGTCAGGGGGGTGAGGCTTTTTACTTTCGTGTTGGTGAGAATGCGGATACTTGCTTTTTCGTATTTCTCTCGCAGGATAGCCACCACCTCTTGGTCTAGGTTAGGCAGGATAGTAGGCATGGCCTCGATGACGGTGACAGGAACGCCTAATTCGTGATAGAGGGTAGCAAATTCCATACCGATAACACCACCACCTACGATGGCGATGGAGGAAGGTAACTCTTTGGCTTCGAGGGCTAAGGTAGAATCCCAGACGCAAGGGTTATCTTGGATGCCAGGAATGGGTGGTACAAAGTTTGTCGAGCCTGTGCAAATCAGCAGATTCTCCACCTCGTAGGTCTCGCCGTTGCAACTAATCACATACTTAATATCCCCCTCGCCTTTGGGAGAGGGGGTGCAGGGGGTGAGGCTTGCGCTGCCACTAACTATGGTGCACAGTTCACTATTGAGCTTAGCTTTAACGCCTGCCACAAGTTTGCGAATAACTTTCGTCTTACGTTGTTGGATCTTCGTGTAATCGAACGACACTTGCTCTGCGTTCACACCATATTTGTCGGCATGGATAGCGTTGTAATACTGCTTAGCACTATATAGCAGCGTCTTTGTAGGGATGCAGCCTACATTCAGGCATGTACCGCCTAAGGTGTTTTGTTCAAAGAGTAGTACGTTCTTGCCCGCTTCGATGGCTTTGGCTGCTGCTGTATAGCCTGCAACGCCTCCACCTATTATGCCTAAGAAATATTTCATTTGTTTTGGCCAATTTGTTTCTTTTGTTCTTGGATAAAGTTAGGATCCTCGAAGTAGTCTATTTGCATGGCGTGACGCACTTCGGAGAGGGTTTGACGACCGATTTGACGGGCATATTCCGTACCTTCGCGTAGGACTTCATAGACATAGTCGAGGTTTTGTTCCAACTCAGCACGACGGGTGCGGATAGGCTCTAAGCGGTCATTGAGGACGTTATAGAGAAATTTCTTACACGTACCATCCCCTAACCCACCGCGGGTATAGTGTGCCTTAAGTTCGTCGAGGTTCTTATAGTCGGGCAAGAACTTCGCAAAGTCTTCGTCCGTAGCAAACGCGTCTAAGTAGGTAAAGACAGCATTACCCTCCAAGTGTCCAGGATCGTCGATAGTCAAGTGCTGTGGGTCGGTGAACATAGAGTTGACATGATTTTTCAGTTCCTTGGCAGTATCGGAGAGATAAATGCAGTTACCCAATGACTTGGACATCTTCGCTTTGCCATCTGTACCGGGCAGGCGCAGACATGCCGCCTGTTGTGGTAGGAGGATCTGGCACTCGTTGAGTACCTCGCCATAGGTTTTATTGAAGCGACGAACGATCTCGTTGGTCAGTTCAATCATTGGCTTCTGATCTTCGCCTGCGGGCACTACCGTACCATGGAAAAGTGTGATATCGGCGGCTTGGGAGATAGGATAGCAGAAGAAGCCAGCGGGTATATCTGCCTCAAAATTACGCATTTTTATCTCCGTCTTAACGGTTGGATTGCGTTGTACGCGGCTGACGGTAACGAGGTTCATGAAGTAGAACGACAATTCGGTCAATTCGGGTACAGCAGATTGCACGAAGATATGACATTTCTTAGGGTCTAAGCCTGCAGAGAGGTAATCGAGTGCCACTTGTAGCACGTTCTGACGAATCTTCTCGGGGTTATCGGCATTATCGGTCAATGCTTGCGCATCGGCAATCATGATGAGTACATCGTCAAACTCGCCCGAGTTCTGCAACTCCACACGACGACGGAGTGAGCCTACGTAGTGACCTATATGTAAGCGTCCTGTTGGACGATCGCCTGTTAGGATAATTTTCTTATTCATTTCTTTTTACTCTTGAACTCTTTAAACTTTTAGAACTCTTTCAACTGTTTTTTTGTTGCTCGACAACCAAAAAATCCGGTACCGAATCACTTTACGCGAGAAAACTCCTGAAGACAGGATTTGAGATGTACCGTCTCTTTGTAATCCGACCACCTCCACCGCTCGGCTCCGGAGAGTGTCATCGCAGGCGAGTATCGGCACGCCATTGATAGGCAGGGATCTCGGTAATAAGTATTTGTTGAGTTTTCCGGTCTCTTTGTGATCCAGTACCGAAAGTGATTATTCGATGGGCAAGCCTCTATTAATACGCTCATCCAAGCAAGTCAGTGTCTCGGTGTTGGCTACGCCGTCGATGGATTGGATACGGCTATTGAGGATACGCATCAGGTCTTGGTCATCTTTCGCATACATCTTCACGATCATGCCGTATGCACCAAGGGTGAAATGGGTTTCGACCACTTCTGGGATCTTCTGGATCTCACCAAGTACAGCGTTGTACATAGAGCCTTTCTCCAAGGTGATACCAATGATCACACAGAGGCTATAACCGAGCATCTTAGGGTTAACTTGGTAGCCTGAGCCCATGATGGTGCCATTCTCTAACATCTTAGATACGCGCTGATGAATAGCAGCACGGCTCACGCCACACACCTCGGCAACATCTTTAAAAGGTGTGCGGGCATTTTTGGTAATAATCCGCAAAATCTTGCGGTCTAAATCGTCAATTTTTTCCATAGTATGGTTGCAAAATTATATTATTTCTTAAAATTGTGTGCAAAAGTACACTTTTTTTTTGAAATATGCAAGTTTTTTTGTACTTTTGTCGCAAATTTTGTTAAATCTGTCGTTAATTATGACATTAGAAGACTATATTGAGCAACATTCGTCGCCTGAAAGTGACATTTTGTCACAAATCAATCAGTCCACGAATTTGCATGTTTTGAACCCACACATGCTGTCGGGTCATGTACAGGGTCGGCTGCTGAGTATGCTGTCGCAGATGATTCGTCCGCATCGTATTTTAGAATTGGGTACGTTCACGGGCTATTCGGCTTTGTGCTTAGCGGAAGGGCTGACGGAGGACGGCGAGTTAGTGACGATTGAGCATAATGATGAGTTAGAAGATACGATTCGCCATAACCTTTCTCTCTCGCCCTTAGGCAACAAGATTAGATTATTGATGGGCGATGCAAAAGAAATCCTCGCCAAAGAAAGTTATGGTTGTGGTTATGGTTATAGTTATGGTTGTGGTTATGGTTGTGGTTCTTTTGACCTCGTCTTCATTGATGCTGATAAGCGTGAGTACTGCACCTATTTAGATTTATTGTACCCGCACGTGCGTGCAGGTGGGTGGATATTGGCAGATAATGTGCTATGGGACGGGCATGTAGTAGATCCGGCTTACGATAAAGAGAAGCAGACGATCGGTCTCCGTGCTTTTAACGACCAAGTTGCCAACGATCCCCGTTTAGAAAAAGTCATTATTCCTATTCGCGATGGACTCACCCTTATTCACAAAAATTGATCGATGGGCATTGCCCGCCTCGATGCTGTTGGGCGTGGTGGCATTCCCTATTTTTAGGCACTTGTCCCCACTCTTGCCGTGGCTCATTTTTTTAATGTTGTTCTTCACTTTCTGCAAGATCAACCCCATAGATCTGCGCCTACATCGATGGCATTGGATCGTGCTGGGATTGCAGTTGGGATTGGCGATTGGTGTTTATTATTTATTAGAAATAATGCGAAACATCTTTCCCACTATCACACCTGAGGTTTCGCAAGGATTGATGCTCTGCTTGATTATGCCAACCGCAACGGCAGCGCCCATTATTGCGGGGAAACTGGGTGGCAGTATTCAGAACTTGACAGCGTTCACGATTCTATCTAATCTAAGTACGGCGATTGTGGTACCTTTGTTTTTTCCGCTTATCTATAATGAAGCAGGCTTGTCCTTTGCGACCGCCTCGTGGCTTATTCTGCGCAAGGTTAGTCCATTGCTATTGAGTCCTTTTGTGGCAGCCTGGTTAGTGCGTCTTATCTATGATGCCCGTCAACACGCCTTGGGTTCGGACAAGCGTTTTCACCTCTCTACACAATGGGCACAAGTGCCCTTCTATTTATGGGCGTGTTCGCTCGTTATATTGATGGCGAATATCACGGATACGATGCTCCATACCGAATTCACGCTCTCGATGGTGTTATGGTTAGCCATCGGCGCGGCGGTGACCTGTGTGGGTCAGTTCTATATCGGGCATGTAGTGGGAAAACATTGGCCTGCACCTAATCGTGGACAGGATTATCGCGATGTAGTCATCAATCCGGATGCTGTACCGACGACGATGTCGGGTGTATCGCGTATCACGGCAGGACAAGCCATGGGGCAGAAGAATACGACCTTAGGCGTATGGATGGCACAGACGTACCTTTTGCCGATGGCGGCATTAGGTGCAGCAGCGTATATTGTTTGGCAGAATTTGTATAATTCGTGGCAACTGCATCAAGCGGCTCAGTCGGCTAAGGACTGCAAGTAGATACGCACAGCGGATGCCACCATTTCCACACAAGGACGTTTCTTATAATACTCCGCTGTCCGTTCCTCAGGCTTAGCCCCCTCTACTCCCCTACCCGCTACTCCACTACCCTCCAACAACTCCGCACAGCAGATACTGCCATTCTCCTCTCGGAATCGTTGAGCCAGTGCTTGTACTTTCTCGTAATTAGCCCCCTTCCCCGTCGTGTCGTGCGGGGTAGCAGAACCTGAGTGTAGTCCTTCGAGCAGGAACATCCCGCAGGCAGCACCACAGGTTAGTCGCATCCGTCCGATGCCGCCACCGAAAGAGGCAGCAAGACACAGGGCAAGTTTTTCGTCCGTGATTCCATACAGATCCGCACAAGCGGCAAATACCGACTGGGAGCAATTAAATCCCTCTTTGAATAGTTCTTTTGCGCGTTCCACACGTGCTTCTATCTCTTCCTGTGTCATAATATATACCAATTTTGCTGCAAAAGTACTACTTTTTGCGGATATATGCAAAAAATCTTCCAAAAACATGCAAAAACTTCAAAAAATCTTCCAAAAAATTTGCAAATCTCAAAAAAATATTGTATCTTTGCACTCAAATTAAAAATACACTATAAGATAAACCCAAAACAAACTCTAAATTAACGTAGGATGAACGTAGGATAAACGTAAGATGAACGTAGAATAAACATAATAATTCGGTGATGTGCGTTTGAGGGCGTCTGAATGGCATCCCGTCCCCTATCAAAAATCCAAAATCTCAAATCGAAAATCTCAAATCTTCAATCGATATGGCACAATTTAACTTAGTTACCCCCTTCAAGGACATGCATGGCAAATATGCCACTGGCAGTGATCTCTCTTATCGTGAAACGCTTGGTACCAAGCATAGTTATATCCTGCAGCACCCTTACAAGGGTCCCTTCTCCGAGGCGCAGAACACCATGCGTCATGCTTTAGGCGCAGCGACCCAGTATGTCGCTATCCTTTTCCGCGACCCTGCCGTCAAGGCGGAATGGACAGTCCGTTGTGAAGGCACTACCTACCGCCGTGTCGATCGGTACTGTATCTCCGAGTACTATAAGATCTTTAAGTCCGATCCCGAACAACTCCAAGCAGCCCTTGCCGTCATCGCTGAGGATAAACAACGCCAGCAACGCGAGCATACCGCCAAGGAGCGTTCCAAAGCCTTAGCTGAGAAAGCACTTAAGGAACAGCAAGAGCAGCAGGATCAATCTCCTACTGCCCTTCTTCAACGTCAGGTGGATATCCTGTCCGCCCAACTTGCTGACCTCCAGCTTAAACTCAAGCAAGCACAGCATTCCTAGAACCGCCTAGAACTCCCTAGTATTGAATTAATTTTTTATTCAAAATCAGTATCAATAGAGATTTATTTCCATAAAAAATGCAAAAAAGTGTTTGCAAATTTGCAAATATGAAAAATAAGTTGTAATTTTGCACCCGATTTTGAAAAAGTTATGATTGTCACTTTTGATAAGACATATTTACAGGAACTCTACGATGTTGGTAAAACGACAGACAAGCGCCACCGTTTTCAACCCGATATTGTCCTTCGCTATCAAAAACGCGTAGATACGCTTATGGAAGTAAAAGATGCCGATGGTCTTAAGAAATACGCAAGTCTCCATTTTGAGGCATTGAAAGGTGATAAGGCTGGACTATATTCTATTCGAGTGAACGATAAATACCGCATTGAATTTGAGTTATCAGCACTACCAGACCAGACCATCCTGACTATTTGTAATATTGTTGAACTCTCTAATCATTATAAGTAATATGATCACACTACCTAATGTTGAATCGCACATGATTGCGAATAATTTGCAACCTAATCACGCCACCCATCCTGGTGATTTGTTGAAGGAGGAGATTGAATATCGTGGACTTAGTCAGCGTGCGTTGGCTAAGGAAATGGGGGTTAATTACTCTGTATTGAATGAGATTCTTAACTGCAAAAGACCCCTGTCGGCAGAATATGCCATGTTGTTAGCAGAGGCTTTGCAATTGGATGCCGAGCCGCTATTAAACATGCAGACCCGATACGACATGGTGAGTATTCGCCAAAAGCCCACATTCATCTCGCGCCTGCGCAAATTAGCAGAGATCAACCGCGTTGCGGTAATACTATAACCTGTAATTAACAATCGAAAAGTGTACCACGCAGCAATCGAAATTACAAAAAGAACTGCCCTATTTGAGCAGTTCTTTTGCTAAGTATTATTTCTCTCCCCCTTTGAGGGGGAGTCGGTGGGGGTCTTACTTACTCCACTACCACCCCTTGGGCATTGTAGTAGATACCGTTGCGCTCGATAAGGAGAGTGCCGTTTACCAAAGGGCAACTTTTCCGATGGATGGTATTTCTAAAGAGACTTTTTGCCCAAGAGCCTTGAATACTTTGGCAATAGTGGATAAGGTCAGGTTCGTGCCGTTCTCGACGCGTGATATTTGCGCCTTTTGGACACCAACCATTTCCCCCAATTGTTCTTGGGAGAGATTTTGCGCCTTACGAGATTGACGAAT
>DCID01000019.1:0-5547 GCA_002315745.1 Bacteroidales bacterium UBA1735 | reverse complement strand
GCCGTTCCGATAGCACCAATGTGCTTATCTTCCATTTGTTGTTGTGTATAGAATTTCATAGTCACAAAGTTTATGCATTAAAATATTGATTTTTAATTTGTTCCGCGTGGGTTATCTCTTGTTTGGGTGTCTTCCGCGTCTTTTTGATAAATCCATGTGTAGCAACCACAAGGGTGTTCTGTTTATTGCGTTTATCCCAAAATGCCAATAGTCGATATTGCTTTCCATCAAACCGCGTCCTAAACTCCCAAATGTCGGTGTTTTCCAATTTCTTGAATAGTTCAGGATCGTTGGAATAAGAAGCGCGCATCACATTATATAGAATTTTGGCTCTTACCTTGTCTGTTTGCGCGGACAAGAAAGCATCGGCTTCTTCAGAATACAATACATTAAATAGTTGTTTTACTTCTTGCATTGGATTGTTTTTATTAAAATCGGGTGCAAAATTACAAAAAAGTTTCCATATAACGAAATTTTTTGGCAAAAAAGTGCATTTTTCTTGCATTTTTGTGATTTATGGGGCTAAAAAAGCAAAGAAGTGTAATTAACAATCGAAAAGTGTACCACGCAGCAATCGAAATTACAAAAAGAACTGCCCTATTCGAGCAGTTCTTTTGCTAAGTATTATTTCTCTCCCCCTTCGAGGGGGAGTCGGTGGGGGTCTTGTGTCTTATTCCACTACCGCCCCTTGGGCATTGTAGTAGATGCCGTTGCGCTCGATGAGAAGCACGCCGTTGCGCAAGAACTTTTGACTTTCGACTTTGGACGTTTGGCTATCGACTTCGCCGATTGATGCTTGCGTACTGTTGTAAATGGCGGTCAATGATATGTCGCTATTCACAACAATCACACGCGGATTGGTTGTTACTCCATCACTCCAGCAATCAAAATGGCTGTCATCCAAGATTGCTTCTGCCGTTACTCGCAATTGCTGTCCATTTGGACATTTAATTGTAGCTAGCTGAGGTTGTAGGAAAAACCCGTTTTAGTCGAATAAGCAGTCCGAAATCCACGCCATGTATAATAACCCTGATATAGTGCTAGAATTAGCACTATTGGGCGTAAATACACCTGTGGACATCTACCACTTACCTGTTTCGATCTAAAACTCTTGAAACTTCCTACATTTCAGCTAGTCGATAACAAGCATTAGTAAACGCCTTTTATATTATGTCCCGCTGTGCACGTCGGTCGGCGACGGTGTTTTATATAGATCTCACATCTGCATCAATAATAAAAGTTGCGCCAGATTCGCTGCAAAAGTACAATAAATTTTGGATATATGCAAATATTCTTACAAAAAAATGGCGCAATTAGATAAATTAACTATGCATTTCCAATTACTTGGAATAGCAGTTGTGTCTATCCCATTGGGTTTGAGGCGTATAAGTACCCTATCCTCCTCCGTCTCGCGAATAACTGTCAGGCTATCCAACATGATTTGTTTGCCACTACCAATAGCAGGATGCGCCTTGCGTACTGCTAATAAAGTAGCAAAATGGTTCCATAGCGGCTGCTCCTCTTCGAGTTTATTCCACGGCATATCCGAACGGAAAGCCTGTGCAGCATCTACATTGAGGCGCGCATCGCTTTGCTCCCGACGCAGTTCATCGCCATAGAAGACCTGTACCGCACCTGGCGATAATAGAAAAGCAGTTGCACAATCTTCCATGCGTTCCATATCTGCGTCACGGAAATAGGCATTATTAAGATACGAGAACGGATACCAATCGGCATGTGCTGCCATACTATCCGCATACGCCTGCCATACCGCGGCAATTGTTCTGAGATTACCATCTTTTGGGAACTGCATATTGACCATGGAAGAGAATCCGACTGCTTGGTATTCTGGTAAATAGGTTATATATGCATCTTCATGATCGCCTGTGAACATTACCTCATCTATCCATTGGGAAGCAGCTTGTTCCGGATGTTTGGCACGCCAACGATTCAATGCCTCGTTACATGCTTGATGTAACTGTGCCCAACGCTCTCGATGCACAAACTCCACCACATCACAGCGGTATCCATCAATACCAAACTCCTCTACCCAAGCCGCTATCCAACGTATCTGATAATCCGAAGGCGCAAGGTCAGCATCCTCACGAAGGGTTTTCATGGCTGTCCATGTCCAAGCATCATGGTCACTACCCTCTTGTGCCCATTTGCGTTTTAAGAAAGTGGGGATAGTGACTGATTCGTGTTTCTCCGTTAGCATATCAGGCAAACCATAGAGTGTCTCGTGTACAGAGCGATCGGGATCGTTGCGTAATTCCTTTGCGCTCATTGGTTGACGCAGCCAAGCCGTTGTAAACCAATCGGGGAACGCATACGCATCACCCATGAATTGCATATATTCAGCACCTCGATCTACACGCCATGTGTCGTCTATCGTGTCCGAACCGGGATAGTAGTTTTGCTCCTTAGCGTCCGCAAAAGTAGGATAACCTACATCGTTGATGTTCGCCCCGAGCATCACTCGAATGCCTTGCTTATGCAACGCATCTACCACGGCGCGGAACTGCGCTACGGTGCCGTAGTTCTTGTCTATTTGGGTATAATCCAACGGATAATAACCATGATAGCCATAGTGCGGAAAATCATTGATACTACCACTACCGGAAGTCCATCCATGGATCTGTTCATACGGATCGGTTAGCCATACCACGTCCACACCCAAGCGGGTGAAATAGCCATCTTGTATCTTTTCAAGCAAGCCAGCATAGTCTCCACCATGGAAAGTGGCGGCATTAAATCGCTCACTACCATAGTCCGTAACACGCCCATAGGAGTGATCATTGGTGGTATCGCCATTACAGAAACGATCGGTGAGCAGAAAATAAACAGATGCTGTATTCCACGCAAAAGAATCGTCCTTCTTGGTGGTCTGACATCCATATAAGGTCAGTATGGATACCCATAGGATAAATTGGTATATCTTCATCTTTAATATGGCATAATGTAGGGTTCAGGAACGTGGGTGAAGTACCAGGCACCGAAGGCGAGGATAGCCATCCAAACACCAATAGTCCATGCCGTAGCGTGACGCTCAAAATGCGGTGTTAGACGGGCTTGCAGCCACTTATCATAGATAAGAACAGAGAGTGTCGTGAGGGCAATCATGGAGAGCCAAGCAATTAAGAACTGAGCATCCGTCGTTGCCTTTGGCACGAAAAGGAAGATATTAGCAGTCCACATGATCCATACCCACGATACGCAGTAGAATTGGTTAATATGTTGCGATGGATAAGACAAGATGGGTACCCAACGATCTGGAACAATTTTTGCCAACAGCCAAAAGACGCCTATCATAAAGGGTGCTACACCAAAAGCGGTTGGTAGCGCATCGTATGGGTTCATCCAATAGAGTCCCCAATCGCCTTGTAATGTGCGCAGGCACGGCCATTGAGCAACCATGGTAAGATACATATAAACGGCTGTAATGATACCACCCACAGGAATGGCGATGGCAAAGAAACGACGCATGTCGATCGTGCGGTATAAATACCCCATCATATTACCCGCTGCTACGAAAATGAACCAGTTGAACAACGGGAAACAGCAGCAAGTAGGTGTGGGATAGAAATAACCAAGGGCTTGGTTGACCACATACGAGTCGGTAAAATGGCCCTCAAGGGCACTGCCGATAAAATTCAGCACCACGCCCACCAACAAGATAACCCAATGATTGGCACGCAAGTACTGCAAGAGTGCAAGAAGCATGAATGCCAAACCCGCAAACTGCAAGATGTCCACATTAAAGATGATGGCTAAACCTTTATATAACTCGGGCTCGTGCGCGACGTACGCGTGAAAAGCCAAAGTCCCCCAACGAAGTACATTGAGTACCATACCGATAGTGATAAGTTCAATACCACGATGCAGCCAATCTTTAGGAGTTTGGTGACGGGAGAATCCTAAGGTTACACCCATGCAGAACATAAAGATAGGTGCACCAAAAGTACCTCCTAACACATTGAGCACCGAGCCAATGGCACTATCTGCCACGTCCAGCATTTCTAAGTCCACTAAGTCATAGAATGAGTGAATACCAATTAGGGTGACAATTAAGACAAAAGTCTTGGTGAGGTCGAGTTCGAGAATACGAGATTTCATACAGGTTGCAAGTTATAAAAAAACGTGCAAAGGTACGGATTTTTTTTGAAAGTGCCAAATGTTTTGCATTTTTTAGGGTAAAAATTTGCTTATTTGAAAAAAAAGTTGTACCTTTGCGCACTAATTTGCGTATGCTACGTCGAGTACAAAAATATATTCGAGACAAGGAACTCCTACACGAGGGCAACAAGGTACTGGTCTGCGTAAGCGGCGGTGCCGATAGTGTCGCACTATTGGATGTGCTACTACGAAGTGGTTACGAATGTATTGTTGCGCACTGCAACTTCCATCTTCGCGGAGCGGAGAGCGACCGAGATGAGGCTTTTGTACGTGAGTTATGTGCGCATATCGGAGAACGACTACCCCATCCGCAGGCATGGATGGCCAATGGTGTTCCATTGCGCGTACGTGCATTCGATACGCTTTCATACGCGCGGGCGCAGCATGTAGGCGTGGAGGTGGCGGCTCGGGAACTGCGATATACGTGGTTTGATGAGTTGGCACGGGAGAGTGGATGTGCAGCCATCGCGGTGGCACATCATCAGAATGATCAAGCCGAGACCGTGATCATGAATATCCGACGTGGATGTGGTGTTAATGGGCTTTGTGGAATGAGGGCGGTAGCGAACAACATGTTCGCAGGTGATAGGTTAGAGGACGCTTCGCTACAGGTTAGAGGTAAGAACATACCTATAATCCGCCCATTATTGTGTACGACGCATGAGTATATTTGTCACTATCTGCGCGATATACGGGGACTACAATGGGTAGAGGACTCGACCAATAGCGATACACAGTTTAAACGCAATGCAGTACGGGAGGAGTTGAGTCACTGGTCAAAAGCCGAGATTGAGCATGTAGCGGAACTCGCAGAGAGGATGCAACAACTATGAAGCAATACGGATTAATAGGGAAACAGTTGGGACACTCGTGGTCAGAAAAATACTTCACGGAGAAGTTCGCCCGCGAGGGTATAGATGCCCAATACCGGTTATATGAGACGGAGGACGTGCAAGCATGGCTGTCTACCACAGGTAAGACGCTAGACGGATTCAATGTGACTATTCCTTATAAGCGCACGATCCTACCCCTATTGGATAGCATCGATCCAGTGGCCAAAGAAATAGGGGCAGTCAATGTGGTACACGTAGTGCATGAGATGAATGGCATACGGTTTGTGGGATATAATACCGATTGGATGGGGTTTCGAGAAGCGATTGCGCCTATGCTGACCAATCAGCCTCAAAAGGCTGTGATTTTAGGTCGTGGCGGGGCTGCTAAGGCGGTGAGGTATGCGTTGAAGGGAGAGGTGATGATATGGCATATAGAAGACGGAGAATGGGTGAATGAGACAGGAACAAAAGGGATAGAAGACGCTATTCGGACTTGTGATATCCTTGTTAATGCCACTCCTGTGGGGATGTGGCCAAA
>DCID01000049.1:4528-26889 GCA_002315745.1 Bacteroidales bacterium UBA1735 | reverse complement strand
CAGAGAACGCCTTCACAGACGATGGGTGGTTGCGTACAGGTGATATCGGCATCATCGATCGCAAGGGGAATGTCTTCCTCCGTGGTCGTTGTAAGAACATGATCCTGGGTGCCAGTGGGCAGAACATCTACCCCGAAGAGATAGAGGATAAACTCAACTCGCTCGACGGCGTGGTAGAGTCCGTGGTCGTAGAACGCGAAGGCAAACTAGTCGGCATCGTTTTCCCCGAAGACCTAACAAACTGGGAACAAGTCAAGGAACTGATGAAGGCTAACCTTCAAAAGCTCAATAAACTACTACCCTCTTTCTCGCAGATTAGCGATATCGAGTTAGTAGATAAAGAATTCGAAAAAACACCCAAGCGCTCGATCAAGCGATTCCTATATAAGTAAGCCCCTTCCGTAGGTTTCCCCCTTAGGGGCAACCTATTAAACTAAGCCTTTTTCTTTGGCGAGCTTATACAGATAAGCAAGGGCTTCGTTATAATCATTATGAATAGCGCCGTCGAGGATAGCCTCCTTGATGGCGCTTTTTAGTTCGCCCACCAAGGCACATGGTTCGAGATGCAGCAACTGCATAATCTCCTCCCCTTTGACCGGCGGTTGGAAATTACGGATGCGGTCGCGTTCCTCTAAGTCCACCATCTTCTGACGCAGGATCTCGTAGTTACGATGATACCGCTCCACTTTCTGCTCATTGCGAGACGTAATATCCGCATCACAGAGCATCATCAAATCCTCGATATCATCCCCAGCTTCGAAGAGCAGACGGCGCACCGCCGAATCGGTCACGGTGTCCTCAATGAGGTTGATAGGACGCATATGCAGATCGACCATCTTAATGACATAGTCCATCTTCTCGTTCTGCGGCAATTTCATGTGCTTGAAGATCTTGGGCAACATCCGTGCGCCCAAGTAGTTATGATTGCGGAACGTCCATCCTACCCCATCTTCCCATGCTTTCGAACGTGGTTTACCGATATCGTGCAGCAATGCTGCCCAGCGCAGCCACAAATTGTCCGATTTCTCCGATAGGTTATCCAATACCCGTAATGTGTGGAGGAAAACATCCTTATGTCCGCGACCCTCTTTAGTCTCGACGCCCTTTAGGGCAGCCAGTTCAGGGAAGATGATGGGCAATAGCCCCGTTTTATCAAGCAATAACCACCCCACCGACGGACGGCGAGAGAGCATGATCTTATTGAGTTCATCGACGATACGTTCCTTGGTGATGATATGCATCCGTTCCTTGTTCCGCGCGATGGCATCGAACGTCTCGTTGTCTAAGCAGAAGCCTAACTGCGACGCAAAACGGATTGCGCGCATCATACGTAGTGGGTCATCGGAGAAAGTAATAGCGGGATCGAGGGGCGTGCGAATCGTGCACTCCTCCATATCATGTACACCATCAAAGGGGTCTAATAGTTCACCGTATCGGTTGGCATTGAGGCAGATAGCGAGGGCATTGATGGTGAAGTCGCGTCTATTCTGATCCTCCTCGAGCGTGCCATCCTCGACAATGGGGTTACGGCTATCGTGCTGATAACTCTCGCGGCGTGCGCCCACGAACTCCACTTCCACCTCGCCGCGCTTGACTTGAGCGGTGCCATAGGTCTTGAAAACCGACAGATGCGCGCCCTTGCCCAACCGCTTAGCCACCGCCTCTGCCAAGGTGATACCCGAACCGACAACAACCACGTCGATATCCTTGCTATCGCGATGAAGCAACAAGTCCCGCACCCAACCGCCAATCACATAGCACTCGAGGTTGAGTTTATCTGCCTCCTCCCCTACGAGGTGCAGAATCGGGTCTTGTATTTTAGGGTCTTGGATGAGCATTGGGCTATTCTACTGCATCCTCCTCGATGACGAGGTTGTCGATGATGAAGTTCTGTCGTTCAAGGGTGTTTTTACCCATGTAGTAAGCGAGCAGTTCGTTGACGGAGTCCTCTTTGCGCAGGGTCACTTGATCGAGACGGATCTCGTGTCCGATGAATCCTTTGAACTCGTCGGGGGATATCTCACCCAATCCTTTGAATCGTGTGATCTCGGGGTTCTTAACTTGCTCCAGTGCCTGCAACCGTTCTTCTTCGCTGTAGCAGTAGCGTATCTCCTGCTTGTTCTTGACGCGGAAAAGGGGTGTTTGGAGGATATAGACGTGCCCTTTCTTTACAAGGTCAGGGAAGAACTGCAGGAAGAAGGTTAGCATGAGTAGACGGATGTGCATACCGTCCACATCGGCATCGGTGGCGATGATCACTTTGTTATAGCGCAATTCGTCCAAACCATCTTCGATGTTCAGCGCGGACTGGAGACAGTTGAACTCCTCGTTCTCATAGACCACGGACTTACTTAATCCAAAGCAGTTCAGCGGTTTACCACGCAGTGAGAAAACGGCTTGGGTGCGGACATCGCGGCTCTTAGTGATCGAGCCCGACGCAGATAAACCTTCGGTGATGAAGATACAACTATCTTGCCGCAAATCGTCATCGGCATCCTTGGCGGACTTGACGGGTTTGGAGTCGTTATAGTGGATCTGGCAGTCACGCAGTTTGGGGTTATTGAGTAGGTTCTTCTTGGCGCGTTCACGCGCTCCTTTGGAGACGGCAGCAATCGCTTTGCGCTCTTTCTCGGAGTCCTGAATCTTCTGAAGCATGATCTCCGCTGTCTCGGGCTGCTTGTGCAGTTCGTTATCGAGTTGCTGTTTGACGAAGTCGTTCACGAATTTATTGACCGTCAGCGTGCCATTAGGCGACATCGTGGTCGAACCGAGTTTGACCTTCGTTTGACTCTCGAACACGGGCTCCTCTACATTGATAGCAATGGCACCCACTACGCCATTACGGATATCGGCGAGCTCTTGGTTCTTATTGAAAAACTCCTTGATGGTACGACCAATGGCTTCACGGTATGCGGCTTGGTGGGTTCCACCCTGCACGGTGTATTGACCATTGACAAAGGAGAAATATTCGTCGCCAGGCTGGTCGGTGTGCGTGAGGGCAATCTCTATATCCTCGCCCACAATGTGGATGATTGGATAGAGTGGATCAACCGTCATACGTTCTGTTAGCAGGTCGAAAAGGCCGTTCTTACTAAGGAACTTTTTGCCGTTATAGACCAGTGTCAAACCCGTATTGAGGTACGCGTAGTTGCGTAGCATCGTCTCAATAAAATCGTCGCGGAAGGCGTAGTTCTCGAATAGTCCCTTGCAGTTGTCGGGCGTGAACTCAATGAGTGTGCCGCGTTTCTCGTTACCCGAGTAGGGCTGTTCGCCCGAATCCTCTACAATCTTGCCCGCCTTGAATGAAGCCGAACGGGTCATACCGTCGCGGAAGGACTGTACATAGAACTCCGAACTAAGGGCGTTGACGGCTTTGGTGCCGACACCATTCAATCCGACAGATTTCTTGAACGCTTTGGAGTCATATTTACCACCCGTATTGAGGATGGATACCGCATCTACCATCTTCCCCAATGGGATACCACGACCATAGTCGCGCACGCGCACTTTGCCGTCTTGCACGGTCACTTCGATGACCTTACCTTCGCCCATACGGTATTCGTCGATGGAGTTATCGATAGTTTCTTTAATTAGCACATATATACCATCATCCATGTGACTGCCGTCGCCGAGTTTACCGATATACATACCCGGACGGCGGCGGATGTGCTCCAATCCGTCTAATGTGATGATGTTATCATCATTATACTCCGCTGCTTTTACGTTGATTTCTTCTTGTTCAGCCATAATACGCCAAAATAAATTTGCTGCAAAAGTACAACTTTTTTCTGATATATGCAAATAATCAAGCGAAAAATCCCGAAAAATCGGGACAAGTCTTGCTTATTTGGGAAAAAAGCAGTACCTTTGCAGCCGATTTTCTAGAAAATCCTAGAAGTTCTAGAAATTCTAGAGATCCTAGAAAATCTAGAGAGTCTAGAAAATCTAGAGATTCTAGAAAGATAAAAATGCAATACAAACAATTTTAAAGCCAAACCACTACAACCATGGCAACGAGTAACGATTACCCTAAGGTGCTGCATTCGCAGATAAAGTGGGAGGAGTTGTTTTTCTTTCAAAAAAAGCAATGTGCTCTACCAATTGACCTTTACTTTCTGCGAACGGTTTCTGCCTAAGTTTGGTGATCGGACTGTGGATCAGATGGTGCAGGCAGCTCGTTCTGGCAAGCAAAATATTGTTGAAGGGTTGGTAGATGGGGTAACCTCGACAGAGATGCAACTCAAACTGCTCAATGTGGGGCGCGCCAGTATTCAGGAACTTCAACAAGACTTTTGGGATTATTTGCCAGCCCATAAACTGCCCTTATGGGACGCTAAGCATCCTCGCTATGACCAGATGTTGAGTTTTTGTCGCGAACATAATAAAGTCGAAGAGTATCAACCTTACTTCCAAAGATGGTCAGATGAAGAGATGGCGAATATTGGCTATACATTGTGTAAGATGACCGATAAGATGATGACGAGTTATATTAAACAATTAGAAAAAGAATTTGTCACGCAGGGTGGCCTAAAAGAGCGGATGTATGCGGCACGGACGGGCTATCGTCAGGGACAAGACGAACGTCTCATAGCGCTCGAAGCCGAGAACGCAGCCCTAAAGGCCGAAAACACCGCCCTAAGAAAGAAATTAGAGGAAGAAGGAAAACTATAGAAACTCTAGACTGTCTAGATAGTCTAGAAGGTCTAGAAATTCTAGAACCTCTAGAAAATCTAGAAAAGTCTAGAAAAACCAAGAAAAATATGATCGAGGTACTATTATTCATAGGATTAGGGGTGCTCATTCTCGTACTATTTGAAGTACGGGCACGGAAGGAAGCGAAAAGCGAGGAAGCGAAGGACGAAACCGTCAATCGTACATCCGTCAATCGTACATCGTCTGATGAAGGGTGTTGCGGGCAGCACCTCGTTTGCGAGCGGGAGACATTACTACAAACCAATGCCGAGATCATTTATTACGACGACGAGGAATTGGATGCGCTCGCAGGTATAGATCCGGAGAACTACACCACAGAACAGAATAACCAATTACGGGAAGTGTTTGACAGCCTACAGGAACGCGATGTACCAGGTTGGTGCAGGTCAATTCAGTTACGCAATATCGCCCTACCTCAAGATATACGCGAAGAAGCGTTGTTCATCGTTCGCGAACGGCGAAAAAGATAGATATTGACAGCCGTCAACACGAGACTTAATATCCCTAACCATAATGTATCGCCCGAACCGATGATATCCATCGTGTTCGGGTCGATGTTTTGTTGGTAGGCTATGTAATAAAACGCAACGGCAATGCCATTATTGATCGCATGCATCAGTATCGGTATCCACAACGAACCCGTCCATAGCAGCATATATCCAAACAAGGCACCCAATAGCATACGTGGCACAAAACCATAGAACTGCATGTGGATAGCGGAGAAGATGATGGCAGTTAGCCAAATCGCGAGGTGAGGTCTAGGAGCAAACATATTATTGAGCACCCCACGGAAGGAGAGTTCTTCGGCGAAAGCAGGTAGGAGCGCCATCACTACTATATTGATCGCGAGCGCACCCATTCCCCGTACGTTGAGGAAACGTTCCGTCAATGCCGCAGCGGCTTCTTCCTGCCGCTGGAGGAAAGCCTCTAATGGTGCCAAACAATCAGGCAAAGATAATTGCGAGTTCCAATACCCCAACAAATTGATTCCCGGCATGGCTACCACGATGAGTACAGTGGCCATCACCGCCTCGCGACCTACCGCAGGTTGCCGCCAACCTAACCACGCTAATGGACGCTCGCTAAAAAGGTAAGCCACTATAAAAGGCGGTATCAAAAACGTAGCGCAGGTCTGAAAGAACTGCAAAGCCTTAAGTGCCGAGGTAGAAGTATGGTCGGGGCAAGCATAAAAAAACACCATCACCAACATCGTCAATACCACCATGATCATAAACCATAGTAGCAAACGAACCATCGTAGAACTGGATGCAAAGTGACCTGCTTTCATAACATATGCCAACATTTTTAGTAAAAAATCGTGCAAAAGTACAAAATTATTTGCATATATCAAAAAAAAGTAGTACTTTTGTGCGCTTTTTTTGTAAAACTATACAATTATGATTGAGACTATTCTCGCCATTACTGGCAAACCCGGGCTGTACAAGCTCATCTCTCGTGGCAATAACATGCTCATCGTTGAATCATTAGTGGACGGCAAACGTATGCCCACTCACTCACGCGATAAAGTGATCTCTCTTGCGGAGGTTTGTATGTACACCGATGGTGACGATATAGCGCTCAACGAAGTGCTTACCTTGCTGGGTAAGAAGGAAGGCCTCAAGCCTGCCTCCATCGATGCGAAGAATGCAGACAACGACGCTATCCGCACCTATTTTGGCACCGTGCTCACCAACTTTGACCGTGACCGCGTGTACCCCAGCGATATCCGCAAACTGATTAACTGGTACAACATCCTCGTTAATGCAGGTATCACCGATTTCAGCATTGAAGAAGGAAAAGAGGGCGAAAAGGCAGTCGGGCAAGAGGGCGAGAAAGCAAAAGGAGAAAAAGCCAAAACTGCACCTAAGCAAGTGAAGACGCAGAAAGCGGCTACCGCATCCGTCAAGACGGGCGTGGGAGCAAAGAAAGGATAGACCCTTCCGTGGGTTTCCCTCAGAGGGCAACCGACGATGAAAAAATATACGTGGTTCTTAAGGAACTCATTGATATCATAGAATCTGTAGCGCCGCTGGGCTGGCAAGAGGAGTGGGATAATTCGGGGCTGCAGGTGGGTAATCGCAATGCAGAAATACATGCCGCATTGTTGACGACAGATATAACAGAAGCTGTCGTCCGTGAGGCTATTGATCTGGGTTGCGAGTTGATTATTTCTCATCATCCCCTACTCTTTCATGGACTCAAACAAATCTGCGGGCAAGACCCACAGGCGCGTTGCGTAGAGATGGCTATTGCACATCATATCGCTATCTACTCGTCCCACACGTCCATGGATAGCGTATTGCATGGTGTAAGTGGACACATGGCAGAACTCTTAGGCGTGACGAACTATCGTCTCCTCGTTCCAACCGAAGACCACTCACACGGCTTAGGTGTGATAGGAGAACTGCCGCAGCCGATGACGTTAGCAGCACTACTTGCCCATATCAAAGAGGTCTTTAATGCCCCATGCCTGCGTTATGTCACAGGCGCAACAGACAAACTCCAACGAGTAGCCCTCTGCGGCGGTGCAGGCGCAGAGTTCATGGATGCTGCCATCGCGCAAGGTGCAGATGCATTCATAACCGCGGATGTCAAGTACCACGATTTTCAAGCCGCAGACGGACGCATCGCAGTCATCGATATGGATCACTGGGTTAGTGAGCACTTCACGCGCGACATCTTCGCCGACCTGCTCCGCGGCAAAGTCAAGACGTATATTTCTCAGGCAGACCACTCGCCCGTACAGATATGGTAGCGAAGCGATTAGTAGCCGAAGGCGATTAGTAGCACCACTGGTGCGATTAGTAGCGAAGCGATTAGTAATAAATTAAAAATACAAACAATTATGGCAAAGAAAGAAGAAAAAGAGTTAACCGTAGAGGAGAAACTGAAAGCACTCTACGAATTACAGCAAGTCGATTCTAAGATTGACAGTTTACGTACCCTTGCAGGCGAACTGCCTCAGGAAGTAAAGGACATGGGTGACGAAGTAGAAGGTCTCCGTACCCGTCGTGACAACATTGAACAAGAGATGAAAGACCTGGAGACCCAAATCTCCGACCATCGCGTGCGCATCGAGAACGCTAACGCTTCCATCTCTCGCTACAAAGAGCAACAGGACAATGTTCGTAACAACCGCGAGTTCGATAACCTCACCAAGGAAATTGAGTACCAACAACTCGATATTGAGCTCAGCCAAAAGAAGATTAAGAACTTCACCGCTGACCTCGAAAACTGTCAAGCCGAAAAAGCCAAAACCATCCAAGACATTGAAGACCGCACCGTCGATCTCAATCAGAAAAAGAACGAGTTAGAGACTATCCTCTCTGAGACCAAAGCCGAGACCGAAGTACTGATGCTTCGTTCCGCTGACTTGGAGAAACATATCGACGAGCGTCTGCTGACCGCCTTCAAACGTATCCGTAAGAACGCCCGCAACGGCTTAGCAGTCGTTAAGATTGAGCGTGATAGTTGCGGTGGTTGCCACGCTAAAGTACCTGCACAGCGTCAGTTAGATATCCGTACCCGCAAGAAAATCATCGTTTGCGAGTTCTGCGGCCGTATCCTCGTTGATCCAGAGATGGGAGAGGAAAAGAAGAGAAAATAGACACCCCCAAGCCCCCTCTCAAAGAGGGGGATGTATAGTAGATATGAAACGATTCAACGAATATAAGCAGCTCAACCTCCCCCAACTGAGCCAAGATATCTTAGCTCAATGGGAAAAGGAGGATCTATTCCATAAGAGTATTACCACGCGCGAGGGACACACGCCTTTCCTTTTCTTTGAAGGTCCGCCGTCCGCCAATGGTATGCCCGGTATTCACCACGTACTGGCTCGCACCATCAAAGATACCTTCTGTCGTTACAAAACGATGCAAGGCTACGAAGTGCGTCGTAAAGCAGGATGGGATACCCATGGATTACCCGTTGAATTGGGAGTAGAAAAAATGCTCGGTATCACCAAAGAAGATATCGGCAAAAAAATCAGTGTAGACGAATACAACGCGGCTTGCCGTCGCGAGGTGATGAAATATACGAAGGAGTGGACAGCCCTCACCCAGCAGATGGGTTACTGGGTCGATCTAGATAATCCGTATATCACCTACGATAACAAGTATATCGAGACACTGTGGTACCTACTCAAAGAGTTATACAAGAAAGGTTACCTCTACAAGGGTTACACCATTCAGCCCTATTCCCCAGCTGCTGGAACAGGACTATCTTCCCACGAACTCAACCAACCCGGTTGCTACCGCGATGTCAAAGACCTCACCGCCACCGTCAAGTTCAAAATCAAAGGCACTGCCAATCGTTACTTCATCGCGTGGACAACCACCCCTTGGACATTACCCTCCAACACGGCACTCTGTGTCCATCCCAAGATTGACTACGTAGAAGTGCAGTTGGAAGACTGCTCCGTCATTCTCGCTGAAGCGCGACTCGCTGCTTATAGCCTCACCCCCCAAGCCCCCTCTCCCGAAGGCGAGGGGGAGTCTTGCAAGGTTATTTGGCGAGGAAAGGGTTCGGATTTAGTGGGTATGGAGTACGAGCAACTCTTCCCTTGGATGAAACCCGTAGCCCTCGACGAGGCATCAAATGGCACACCTTTCCGTGTTATCCCTGGCGACTATGTGACCACCGAAGATGGTACCGGTATCGTCCATATCGCACCTACTTTCGGTGCGGACGATAAGAAAGTTGCAGATGCCGCTCGTGTGCCTGGTATGTACCTCAAGACGAAGAACTATGGTCTCCGTCCAATGGTCGATTTCACAGGTAAGTACTGGAAGATAGAAGACCTCGACGAAACCTACGTTAACGACAACGTCAACCTCAACCTCTACAGCCAGTATGCGGGACAGTGGGTGAAGAACGCCTACGATCCCCAATATACGGTGGATGGTCGTTATGACGAAGCGGCTGCACAGAAAGATGAGAGTCTAGATATTCGTCTCTGCATCGAGATGAAACAAGACGGACGGATGTTCCGCTCCGAGAAACATGTGCACACTTATCCCCACTGCTGGCGTACAGATAAACCTGTCCTTTATTATCCCTTGGACAGCTGGTTCATCCGCTCCACCCAAGCGCGGGACGAGATGATTGCCCTCAACAACACCATCCATTGGCAACCCGAATCGACGGGTACAGGTCGTTTTGGCAAGTGGCTCGAGAACCTCAATGACTGGAACCTCTCACGTTCTCGTTACTGGGGAACACCACTACCTATCTGGCGTACCGAGGATGGTAAGGAAGAGCTATGTATCGGTTCCATTGCCGAACTCTTTGCCGAAATAGACAAAGCCATCTCAGCAGGCTTCATGAAAGCCAACCCATGGCCAAAACATCAAGTAGGTAACTACTCCAAGGAGAACTACGACCCAGCGGTTATCGATTTGCACCGTCCCTATGTGGACGATATCATCCTCGTTTCGCCTTCGGGCAAACCGATGCGTCGCGAATTGGATCTAATCGATGTATGGTTCGATTCAGGCGCTATGCCATATGCCCAGAACCACTACCCCTTCGAGAACCAAGACCTACCTCGCACAGCCGACTTCATCTCGGAAGGTGTGGATCAAACCCGTGGATGGTTCTTCACGCTCCATGCTATACACACGATGATTGAAGGTAAGGTGGCTTACAAGAACGTTATCTCCAATGGTCTCGTGCTCGACAAGAATGGTAACAAGATGTCCAAACGCCTCGGCAATGCCGTGGATCCATTTGGTGCACTCCATCAATATGGTGCCGACGCCGTGCGTTGGTACATGCTCACTAACTCCAGCCCATGGGAGAACCTCAAGTTCGATCCCGAAGGTGTGGAGGAGATTCGCCGTAAGTTCTTCGGCACACTCTACAACACGTACGGATTCTTTGCCTTGTACGCGAATGTGGATCAGTGGGAAGCCCCCTCCAACCTCCCCCGTAATGAGGAGGCTGCTAGGGCTTTCACAGAAATTGACCGATGGATATTAAGTAAATTAAATAGTCTTATTTTAGAGGTGACCGAAGCCTACGAAGCCTACGAGCCCACTAAAGCAGGACGTGCCATCTCCGACTTCGTCCAAGACGACCTCTCCAACTGGTACGTACGTCTCAACCGCAAACGTTTCTGGGGAGGTAAGATGGATGCCGATAAGCAAGCCGCTTACTACACCCTCTATACGTGCTTGCGCACCATCGCGCAACTGATGGCACCTAATGCGCCTTTCTATGCCGATCGGCTGTACCGCGATCTCACGGGAGAGACCGTACATTTGTCCGAATGGCCAAAAGCGGATGCTACACTGATCCATAAAGACTTAGAGCGTTCGATGGCACTCGCCCAACAGGCGACTTCAATGATTCTTTCCTTGCGTAAGCGTGCCGAAAAGAACGTACGTCAGCCGCTCCAGAAAGCAGTCATTCCAGCCGCGGATAACGAGACCTTAACGGCACTTCTGCGCGTACAAGATCTGATCAAATCCGAAGTCAATGTGAAAGAACTGCTCATCGTTCGCGCCGAAGATAGTGAGATACAACTCGTTAAACGCATCAAACCGAACTTCAAGGTGCTCGGTAAGAAAGCCGGCGCTCAGATGAAAGACCTGGCAGCAGCCATTGCCGCCATGTCCCAAGCCGACATTGCAACTTTTGAACGAGACGGTTCCTTTACACTCTACACACTACCCTTTACACTGGAAAAAGAAGATGTCGAGATTGCCACGGACGATATGCCCGGTTGGTTGGTCGCTAACGAAGGTACACTCACTATCGCGCTCGATGTGGAACTGACCGATGCCCTCATTGAAGAAGGTATAGCACGTGAACTGATCAATCGTATCCAGAACCTGCGTAAGTCATCTGGTTTGGAGATCACCGACCGCATCGTCATTACTATGGAGAATAAGAGCGAGATAGCCGCAGCCGTCACACACTTCCGTGACTATATTGCATCACAGGTGCTCGCATCGGCTATCACCCTGCAAGACAACCTCGCGTCCGATACCCAATTAGATATGGACGACTATACCATTAATATTATCATCAAGAAAGGATAAAACAATGAAAAAAAGTTATTTATTCATGGCATTTGCTGCCATCGCAATCATCTTCTCGTCCTGCGAACCAACATCTTTCAATGAGACCTACCTCTATGGATATTGGCAAGATGATAATAATGCAGATCACTATAAGCGTTTTCTTACCTCATCCGAAGATGACACTGCTGTAGTAGCATTGAAATCTCAGACATACAACTGCACATTTGGTTATGATTGGGACGAAAGTGAGCAAACCGAAGAAGACGATTTGTTTGGCACAGGTTATCATGGCATAGGTTGGTATAAATGGAATCTTTCGGCATCTACTCTAGCCCTCTTTGAGCAAGGGGAAAAGACAAAGGATTTACCATACTTATACAAAGTAAAAAAACTGACATCCAAACAGTTGCAGATAGTAAGGAACAATGTCACAGAGACATACACAAAAGTTGATCGTACACCTCATCCTATCACTAAATAATCACCCCTATGAGACGCGCGTTGAAAATAGCAGGTATCTGCTTAGGATCGCTCATCGGCTTTCTTCTCTTAGTCGAATGTATTGTTTGTTATGTTATCCTAACCCCAGAGCGTGTCACGCCCGTAGTGAATGACGTCTGCAACAAGGTCATCACGTGCGAGCACGAGATAGGTGAAGTCGATCTCACTTTCTTCTCCACGTTCCCACGCTTAGGATTGCGCATCCATCGTATCCTGCTCGTCAACCCTATGGAGGGCGCACAGTCCGATACCATTCTCGCTACCGATCAAGTGCTGCTCAAAGCCAATCTCTACGAGTTATTTCACCGTCGTTATCTAGACATCGATGCCCTCGTCTTGGATAGTGCTATCGCAAATATCTATATCAACGCCGTAGGTGAGAACAATATCTCCGTCTTCGTTTCCCAACCGGACACCACCACCGAAGAAAAATCGGCATTCACCTTGCCCTTCGACTCCATCCGCGTGACAGGTGGTTCGATTACGGCACAATGTCTCACTTTTGTCGATGATAAGGACACCATCCACGCGGCTATGCAGGATGTAGATATCGACCTCGCAGCCGCTAATTGGGACAATGTGCAACTGGATTTAGCCGCCAACGACGTCTTCTTCCGCCTCAAAAAGGAAACCTATGCGGATCATCTGCAACTGGGTTTGAATATCCCCGCTTCGGTCAATCTGAATACGATGACCTTTGGCTTACGTCACGCACAAGTGTCCATCAACGAGTTTGATATCGACTTAGATGGTTCCGCTACTATCCAAGACACCATTGCCCTTCAACTCACCGCAGAACTGAATAAATGGGACATCGCCAACGTCTTAGCCCTCTTACCGCCTTCCATCGCGTCCTTCACCAAGGATATCCAAGCGCAAGGTTTACTCAGCCTAAAAGCGACCGCAGATGGCATGATCACAGATAGTGTGATGCCACTTATCGACGCCACCATTCGTATCGATCGTGGTACTGCCCAATATGCAGCCCTACCCTATACATTCACCGATGTTGAACTGGATGCCGATGCCCATATTGACCTCAATGACCAAGCGCAAACATCGGCGACTATTCGCAAGGTATGCGCCACTACCCTCGATTCGAAAGTATCTGCCAGCGCTAAGATATCCAACCTCCTCGCGGATATGCGCGCGCGTGCACAGTTATATATGGATGTGAACATCCCCGATTTTGCGTCCTACTTCCCTGAGAACATGTCCTCCATAGGACAAATAGTCGGCGGTTGTGCATTAGATGCCCGCCTCTCTGATCTCACTTCCCTCCATTTGGAGAAGACCCAGATAGAAGGTAAGTGGAAGATAAAGAACCTCGATTGGGCAATGGATAGTATGCAGGCACAACTACCCGAAGGCGAGTTAATACTCGCTATTCCTAATCAACAGCCTTCTCACAAGCAAACGGATTGGCTCAATCTTCAACTCCACACTTCGGCACTCCATTTTGCCCAAGCAGGGGGCATCGATGCCCAATTAGGTAACACCCAACTGCACGTCGAGACGGACAATATCCTTCAGAACATGCCGCACTTATGCGCTTATGCCGAACTCACCTCGTCCGACAAGATAGAGGTTAGTGGCGATAGTCTCTTTGCGCAAGCCTATACCCCTGCCATCACCGCCTTTACCGAGTGCACCATCGGTGATAGCACCGCCATACCAGCCTTTGAAACGACCATCTCCTTCAAAGACCTACAAGGCTATTACACCCAGTACCAAGGCCGTTTGCATAATCCGCGTATCGTCGCTAAGATGAACAGTTCAAGACGCTCTAAGACAACTCCTGTCTTCTCGGCAGATATCTCATCAGACGCCATTGCCGCACAAGTGGGCGAAGACACGAAAGTAAGCACCAAGCATATCGCAGTCAATGCGAAAGCCATTTATTTCCCGCAGGGTGATAAGTTCCTTCTCAAATGGAACCCGCGACTGAACTTTATGCTCAATGATGCCGAAGTCGATTTGCCCAATTTTGAACAGCATATATCCATTCCGCAAATCCTCTTCAGTTACAACAACCGCGAATTCACTATTCGTGAATCACTCGTTAAGATTGGTCACTCCGACTTTGCCCTCGCAGGTCAGATAGAGAACATCGGCAAATGGATGCAAGAGAAAGGTAAACTCTTTGGTGAACTCACCTTCACCTCCAACCACACCGATGTCAATGAACTCATGTCCCTTTGCTCCGCCGATGCTGGTAGCGAAGAGAAACCCCTAGAAGAAACCGTAAATAGTACATCCGTAAATCGTACATCAAGCGATAGCGCACAGGCGGAACCATTCTTGGTTCCTCAGAACGTCGATTTGACGCTCACCACGGATATTAAAGAGGCGGTCATCTTTAATACCACGGCTCATAATATCGGCGGTAAACTCTATATTAAAGATGGTATGCTGGTACTCGAAGAGATGGGCTTCGTTTGCGATGCAGCCAAACTGCAACTAACGGCTATGTATCGTACTCCTCGCCGCAACCATATCTACCTCGGATTCGATTACCACATGCTCGATATCAAGATTGACCAACTCATCTCCATGATCCCACAAGTGGACTCGATGGTGCCGATGTTGCGCTCCTTCAAAGGCGATGCCGAGTTCCATATCGCTGCCGAGACTTTCCTCACAGCCGAATATAAACTCAAACCATCCACCCTGCGCGGTGCTTGCTCCATCTTCGGTAAGGACTTAGTACTATTGGATAGCGAAACGTTCGATAAGATTAGTAAGATCCTTATGTTCAAGAAAGGTTCGGAGAATAAAGTGGATAGCATATCCGTCGAGATGACTATGTATAAGAAAGAGATTGACCTCTATCCGTTCTGCGTGAGTCTCGGCAATTACACGGCAGCCTTAGGCGGACGGCACAACTTAGACATGACTTTTGACTACCACATCAACTTACTTCGTCCGCTCTATATCGGCGTCGATGTCAAAGGCTCATTGGATGACTTGTCTATCAAACCGGCTAAGTGTATCTATGCCCAGGATTTTCGACCCATCATCCACAATAAGGTCAATACCCAAAACGACGAACTACGTCAGATCATCCGCGATTCCTTACGCAAGAACGTAAAAACAGAATAGTAGAAAAGTCCTAACATTGTCCTAACATCCTACCAATATGAAGAAAGTATTATTTGCAGCACTCACGTGCCTAACTCTTATGGCTTGTAACAAGACCAATCCCCTTATCGATCAGCCCAACACCCCTTATGGTGTACCTGCGTTTGATCAAGTCAAACTCGAGCATTATATGCCCGCCTTTAAAGAGGCTATCCGCCAAGACCAAGCAGACATTGATGCTATCGTCAATAACCCCGAAGCTCCCACGTTCGAGAACACCCTCGTGGCACTCGATCGCGCCGGTATGCTCCTTGAGCGCGTCAGTGGTGTCTTCTTCAATGTACTCGAAGCCGATGGTTCGGACAAGATGGATAACCTCGCTAATGAGATCATGCCTCTTCTCTCCGAGCACGAGAACAACGTGCTTCTTAACGAAGGCCTCTTTGCCCGTATCCGTACCGTCTATGAGCAACGGGACAGTCTCGACCTGACTCCCGAGCAACTGCGTCTGCTCTCCGAGACCTATAAACAGTTCGCTAACAACGGCGCCAACCTGCCTGCCGACAAGAAAGAGCGCCTCAAAGCTATCAATCAGGAACTGGCGATGCTCTCCCTTCAGTTTGGGCAGAACGTGGTTGCCGAGACCAACTCTCCAGACCTCCAACGTTTCATCACGGACGAGGCACAACTATCTGGTCTGCCTGAGTCCGCCAAAGCAGCTGCCAAAGAAGAGGCTATCGCAGCAGGTCGCCCCGATGCTTGGCTGTTCACGCCTAAGCGCACCTCGTTTACCCCAGTGCTGCAATATTGCGACAACCGCGAACTGCGTCAACAACTGCTCATGGACTATACCATCCGTGGTAATCGCGATAACGAATACGACAACAAAGCCATCATTAATAAAACGATGCGTCTGCGTATCGAAAAAGCGCAACTCTTTGGTTACGACTGCCCAGCCGACTATATCTTAGCCGACTGCATGGCGAAAGATCACCAAACCGTGGATGCCTTCCTCCAATCCGTATGGAAGCCCTCTCTTGCTGCTGCTAAACGTGAAGCCAAAGCCCTCCAAGCCATGATGGACAAAGATACAATCGTAAATCGTACATCAGGTTGCAGCTCGCTGCAACCCTGGGATTGGTGGTACTACGCCGAGAAACTGCGCAAAGAGAAATATGACTTAGACGAAGAAGAGGTTAAGCCTTACTTCGAGTTAAGTAATGTACGTAAAGGTGCTTTCTTATTGGCTCACAACCTCTATGGTATTAACTTCGAGCCATTGACCGATATGCCTGTGTATAATAAGGATGTAGAAGTCTTCAAAGTCACTTATGCCGACGGCTCACTCGTAGGTATCCTTTACACCGACTATTTCCCCCGCGCTGGCAAACGCCCAGGCGCATGGATGAACAATATCCTCAACCAATGGAAAGAAGAAGTATCAGAAGAAGAAATCGTAAATCGTACATCCGTAAATCGTACATCTCTTGATCATCGGCCTGTGATCATCAATGTCGGTAACTTCAACAAACCGACTGCCGGTAATCCATCACTCCTCTCTATGGATGATGTAGAGACCCTCTTCCATGAGTTCGGTCACGCGCTGCACGGTTTGCTCTCGCAAGCGCACTATCGTCATCTCGCGGGCATAAACACGCCTCGCGACTTCGTCGAGCTGCCTTCGCAGTTCATGGAGAACTACTGCTACGAACCTGCTATCATGAAGACCTATGCCTTCCATTATCAGACAGGCGAGGTTATGCCAGACGAACTCATTGCTAAGATCAATAACGCTAAGAAGTTCAACCAAGGTTTCGTCGAGACAGAAAAACTCGCTGCTTCTATCTTAGATATGGATTATCACAAACTGACCAATGCCGACACGATCGATGTCAACGCCTTTGAGGCAGCCTCCATGGCGAAGATGCACATGATCCCCGAGATCATCACCCGCTATCGCTCGACGTTCTACAACCATATCTTCACGACTGGTTACGAAGCAGGTTACTATTCCTACACATGGGCTGCCGTCTTAGATGCCGACGCTTTTGCCGCCTTCCAAGAGACAGGTGATATCCTCAACCACGAGGTCGCAGCCCGTTTCCTTCACTTGCTCGAACAGGGTGGCACCCGCGATGCGCAGGAACTCTACCTCGAGTTCCGTGGTAAACCCGCCGATCCCAAGTACCTCTTAAAAAGACAAGGCCTCTAAACTCTAAACTGTAGGCAGCCGATATCGGATGCCGTCCTCTAAACTATGACCTACCGCACGCGGCAAATATTACGCACCACGCTACCAATAGCCATCTGGTTATTGGCAGCCGTGGGCATATATTGCTTCTACCGCTTCAGTCCCAATCCCCGTTGGGAAGGAGCGTTAGGGCTATTCTTGATCACACCTCTTTATCAACGTGCCGTTGCACGGCATGCTACTTGTGCCAAAGAGTCGTTTATCGCAGCATTGGTGATAGGTATTGCTTCCTACTGGATTCCCACCGTGATCCTACTCACCCCCCTCATTGGGTGGAGGATAGCCTCCTACTACACGGTTCAGTTCAAAGACGTGCTCGCTTTCCTCTTAGGTTGTGCTACGGTTGCCATCTATGCCGTTCTCTTTATCACCCTTGGTTGGTGTCGAAATAGGTGGGCATGCTTCTTCTGTCCATACCTTCTTTGGGGCTGGATTCCCCTACTTTTAGTCTATTTTGCAACAAAAAGTGCCAAAATTGCCCACAATTGGTTCAAAATTCGGTAATTTTTGTACATTTTGACCCAAAAATAGGCAAACACAAGTCATTTTTTAACCAAAATAAGGCTTTTACACCCAAAAAACAGCCCAAATTGCTTGCAAAATGCACTTTTTTTTGGTACTTTAAGAAAAATTCACTACCTTTGCACTCGATTTTAAAGAAGTAGCGCGTAAGCGTTATATAAACCAATTTTTACTAACAATTAATTTTTTATTTATCATGAAGAAATTATTTACTTTTGTAGCAGTCTTGTTGCTCGCCATTACAGCAAGTGCTGATGTGATTTGGTCTGAATCCTTAGACCGTAATGGTACGTATATCAACAAAGACGACTTTGGTGGCCAATGGCCATACGCAAACCAATGGTATGAGGCTGGCAATTTTGCTATGGACTATGATTCAGTTAATAGTTATAGCTGTTCTGTTCGTAACAAGAAAATAAATGGAGCATCCGAAAACACTATCGGTTTTTACTATACAGCAAACAAGGGTGCTAATAATGATGCCTATTTGCAACTTTATGGTGTAAACGCAGTAGTGGGTGCAGATGCGAAGTTGATTTTTGATATATGCAGTGATAGCAAAGTTATCCCTGACAGTATCCATAAATACATAGAGATTATCCAAGATGGTAAAAAACTGGTTGTTCCAGCCCTTAAAAGCGCAACTGAAACTCTTAGCACTGTAAAAGTTGAAGTGCCTATGAACGCTGGCACCATTGACAAACTCTTTATCAATAAGATTATTGCAACTGCTGGTGCTGTCTTTATCACATCTCTCCGCATTGACGCTCCTACCGCTGTAGATAACGTATTTGAGAACGTTAAGGCTACCAAGATGGTCGAGAATGGTCAGATCGTTATCATCCGCAATGGTGTAAAATATAACACCGTGGGTGCAGTAGTTGAATAAGCAATAACATCACCTCTGATTATACCAAAAGGAGCTCCTTCGGGAGCCCTTTTTGGGTAATAGATAATCCTATTTATATTTATTAACCTATTTATTATTTTTCACAACAATGAAAAAATTATTTACTCTCGTATCGGCTGCATTATTAGCCGTTTCGATGTCGGCAACGACTTTCACCTTCTCGGCTGCAACAGACACCGCACAAACCAAAGATGGTATTACCGTTAAATTAGCAAAAGGAACTGGACAAAATTCTCCAGCATGGGTTAGTAGCAGCTCACAACTGCGTTTGTACGCCAACAACACCATCACCATTACGGGTGACTCCATCGGATCTGCTGCAATCACTTTTAGCAAGGGCGCTAAGGCATACGCAAGCTTAACTGCTAGTGCTGGCACCTTGGTTAGTGGCGGCTCTTCCACAAGTTCTGATAATAAAGTTATCGATAATTGGACTGGTGATGCATTAAAAGAGGTTGTATTTACATTAGGAGCAACAGGGCAACGCGCTATCTACAAGTTGGTTATTAACGGCGGTGGCGAAGGTGGTGATACCACTATGATTGAAGATGTAGACGGATTGGAGATAGACTTCTATCCCTCCTACTCGGAAGAAGGCGCTTACGACTACACCTTCTTGCTGTACAACTCGGAGGATGAGAACTATCTTCCTATGATCGCTTTCGACATCCTTACCGAAGAAGAGAAGGTTTACACAGGCACTTATAGTGTAAAAGAGGGAACATTGACAGAATATAGTTACTATGTATATGGCAGCGAAGATGAGGACTACCTCGAGTTCACGGATGGCGAAATAACCATTACCGACAATGGTAAAGACAATTACACGATCAAAGGTTGGTTCACGGACGGCGAAGAAGTGTATGGCGTGGATGTTACCCTCGATGGCGAATACTTCAATGCCGAGTATGCATACGAGCCCGAAGAGAAAACAACACTCAACCTCGATATTACCGCAGGCGAAGTGGACGATTCTTATGCTGAATCCTATGGTATAATTGACATTTACCTAACCACCGCAGAGGGTCAAATTCAATTAGAGTATTACCTCCCAGCTGAGGCTACTGAATTGGAAGATGGCACCTATACTATTGAGGCAGCTGAATATGACGAGGAGGACGCCCTCATACAAACCTATGGCTTCTTCGATGCAGGCTACTACTACAGCAATTATGGCATGCCTGTGGCTTCGTACTACGAAACCGAAGAGGAATACTATTACCTCGTAAGCGGTACTGTTAAGATTGAAACCACCGAAGAAGGTAAGAAGGTTACCCTCGCTGGAACCACGTACTATGGTAGCACCATTAATGCAGAGTACACCATCGTAACTACTGGCACTGAACAAATCAATAGCGAGAAGGTTATCAATAAACGCGTAGAGAATAATCAAGTTGTGATCATCCGCAACAACGAGAAATTCAACGTTATTGGTCAACGTATCCTGTAATCGCTGATTACGCATAGTCATTAAGGACAGCCGAATTCGGCTGTCCTTTTTGTTTGCAAATGTCAATTCGATATGTCAATTTGGTAAAAAGTTGACAAAATGCACATAAAAACACCCCATTTATTTGCACATGTCAAAAAAATATACTACTTTTGCGCCAAATTTGACAGAATCAGGGTAAATGGACTCACCTGACGACGTTAATTTAGTAATTAGAGTCCTATGTTTTATTAAATTTTGATGAGTATGAAAAAATTTATCACTCTTTTGTGCGCCGTTGCACTGACTATTGGCGCAAGCGCTACGCTTCCTACGAAGCAGTTAGTTGTAAAAAAACAAGCAAAAGACGCTACTTTTGCACAGTCCACTAAGGCTACCCGTAATGCCGTAGCAGAAGATCCTTCTGACACCATTAACTTGCAGATCTTGGACTATTCCAACATGTACTACAGTACTTCTAATGATGTATTTTATGTATTGAACTGCTCGGATCAGTTCCAATTCCGTTTCGACATCTACGTAGATAGTACGGACGTAGAAAGTGGCGTAGAATACACCCTATTAGAGATGGAAAGTGACTACTCTTGGGGTGTAGATACCGCTGCATGGAAGCAAATCACCTACGATGATGCATGGTTCAAAAAAGTGGATGATGAGAAAGCCATCACTATTGATGCCAAAGTATGGGAAGGTGATACCCTCTATATCTTAAGTTACTATTTTGCTAAACCCGCTATCGCTAAATACGATACCATCGTCGTTACCGACTTAGAGTTCGACGCACGTGATTTTGATGCCTACATAGAGGAGTATGGTTTAGGCGTATTCACCGCTTCTTCTATGAAGGGTGAGATTAGCTTAGCCTTCCAAGGTCCCACCGAAATAGAAGGTACTTACAACCAATCTATCGTTAGCGGTAAGATCAAAGGTGCTGATGTATTCTCTTGCTTGGTAACCGTAGCCGAAGACGGTGACAACTATACCGTAGTAGGTGATCTGCTGACGCTGGATAGTATCCAATATCACATTGATATGAGCTATGTACTTCCAGAAGCATCGAGAAAAGATACGATTGAACTCGAAAATGGTATCATCCAAGATGCCATTGCGGACAATGGTTTATGGCAAGGTATGTGGGGAGACTCCGATATCGTCGTTATGTTAACCTTCCGTGCTGAAGAACTGGAAGACGAATACGACACCGAGGACATCTACGCTCGCTCATACAACTTTATCATCCAAGCAAAGGGCGCAGACACACTCACCTATTTCATGCACACGGCTAACATCAAAGTAGAGTTGCAAGCAGACGAAGAGACTTATATGGTAACTGGTACTTTAGTAGGTGTTAATGCAGAGGGTACAGAGGCTGTAGAATTTACCATCTCCTTAGCGGCTGTCGTTAAAAACTACATCCAATACGATGAACAAACCTACGCTTGGTCATACAACTTCACCAATGGCGAGATTGATGATCAATATGCAACTTCTTATGGTGTGATCCTTGTTAGTGGCGAAAATGCAACCTATAGCGCAAGTGTAAACTTGGAGTTTGTTGGCGAAGAGGCTCCTGCCGCAGGTGTATATGACATCTCATCCGAAGGCGAAGATGGTACATTCTCTGCTGGTAATTTAGATGAAGGCTATCTCGTTGGTAGTTACGTCGTGACCAGCGACTATTCACACATCTGGTTCCTCGTTAGCGGTACCGTTACTGTGAATGCTGATGGTAGCATGACCATTGATGCTGTTAACTCCTATGACATCCCTGTAACCGGCACTATCTACATGGCTCAAACTCCTGTTGACAATGTGGATGCTGAGAATGTTAAGGCTAACAAGGTTATCCGCAATGGTCAACTGATCTTGAAGTCCAACAACCGCGAGTTCAACGCTCTCGGCCAAGAG
>DCID01000049.1:510-4438 GCA_002315745.1 Bacteroidales bacterium UBA1735 | reverse complement strand
TGCATATATGCAAAAAAAGTAGTACCTTTGCGGCGTTTTTATAAAGATAAGACAATGAAAAAGATAATTGGTATATTCTTTACCCTCATTCTCAGCCTAAGCGCGATGGCGGCGTCCTATAAGGACTCTACATTGGTAGTACCTACCGACTCGATAGGTAGCAACCTCGTTAACTACTCATTTGCACAAAACGGCATCCAAGTCAATTGTACTAAGGGCGCACGTTGGGGCACATACTTCAGTTGCAATGCCGGTCAATCGATTACTTTCTCCGCGCTCCGTCCTATCAAATCCATTCGTATCAATGGTTGGGTAAAAAAAGATTTCGAGGCAGAGGCATCATCGGGCGACCTGCACTACCTTACCTCGTGGGAAGATGATATTGAGTCCAACCCTGTGCTCATCGTCTATAACATCGACTCTACTGCCATCACCTTGAGTTGTGTGAAACAACTACGCTGCTACGAAGTAGCCTTCTTCTTCTCACGCAACACTTTGGATTCCTTACCCGAAGAACAGTGGGGGTTTGATTATAGCGAAGAGATTCCTATCCCCGTAACTTTGGATACTGTTTTCACACAAGCACATGTAGAAAACTACATAACAGATTATGGTATGGCATATATCCAGTTGAGTAACGGATTAGACACCATGGAACTTAACATCTACACTTCTACTGCCGACTCAGCCACCTTACTCCCTGTAGGCACCTATACGTTTGACAATTGGCAAATAGATGGTAGCGTCGACGCCTCTATGGGTCGTTCCGAAGGATGGGATTATCCGTCCTACTTCGTGCACCATATCTTAGGCATCTACTACTTGGTAGGCGGAACAATGGAGGTAGCCTCCTCTCCTAAAGGAACACTCCTCACTATCAATGCCGAGTCATACTACGGCTCCACCATTACCGCTACTTACGAAGGTTCCTTAATTAACCAACCCCAGGCCATAGATACCCCCGAAGAAGAAACCAATCCCCAGAATAGTCACCATCGTGTTGTTAACAAAAAAGTGAACAATGGTCAAATAACCATCATCCGGGGAGAAAAAGAATATTCCATTTTAGGGATGGAGATAAGATAAATGGAGAATGCGATTTTAGTTGGATTAATTACGCCACAACAACCCGAAGAGCGTACCAAAGAGTATCTGGACGAGTTGGCGTTCTTAGCAGACACACGAGATATACGCCCCGTGAAGCGCTTTGTGCAACGTGTGGCATGCCCTGACACGAACACATATGTGGGCAGTGGTAAGATTGTAGAGATACGTGACTATATCATCTCCAAACAGGATACCGAAGATGCCATCGACTTAGTGATCTTTGACGATGAGCTATCACCACGGCAGATACGCAATATCGAACGCGACCTCAACTGGCGCGATAATCCCAAAGACCGCCACGAGATACGTGTGATGGATCGCACCATCCTCATTCTCGAGATTTTCCTCCAACGCGCGCAAACCTCGTACGCCAAGACCCAAGTAGAGTTGGCACACTTGCAATATATGCTCCCACGCCTGACGCGTATGTGGAGTCACTTGGATCGTCAACGTGGCGGTGGTGGCACCAACCGCGGTACAGGTGAAACCCAGATTGAAGCCGACCGCCGTATTATTGGTCAACGCATTGCCCTGCTCAAAGACGATTTGCAGAAAATCGACCGTCAAATGGCTACCCAGCGACAGAACCGCGGTAAGATGGTGCGCGTGGCTTTAATCGGTTACACCAACGTGGGCAAATCGACCCTAATGAATGTGCTCTCTAAATCCGAGGTCTTTGCGGAGAATAAACTGTTCGCCACCCTCGACACAACGGTGCGCAAGATGACGATTGAGAACCTACCCTTCCTACTATGCGACACGGTTGGGTTCATTCGCAAACTACCCCACCACTTGGTAGAGAGTTTTAAGTCCACCTTAGACGAGGTACGCGAAGCAGACCTGCTCGTTCACGTAGTAGATATATCCCACCCTAACTTTGAGGAACAGTACGAGGTGGTTAACAAAACGATATCCGAGTTGCTCAAGGGTAACGACTTGCCCAGCATCGTAGTCTTCAATAAGATAGATGCCTTTACCTATACTCCCAAGGACGAGGATGACCTCACGCCCGCTACGCGCGCGAATAAATCTTTAGAGGAGTTGGAGCAAGATTGGCAAACACGCTTAGGCGAGGACTGCCTATTCATCTCCGCCAAAAATAAGGACAATATCGACACCCTCAAATCGCTGATGTATGAGCGCATCAAAGCCATCCATATACAGCGATATCCGTATAATGATTTCTTGTTTGAAAAATTTGAAAATTAAACTTATATACTATGACAGACGAATTAAAACAGATCATGGCTACCGCCGAAGTGTGGACTAAAGAGCCATTTGACGCGGAGACCCGCGCAGAAGTGAAGAAAATGATGGAAGCGGAAGACAAGACCGAACTCATTGAGTCTTTCTACCGCACCCTCGAGTTTGGAACAGGTGGATTACGTGGCATCATGGGTGCTGGTACGAATCGTATGAACAAATACATCGTAGCACAAGCCACCCAAGGTTATGCCAACTATCTCAATAAAGTAGCCCGCGAAGGTGGTTTCAAGACCATCAAAAAAGGCGAACAAGTATCTGTTGTGGTTGGTCATGACTGCCGCAATAACGGACGTCTCTTCGCCGAGACCGTAGCCGATGTCTTTGCTGCCAATGGCATCAAGGTTTATCTGTTTGAGAGCCTGCGTCCTACGCCTGAGGTCAGTTTCGCCATCCGTCATCTCCGCTGCCAAGGCGGTGTGAACGTAACCGCTAGCCACAACCCCAAAGAGTACAACGGCTACAAAGCATACTGGGAAGATGGTTCACAGGTGCTCATGCCACACGACCAAGGTATCATCGACGAGGTAAACAAGGTTCGTATGGAGGATGTGAAACGCAATGGCAACAAAGACCTTATCGTCATCATCGGTGGCGAAATGGACTACGATTACATGGAGGCTGTTAAGACGGTCATGATTGACCAGCAGTCTATCCTCAACCAAAAAGACCTTAACATCGTCTATTCACCCATGCATGGTGCAGGACGTCAGATTATCCCCATGTGCCTCCGCTCTTGGGGCTTCCAAAACATCCATGTCGTACCCGAACAGATGGTGATCGATGGCAATTTCCCAACCGTGGTTAGTCCTAACCCCGAGAACGCCGAAGCCATGACCATGGGCATGAACCTGGGTACCAAACTCGGTGCAGACCTCGTGATCGCCTCCGACCCCGATGCCGATCGTATCGCCATTGTTTGCCGTAACGATAAGGGCGAATGGGTTATCATCAATGGTAACCAGACCAACATGATGTACGACTATTACATCATCAACAACATGAAACGCCTCGGTAAGATGCGTGATGACATGTATATTGTTAAGACCATCGTTACCACCGAGATGATTCGTAAGATTGCTGACCGTCAAGGTGTCACTCTCACCGACGAATATACCGGCTTCAAGTGGATTGCTAACCGCATCCGCGAATGGGAAGGTGACCATACTTTCATCGGCGGTGGCGAAGAGAGCTTCGGCTTCATGGCATACGACAAGGTACGCGATAAATGTTCGCCTTCGGCTATCTGCTTGATTTGCGAGATTGCCGCTTATGCTAAGGATAATGGTATGTCTCTCTACGAATATCTAATGAATATCTATATGGAGTACGGTTTCCAACGCGAGAGCACGGTCAATGTAGTCCGTCCAGGTAAGACCGGCGCAGAAGAGATCAAGCAGATGATGATCAACTACCGCGAACATCCTGTTACCGAGATTGCAGGCGAGAAAGTGATCCGTACCAAGGATTTCCAAGCCCTCGTAGAACGCAACTTCGTCAACGGCAAATGGGAAGAGAAACCTATCGTCATGTCCTTAGGCGCTAAGTCCAATGTGCT
>DCID01000049.1:0-407 GCA_002315745.1 Bacteroidales bacterium UBA1735 | reverse complement strand
GCCGAGATGAAATCTCCAAAGGACTACGAAGCAGCTACTGCTGCCGCTGAGGCACGCGTTCCGGCTATCAAAGCAAGTTTAGGCATCTAAAAAGCCACATACACACAGCCTAAATTGCGAGTTAATAAGGCAATTTACAAAAAAAGTGCATTTTTTTGCACTTTTTTTGTTGAAATATTTGTGTATATCAAAAAAAAGCAGTACTTTTGCACCCGATTTCGCAAATCCGCCTCTATAGCTCAGTTGGTAGAGCACTAGATTTGTAATCCAGCGGTCGTTGGTTCGAGTCCGACTAGAGGCTCTAAGATCATTGAAATGGTGAAAGGGTGTATTCCAGAGTGGCCAAATGGGGCAGACTGTAAATCTGCTGTCTACGACTTCGGTGGTTCGAATCCATCTGCACCCAC
>DCID01000047.1:17609-28335 GCA_002315745.1 Bacteroidales bacterium UBA1735 | reverse complement strand
GTAGAGGCCGTGTCCGCTTATCCTGCAGGAGCACAGACCATCACTTATATGCCGCCTGCACAGGTAGAGGGTGGAACATATAAGATTTCTGTCACGACTCCGGGAAATTCAACACCGAAAGTGTATAGCTTGAACTTTAAGTTGGAGGCTTCTACCTATTCGTATCTTAAGTCGCTCAAGATGGGGGATTACATTGAGAACTTCGATCCCAAGCAGTTCATCTACTATATTAACTTACCTTTAGGAACAACTACACTGCCTGAGATTACCTATGAGAAGGGCGATCCATACCAGACTGTGGAGATCGTGGAAGGTGGTCTCAATGGTACGACCTGCGTCAATGTAAAGGCGGCTAGTGGTGATATGTCGGTGTATAAGTTAGTGGTTGCTACGACCAAATCCGAATATTCGTTGTTGGATATGATCTATGTAGGTGGTGATCCGCTGCCTGGCTTTGATAAGAATGTGACGAACTACGATTATTATCTACCTATTGGAACGACGGCTATGCCAGCTATTACGGTAGATAAGGGGGATGAGTTTGAGCAAGTGACTATCTTGAGTGGAGGTCTCAATGGTACAACCCGTATCTCTGTCTCGGCGCAGAATGGTAATACCACTATCTATCAGATTGCCTTCTCGGTGGTTACCTCGTCTGATGCATCACTTCGGATGATCTATGTGGGTGGCGATTCGTTGAAAGGCTTTGATCCCGATGTGACGGAATATAGTTATCCGCTGCCGATTGGTACAACGCAACATCCGGTTGTTACCTATGACGAAGGAGCCTATCAGACCATTACGGTACGTGATGGTGGCGTGAATGGTGATTATAAGATCACGGTTCGTCCTCAGACGGGTGCGAGCAAGACTTATACTATCAAGTTTAGTGTAGCTAAGTCGTCGAACACGACCTTACAAGATATTCGTATTAACAACGTGTCCATTGAAGGTTTCCGTCCTGACTCCTTATATTATATAGACACATTACCTGCAGGCGTAAGTACTATTCCGACAGTGACGTATGTGAAAGCGGAGGAGTCGCAACGCGTCTTGTCTGTGTTGGATAATACGACGCAGAAAATTACCGTAACAGCGGAGGATGGCGCTAAGCAGACGTATGAGATCTTGTTTGTCATACAGAAGTCGGAAAATGCGTATCTGAAGATGATCTACTTGGATAGTGTGCCTTTGGCAGGTTTTGATTCGGCTACATTGAGCTATCATGTAGTATTGAATACGCTTATATGCCCGCAGATTACCGTGGATAAAGCCGAGGGTCAGCAAGTGGTCATCGTGGCACCTGAATCGGTGGGTCAAGCGCAGATTGTAGTGACTCCCGAATCGGGCTCGTCCAATACATATATCCTAGACTTCTTGGCTCCTGAGCAGACGGAGGTGGAGTTGGATATGATCTATGTCAATGGCGTTGCGATTGAGGGCTATCATCCTGCTAATCATGCTTATACTGTACATTATGAGGGTGCTCAATCGGTGGTTACGTATGACATGAAAGCGGGTCAGCAAGTGCAAGAACTGGTAGATGGTGAGTTGGTATCGCTTCATGTAACCAACGGCGATAAGCACGGGGTGTATGAGATCACCTGTGTACGCGATTTACGTAGTGATGCGACGTTAAAGAACATCTTACTGGATGGAGTAGGTTTGACTGGTTTTACACCGTTAACAGTAGACTATACGGTCAATCTGCCTGCTGGCAGTCAGTTACCGGTTATCACGTTTGTGAAGAACACGGATACGGAGGTAACTTTCTTCGGTCAAGCAGCGCCGAACAAGTTCGCTATCCATGTACAAGCCGAGGATGGATCAGAGAATACATATACCATCACCTTCGTGATTGCACCTTATTCGGATGTCGCCTTAGCGAACATCGAACTGAGCCGTGGCACACTTGATTTCGCACCAGAGACAACTATTTATAATGTTTCTATTGGTACTGGCGAGACACTGCCTGATGTGACCATCACTTCTAAGCTTGGCCAGACCACCATGCTTTATCAAGTAACGGATTCCAGACAGGATATCGTTGTAATGGCTGAGAGTGGTGCTACGCGCACGTACCAAATTATATACACGCGTGCGCAATCGGGTAACAGTTTATTACATACCATCTTGCTCAATGGGGATACGCTGAAGGGCTTTGAGCCTACTAAATATAACTATGTGGATACTTTAGCATGGCGCACACGCGTTATTCCTAATATCCAAGCGGTAGGTCAGTTGCCGAATCAGGTGATTACCACTTATTTCTGCGCGGTGAACGGTACGGCTCGTATCCATGTGGAAGCAGATAATGGTGCATTCAGCGACTATACAATTGCTTTCCCCGTTCGGAAGTCCAGCAACACGGTGTTAGAGGAGTTCTATTTGGGTGAAGAGATTCCGGGTGTAGAGTTCCAATTCAAGCCCTCGCAGACGGATTATGTGGTTGCTTTGCCCCATCAAACGACAGCCGTACCTGCCTATTCCTATAACCAAGCAGAACCAGAACAGTTATTGGAGGTTATCTCTCGTCCGTTGGGTGATACTACGAAGATTATCGTGCATGCGGAGAATGGGGATACCCGTACCTATAACTTCTATTTCTATGCCGAGGAGACGAAGGAAGAGAATCGATTGCAGAGTATCTATATCCGTGAGTTGGATCAGTATTTGAGTTTGAAAGACAAGACGCAACGAATGTTTGAAGTGACGATGCCGTATGGCAGCCGTTCGCTGACAGTAGAATACGAAAAGATGTTCCTCGAGCAGACGGTGATGGTACAACCGGGTGGAGTACTTAACCCAACCCTCATTACGGTTAAAGGTAACCGCGAAGGAGATGTAGATGTGGTATATACCATTACGCCGACGCTCACTACACAGAACCCTGCGGTGCTGACGGATATTAAGATTAATGGTGCTTCCCTGCCAGAATTTGCATCGGAACGTTATTCCTATATAGTTAATGTGACTGCCAAACCTACCTTAACCTATGTACTCAAGAGTGGCGCTGCTATTAATATCCTTGATCAGACCTCTAAACACTGGTCTGCGGAGGTAACATATGGCGAATATACAAATAGGTACGATGTATGGTATTACTATGCCAACGAAGTAGTGCCCAATGCGCACTTTACGGAGTGGACGAACTGTGCCACCTATACTTCTGCTAAGAAGCCTACGGGATGGAATACGATCGCCGATGCATTAGGTCAGCATAGTGGTTTTGGTAAATTTAATCCAGATGCCTTAGTGGTGAAAGATGGTACCTCTGTGGCACTTTTACAGAGTAAATATAGCACGCCGGGTGGTGGAACTATTCCTGGTTTCATTACCTTGGGTTCGGTTTCTGGACAATGGGCTGTTGCGGGCGGCTCGTCATTTGTGATTAGTGGTGGTATATCCTTCCACAATAGTCCGGATATCATGCAGATTAACTACAAGATGACCGACGTGATGACCAGTAACTCCATCGAGTATGCGTTGACTGGTTCGAATGGTGCAAAGACGCTCCGTTGGACAAACTCTTCTACCAGCAGTTCTTATTCGACCTTTACCTATAACTTGGCAGACGCGAACAGTGCAGCCGGCGATCCTACTTTGCTCAATATTACGCTCAACTCGTTCTATCAAGTGAACGGTCATACCGACACATCGTTAGGTGCTACTACACCTAAGACATATGTAGATTGGCTCGCATTCATCTTCAACAATACCCTAACCTCTATGACGGTCAACGGCATCGCTGCTACCAAGAATGACAATGCCTTCACAGCCACCTTGGCATCTGCCGAGGATACGGATCTGCCTAAGCTCGTGTTCACGGGTGAGGTAAGCGACCAAGCGCAAAAAGTGGCTTGGAGTGCTCCTACTGTATCGGGCGATAAAGAGACACGCAAAGCGACCATCACCAACTTTGGTGAGGATAGCCAATCGTCTGCCTATACCTTATCTGTTATTCGTCCGCTGAGTACTAACAATAGCCTTGATAGCCTCTATGTAGGTGGTGAGTTAGTGAACTTATCAGCGGCTGAGACGGAATTGGTTAGACACCTTGCTTCGTCTGTGCACCAGATACCCGATGTACAACCTTTCCCAGGCTCTAAACTACAGACGGTAACGACCACCTATGCCGATTCGACCTATACGATTGTGGTAACTCCGGAATATGGTGAAGCAAAGACTTATACCGTTCGTTTCGTCACCGACCTTAGCGACAACACCGAGCTCAATAATATCTCGGGTGTAGATGGTTTCGTGGCTTCTACGCGCGAATATGAGGTAACGCCCGACAAGATAGCTGCTTTGCGCTTCGAGAAAGCGATGGATGGTCAAACCGTGACTATGCACAATGGACTCTTCACCGTAGTGGCTGAGAATGGTACTGTTGGTTACTACAAGGTAATTGCTAAATCTACTAAGGTGGAGACTAGTGCCCAGATCACCAACTTCGTGCTCGATGGTGTTGATGTACAAGGCTTTGGTGGCACTAACTACGATATCACACACAATCGTCCATCGATTACTGCCTTTGTGCGTACCGACGAACAAGACTCTGTCATCTATACCCAGACATCGACGAAGATGACGTGGGAGGTCATTGGTGCTATCGCAGCGCGTCATACTTATACGTTGACTTACCCAACTACACTGTCTGACAATGCATTGTTAGCGAATATCTTAGTCAATGGTGATTCCTTAGCAGACTTCAATCCGCAGATTACGGACTACACCATCTATTCGGATACGGCGATTGCGTTGCAAGCCATCGGTGCAGAGGATAAACAGAATATTCAGATTAGCCAAGTCAAAGAAGATGGTGTGCTGACCTATACCATACTGGTAACAGCAGCCAATGGGGTAGCAAAAAAGACCTATACCCTCAAGGTGGCTCCGATACGTTTGGATGTAGCTACACTGGATGGTATCTACTTGGATGGAGTACTCATTGATGGTTTCCGTCAAGATTCGTTCGTCTATGTAGTGACACTGCCTACGCCAGCAGCTAAGGTGGTAGAGCCACAGATGCCTTCCTTCACCTATCTCGTAACCGACAGCAAGGAGACTGTCTCGCTCGAATTAGGCGAACTCAATACTGCACCTACTTTCTTCATGGTTCGTTCGGGTAGTGGTGTTGTAGAACAAACATATAGCGTGACCGTGATGTCTGAACCTAGCCATAATGCTGACTTGACGGGAATAGTGGTGAATGGCCAACCAGTCGATCGTTTCGAGGTAGGTCGTCACTATTACTCGGTGGTGGCAGAGGATGAGAACATCGTGATCACATGGTCTTCGGATGATCATTTCCAACATGTGACCTTGCTCGAAGGCGAAGATTTCGAATATACCATCCGTGTGGTAGCACAAGATGGTGTGACTACACAGGACTATGTCCTCGATGTCTATCTGACTTCACTCTCGAACGATGTGACGCTACGTGACATCCTCCTAGATGGTATGGAGTTCAAAGACTTCCAGCGAGCTCTCAACGAGAAATTAGAGTTCTCGCCGATGAAGAACCAATACGACATCAACTTGCCTGCTGGCACAACGATCCTGCCCGAGGTGAGCGCATCCATGCAGATGGAAGGGCAGACGGTCGTTATCCGCCAAGAGGGACTGAACATCTACTTAGATGTGACCGCTAAGGATGGTGTAAGTAAGAACACCTACACCCTCAATTTCTATGTGCCCTTGTCCAGCAATGCGAACCTGAGTATGATCTTCTGCAACGGCGATCCTATTGCAGACTTTACACCGGATTATTACTACTACTTGGTTACTTTACCTGTAGGTACGCATACATTGCCTGAGATCGTGTCGCAGAAGGGTCAGAATGGTCAAACAGTAGATGCACCCTATATCGAAGAGGAAAAGAACAGAGCTACCATCCGCGTCACAGCAGAGGATGGCCATTCGACTTCGGCATATGTGGTGGTCTTTGAGTTTGAGCGCTCACAAGCAGACACGTTAGAGATGATCTACGCTTCCGGCGATACACTGCCTGGTTTCGAGCCGCATCGCTTTGTATATAACCTCGAATTGCCAGTAGGCACGACCGCCTTCCCATTGATTGAGTATGTGGCAGCTGACCAGTGGCAGACGATCCGTCTGGATACCATCGCTCAGGCAGATAATCAACTGACGCGACAGATCTATGTACAATCGGAGTATGGTAATAGTAAGACCTACACGATTAGTTATACCATCCTGCCTTCCAGTATCGATACCCTCATGATGATTGATATCAACGGAACGCCTCTCCAAGACTTTAATAGTCAAGTGCAAGAGTATTACTATGCTTTAGAGAATACGGCGACCGAACTGCCCTTAGTTGGAGCTACTAAAGGTGATCCATACCAAACGATTAACGCTTACCAATTAGAAGAGGTTTCTTCTCAAGAACTGCCCGATTCCGTGAAGGCTGTTAATCAAAAAGTGGAGATCCACGTGCAAGCACAGGATGGTCATACCCGTATCTACACCGTTCATTTCTCGATGAAGAAATCGACGGAGGCTGGGTTGAACATGATCATGCTCAATGGTAAGAACCTGTCGGGCTTCGTTTCCGAAGTGACCTATTATAGTGGCAAGGATCTGGCATTGAATTGCCAAGAATCAGTACCTGTAGTCACGGTGGCTAAGAAGCATGAGGCACAGAAAGTGGAGATCAGTGTCATGACCGTGGAGGCTGCTCCGGATACGGTTTATATCGATGTGACCGCGGAAGATGGTAAGCACCAAGAGCGCTACACCATCATCTTTGCCGATGTGGTGAGCGAGAACTACTTCCTCAGTAACTTGCTCTTCACCGATGGTTACTATGTTCCATTTGATTCGATTAAACAGGATTATGAGATCGATATCCCATACGGTGTAGATACTATTCCTACGGTACTGCCTATCCAGTCGGATATATGCCAAACCGTGGAGGTAGGTGATCCTATCGTCATCGATCCTACGACGACGGTGCAGTATATCACAGTTCATCCTTATAACAATGAACAGATGTCCTACCAATATTCGATTACCTACTATTTCCACGCCAAAGGTGATGCACTGGCTTCCGCTATATTCTTACGTGGACAGTTGGTAGAGGACTTTAATAAGGAACAGTTTGAGTATGTAGTCGAATACGAAGATGGCACTTCCAAGCAGCAGATGTGTACCGAAAAGGATGTGACTGTGCTCTTGTCCGATCCCGATGCTTTCTATGTGGTGCGCTGCGATACGAGCATGACCATCTATGTGGATGTGACCGCCCAAGATACGACTATCACCAACACGTATCGGATTGAGCAAATCATCGGCCTTTCGAGGAATAACTACTTAGCTTCTATCAGCTTGGGTGGAGAACTCATTCGTGACTTCGATCCGGAAACGACCTTCTATACCTACTACGTGCTGGAAGGTGGTACACCTCCATTGGTAGAGGCAGAGGCGCAACATAGCAAGGCGGAGGTATCTGTGCTGATGAAATCGGCTGGTGATACGACCGTTGTCACTTGTTATGCAGAGAATGGGGATGCGCGTAAGTACTATATCTACTTTGCTTATACGACCATCAATAGCTCGTTGAATGCTAAGTCTCAGGATGTGCTTATCAAGCGATTAGACGGGTTCCGTATCTTCGTCGCTACCATTCGTCACGATGTGGACTTCGCCCTCTATGACCAGCAAGGACACCTCGTTTACTACAACCAGAACATGCCTATCTGTGACCAGAACAATGCCATTCTCCAGCCCTATGCTAATGGAGTAGAGGTGCTGACGGATGTGGTGGACGAGAGTCAGGGCGTGACCATAGAACTGCGTTCAGACCAAGTTTATCTCTACGGATTCTATAGTCCAAACGGCTGTATCGCTCACGGTAAGTTCGTGATCGTGAAGTAAAACAGACGAGCTTAAATACGCTCGAGATTAGAAAGTAATATCCATCCGACGTTGTTGCCAACGTGTATATTGCACCAGTCACCTAACGTCTCATGGATATTTACTTTTGTCCCCTCATGAACGGTAAAGAGGTCGGTTCCGCTGCGATCGGGAGAAGCTTTTACATTCACTATACCTTGCGTGATGATTGCTTCTGCGCGTAGCGTATCACGCTCGTAGAGGCTATGCGCATTGAGCCAAGCAATGCCTGAGAACAGTATTGCCACAATAGCCGTATAGAAAGCAGTCTTGCGTAACCATTGCTCTTTGGATAAAGTGAACACAATGAGACCAATAAGCATCAGCCAGAACCACGCTATACTCATCCAACGCCATGTGCCTTCGCGGAACTGATTGCGCACTGCGCGTAGCCAGTTGGAGATAAAGAACGCCTGGGTGTCAGCGATGTTATCCGTGATACGCGATTGTGCCAATGCGAGGTTATATTTGGCATCTTTCATGTTCGGTGCCAATCGTAAGCAACGCTCGTAGGCCAAGATAGCTAAGGCGATCTCGCCCTGCTTATAGTACGCGTTTCCTAAGTTATAGTACAAGTCCGCTGCAGGGGCTTGATCAATCAATGCTTCATATTGTGCTGCGGCTGTGGCATAGTCACCTGCAGCATAGAGAGAATCGGGGCTTTGTGCCATCGCAGGTAGCAGGTAGCAGGTAGAAGGTAGAATGGCAATTAATAGGATGACTATACGTTTCATATTTTTTGATTTTCTAAGTTATTGATAAGTGTTGTTGTTTGGTCATAGAGTGACTGCATCTCACTGTCGGACGAAGGTGCATAGCGAGCAAACTCGGCAGTAGAGAGCACTTGGTTGACAGCGGCGATGAGCTCATCACTCACTTTCTTACGACGTAGGATGTCCGATATCGTATCTTTGCTCAGTTCAGCTGTCGGGATAGACAGACGGTCGGATAAGTACTGCAGTGCGGCACGCTCAATCTCCTCGTAGAAGGCTTTCTTGTCATTAGCTAGCAGTAACTTCTGCGCGTTCTTTAGCCGTTTCTGTGCCACCTTATTCGCTTTCTTATAGCGCACCCGTGCCTGGTCGGCATTCTCACGGATCTGCTTGCGGAAAACAATGAGCAGGATAAGGGTGAGAATCGCTGGAATAACATAAAGCATTGTATTTAGACCGCTTCGCTGAAGGAGTATAGACCGCTTCGCTGAAAGAGTATAGACCGCTTCGCTGTTAGAGGTGGCGTGGATATAGCGTATATCCGTAGCGAACTGCGTGATATCTTCCTTATTCACATAGTGCTGCACGACGGAACCATTGCCTTCGGGCTCATTCGCCCCTTTAGCGATATGGAGTTTATACTCCGGGGTCGTTAAGATCTTATACTGCTTAGAATCAATATCGAAGTACGCATATTGGACAGCAGGTATCACATAGTCGCCTGACGCACGCGGGATAGCGAGGTACTCAATCGATTTCGTACCCGATACACCCGACGAGGTGGTCTTGAAGTTATTCGTCACCTTCGGATCATAGGCTTCAAACCCTTCTGGCCAATCGATAGCAGGGGTCTTCAGTAACTTCATGTTTCCCGAACCCTTGATATCAATCTTGATGGTGACGGCATCATTGGTCTGCAACTCCGTGCCCGAGATGGCACTACTCATCGTGAACTGACCTACGCCGCCCGCGAAACTAGCGGGTTTACCCGTTGGCAGCGATTGTACATGGATAGTGACAGCCGGAGCGGTAAGGGCTTTGGTCACGTTTGTGTACGAACCAAAGAAATCGTCAAAGATAGAGCGAACTTGTTGACGGGTCTGTACGCGTAGCACGGCTTCGAAGGTAGCGGGATCGATGGTGATGTCGCCACCATGCTGCGGGTAGAGTAGGGTCTTATACACCGTAGCCGTCTGATAATTGCGCCCGTTATAGTGCTCCAACTCTGTTTGTATCTCGCCGATCTCGATCTCCTGTTTGAGGAAACCTTTGAACTCGGGTATTTTCGTGTTATTGGTGAATTGTGCCACATCGACGCCTGCGAAATAGAGTCGATAGGAGAGCAGTAACGCTTCCTGTTCGTGCACCTTGGTCTTGGTCACGATCGTACGCATGAAAATAGACTCCTTGCCTACAGACACTTCTGCCTCTCGCTGCGCAGAACTATTGGGTGAGGAGGCTTGACCATTGTTGGTGGTTGGTTCATCCGCAGGTAAGACTTTGATACGTACGCCGTTGGAGGCATATTGTTCACTGCCGACAGTCACTTTGGCAGGAGCAATAGTGAACGTTCCTTCCTTGGTAGGCATCAGCGTATACGTGAACGTCATCGTGAAGGACGATGAACGCTTGCCGTTGACAAAGGATGTTGAGGAGGATTGACTGGTGTAGGGACCCGCTAAATGATCAAAATCTACAAACTCGGGAGCTTGCAGATCTTTGGCACGTTGGTTAACACTATATGTCAGTTGGAAGGGTTTGCTTACAATCACCTGCGAGGGTGCCGAGGCCTGAAACGACACTTCCTCTGCCATGATCGATGCACAATGCACCATGCACAAGGCTAAAAATAAAACTTTATACTTCATATACTCTAAACTCTAAACTCTAAACTCTAAACTCTAAACCTTACCAATCTTTTTCTACGCGGCGACTTGACCCTTGTTGGCGTTGCAGTTTCTCTTGGGTCTCTTGTTCATCTTGCTCCAAGGCTTGAAGGATCTGCTCCGCGGTCTGTTGATCCATCTGCTGCTCTTGCTGCTGTTTGTCGTTGTCGTTGTGGTTGTCGTTATCGTTGTCGTTGTCGTTGCGGTTGT
>DCID01000047.1:4049-17544 GCA_002315745.1 Bacteroidales bacterium UBA1735 | reverse complement strand
GTCGTTGTCGTTGCGGTTGTCGTTGCGGTTGTCGTTACGGTTGTCGTTACGGTTATCGTTGTCGTTACGGTTGTCGTTGCGGTTGTCGTTACGGTTGTCGTTGTCGTTTTGGTTCTGCAGCATCTCCATCGCTTTGACTAAGTTATAGCGGGTATCGTTATCTTTGGGGTTAGCCCGCAGCGACTGTTGGTAAGCAGATACGGCTTTGTCGTACTGTTGTTGAGCAAAGAGGGCGTTACCGAGGTTATGATAGGTAGCGGCAGCTTTTTCCTTATCCTTCTTGGGATCAATGAGTTGCGCGGCTTTAGTGAACTCTTCGGCGGCTTCTGGGTACTTGTTCTGCTTGAAGAGCGCATCGCCTAAGTTATAATGCCCTTCAAACGACTGATTATTCTTCTCCAAACCGCGACGATAATCGACTTCCGCCTCGGTGTAGTTCTCTTTCTTATAATCCCGATTACCGCTCCGGATATTCGGAGCCTCCTTCTGTGCCATGACAGGTTGCAGGTTGCAGGTGGTAGGTAGCAGAACCAATAATATAATAAATATACGTTTCATAAACTCTAAACTCTTACTTCCCAAAGATATCTATCTTTGTCAGCGTTTTATTCTTACGATTAAAGATAAAGAAGTCTGCCAACAATATGAGCAATGCCAATAGCACGAAGCCTTGATATTGTTCGTTATAGTCGGCATAGACCTTAGTCTCTATTTCGGAGGTGGCTAAGGTATCGATTTCTTTTTGCAGGGCGCGCATTGCCGTGTTGGTGTTGTCGCAATGCACATACAGACCATGTCCAGCCGATGCTACTTCCTTACACATTGATTCGTTCAACTTGGATACGACCACGTTGCCACTTCTATCTTTGCGGAAATTGTTCGTACCGGGGATAGGAATAGGGCTACCATCTGCTTTGCCTATTCCGATCACGAAGATTTTAATCCCCTGCTCATTGGCCGCCTTCGCAGCTACCAAAGCATCATCTTCATGGTTTTCACCATCGGTAATGAGGATGATGACACGGGAGGCATCGGAGTCCTCTGAACCGAACGCGCGGATAGAAGTATAGATAGCGTCGCCGATAGCCGTACCTTGTGTCTGAATGAGATCGGGGGTGATGGTGTTGAGGAACATCTTAGCGCTCACGTAGTCACAGGTGATAGGTAGTTGGGTGAACGCTTCACCGGCAAAGACGACCACGCCCACTTTATCGTCCACCATGTTGTCGATCATCTTACTGAGCATCTGCTTGGCGCGATCGAGACGCGAGGGTGCCACATCCTCTGCCAGCATCGAGTTTGATATATCGAGGGCAATGACGGCTTCTATACCTTGCCGTTTAACCGTCTTCTCTTTTTGACCATATTGAGGACGGGCAGCGGCTAAGATAAGGAGCACCAGGGCTACCATCACCAGTCCAAATTTAACGATAGGCCGAACACGCGACACATTGGGCATCAACTCGGCGAGTAGAGTAGGATCACCGAACTCCCGCAACTGACGCTGCTTGCGACGGATGATCACGATATAGGCTGCTACAAAAACGGGTATTGTCATTAGCAACCATAGCATTTCTATATGTGCAAATCTAAACATAAAATGATGTACGATTTACGAATGTACGATTTACGATTTATTACTATTTACAATTTAATTCGTTAGCGTCTTTAGAACGAAGTAACGAATAATCACTTCGAGCAGGAGGCAGATAAGTGCGCCAATGAGGTACGGCATGAAGTTCTCCGTGCGTTTTGAGAATTCACGAACGCGCAACTTGGTTTTCTCTAACTGGTCAATCTGCTCGTATATCTTCTTGAGGGACGAGTTATCTGTGGCGCGGAAATATTCGCCACCCGTGGTGGCTGCTACTTGGCGCAAGGTCTCTTCGTCGAACTCGGAGTCCATCGTCACATACTGCACGCCCATCGGTGTTTGCACCGGTACACGTGCTTGTCCATAACTACCTACGCCGACGGCATAGACGCGTATTCCGTAGGTCTTAGCGATCTCGGCAGCGGTCTGCGGGTCGATATCGCCGCGGTTATTCGATCCATCGGTCAGTAGGATAATCACCTTCGACTTGGTCTCACTATCTTTCATGCGGTTGACGGCATTAGCCAAACCCAATCCGATGGCTGTACCATCCTCTATCATACCGAATTTAACGGACTTGAATAGGTTCACTAGTACCGCATGGTCCGTCGTCAGGGGGCATTGGGTAAACGACTCGCCCGCAAACACGACCAAACCAATCTGGTCATTAGGACGATCGATCACGAAGTCTGTGGCTACATTCTTAGCCGCCTCCAAACGGTTTGGCTTGAGGTCTTCGGCTTGCATGGTACCCGAAATATCGAGTGCCATCATGATGTCTATACCTTCGGTGGACTCTTTGCTCCATCGGTTAGATAACTGTGGCCGTGCCAGCGCTAAGGTGAGCAGCACGATGGCTGCCACGCGCAACGCAAAGGGAACATGCAATAGGTAGAGACGCACGGTCTTAGGTTGCGTCTTCCAACTCGATGCCGAGGACATCTGGAGACTGGCATCCTGATCGTGTAACTGCCATATATACCAGCCTATCACCGGTATCAGCAGTAGCAGTAGAAATAAATATGCAGGTGATGCAAATGTCATTTTATTTACGATTTACGAATGTACGATTTACGATTTATTTGGCGATTTGGCTATCTTTGGAGACCATCGTCCTCTGCGGCTTCCACAGGCGTCGTCTCTCGCACAAAGTCGTACGCGGAGCGCAGGCAGGTCTCGTTCTCGTCGGGGGTAGCTGTCCACTTAGCGAACTTAACGAGGTCGGCTAAGCTCAGCATCTTACGTAGGCTGTCGTACAGTTCCTTGCGGTCATTGAGGATGGGTTTCATCTCGCGTAGGGTCTCGTCCGAGGTCTTCTCCGAACTGCTGACCTCGAATCGGCGGGCGATATACTCGCGCACCACGTCGGTCAGTTGGGTATGGTACTCCTTCGTCTGTCCGGCTTGCCATATCTTTTGCTCTCGGATGATATCCAGTTTCTCCATCGCTACCTCTTCGGCAGGACGCAGAGGTATCACTTCCTCTTCGACCACTTTGCCCTCTTTCTTGCGGATCCAGCGCACTAAGTAATAGCCGCCTACTGCCAAACCAGCAATTAGCAGTCCCAGTAGTATCCATCGGAATGTGCCCCAGAACCAGAAGGGTGCTTTGCGCACCGGTTTGATGTCGGTGATAGACAACGCTGTATCTACCTCGAAGGGTTGGATCACATTGAGCGAAAGCGGTTGGCTCCATATCGTATCTTCGTCCACTACAAAGGGTAGGGGATCTATGTAATATAAGGAGTCCGCAAACGAAGTGATAGTCAGCACTTGACTGAGCTGATACCGACCATCTTTGAGCACGGTGGTATCCACATTCGTGCGTTCTACGATCTCGATGCCGTCGATCAGTTGCTCGCCATAGACAGGCATCTGTACTACCTCGGTGGGCTCACATGTCGCCTGCAATCGCAGGGGCGTTTGATCTCCGATAAACAGCATGGTCGAGTCTATCGCCGCACTCACTACTATACTTAATAAAACACTTAACATTTTCAAATTTTCCTAATGAAATAATCGCATCATCGCTTTCACATAATCTTCATCCGTCCGAATGGATATATTGTTCGTTCCCGTCTTGGTGAGTAATGCGTCCAATCGCTCCTGCTGTTTTGTCCACATCTCTGCATAGTGTTCACGCACGGACGCCACGGCAGTATCGATCCACAATCGTTGACCGGTCTCGGCATCCTTCACCTTGAGTAGTCCTACATCGGGCAGTTCCGCATCGCGTGGGTCATATATCTGTATCAGGTTCACATCGTGTCGATTGGCAGCGATCATGAGCGGTTTCTCCATAGCGGAGGTGTCCATCATGTCGGAGATAAGAAAGGCGGTGCAGCGTCTTTTCTGCGCATTAGCGAAGTATTCCAGCGCACCGGCTATGTTCGTTCCGGCTGATTCGGGCTCAAAACTGAGTAACTCGCGGATGATATGCAGCACGTGCGTCTTACCTTTCTTGGCTGGAATAAATTTCTCTATCTTGTCCGAGAAGAAGATGACACCCACTTTATCGTTGTTCTCAATCGTGGAGAATGCCAATGTGGCAGCCACTTCCGCCATCATGTCACGTTTAGTCTGACTTATTGTACCGAAGTTACGACTACCGGACACATCGACGAGTAGCATCACGGTCAGTTCGCGCTCTTCTTCGAAGACCTTGATATAGGGCTTATTCAGTCGTGCTGTCACGTTCCAATCGATGGAGCGCACATCATCGCCCGGCTGGTACTCACGCACCTCGCTGAACGCCATACCACGACCTTTAAACTGGCTGTGGTACTCGCCTGCGAAGATATTGTGACTCAGTCCCCGAGTCTTGATCTCTATCTTCCTAACCCGTTGTAATAATTCCTCACTAGTCATAATCTATAACCTGCAACCTGCAACCTGTTATGGTACTTGCACCGCATTGAGCACTTCGGTGATGATATCTTCGCTGGTCATGTTATTGGCTTCTGCCTCATAGGTCAGACCGATACGGTGACGCATCACATCGTAGCATACGGCACGTACATCCTCGGGGATCACGTATCCGCGACGGTGAATGAATGCGTACGCACGAGCGGCTAATGCTAAGTTGATGCTAGCACGTGGGCTACCACCGAAGTTGATCATCGGCTTGAGTTTGTCCAAACCATATAGTTCGGGTTGACGGGTAGCGAAGACGATATCGACGATATATTTCTCGATCTTTTCGTCAATATAGACTTGACGCACTACCTCACGCGCCTTGCGTATCTCGTCGGTAGAGAGGATAGGCAGTATCTTTTTGCGCTCGCCAGCGATGTTCTGACGGATGATGAGTTGCTCCTCCTCTTTCTTGGGATAACCAATCACCACCTTGAGCATGAAACGGTCCGTCTGTGCCTCAGGCAGAGGATAGGTACCTTCTTGTTCAATCGGGTTTTGAGTCGCTAACACTAAGAATGGGTTCTCCAACTTAAAGGTCTGGTCACCGATTGTGATCTGACGCTCCTGCATCGCCTCGAGCAATGCCGATTGCACCTTAGCGGGTGCACGGTTGATCTCGTCTGCTAATACGAAGTTGGCAAAAATAGGACCTTTCTTGATCTTAAACTCCTCGCTCTTCTGACTATATATCTGCGTACCGAGCACGTCGGCTGGCAGCAAGTCCGGTGTGAACTGAATACGGCTGAAGTCGGCTTTGATCAAGTCAGCCAATGTCTTAATAGCTAATGTCTTAGCCAAACCGGGCACACCTTCGAGTAGGATATGGCCATCGCTAAGCAGACCGATTAACAAACTCTCGACCAGATGTTTCTGACCGACTATGACTTGGTTCATGCCCATCGTGAGGGCATCTACAAACGAACTCTCACGCTCTATGCGCTCTTGCAGTTCGCGAATATCTACTGTTGTTTCCATATAATATATGTTTTATTATCTATCTGTTGTTTACATCGTTTATCCCGACCCGTCTGGATGGTTCTCCTGGTGGCAGCCAACGCCTACAGGCGTTCTCGGTCGGAGAAGATAGTTCCTCAAAGCGACCTGCACAATTCCATGACAAGGGGGTCATGGAACGGGAAGGGGCGACGAGGGGGCGTCGCCGTCGCGACTGAGGAAGCTATCTTTGGAGACCGAATCCCCGGCTGCCAATTCAAACTATCAAATACTGTGCCAAACTAATACAACTCTACGATCTCCCGTTTCACGCGTTTGGTAATCTCCCCACGACTAATCGCTTGCACACCCTCGACCGTCTGCTTGGTCACGCGCTGCGTCGCGCGGATCTGCACAGGTATAGCCATTTTCTTCGTGCCCAAGATATTGGCATCGGTGACCATGTTCTTCTCTAATATATAGAGGTGTCCATTCTGCCGATGATAGATCGTATTGAGTTGAATAGTGGCATTGGCTTTGCGCAGTCTAAATTTCTCGATCTCTTTCTCGCCCATGTTCAGCAGGTTGAGTATCTGCAACTGGTCACTATTGAGTTTGACGCCAAACGGGATATTGATCGCGAACTGTGCCTGCTCGCTGAATCGCCGAACGGATAGTGTCTTAGAGTCTAATATATAGTGACGAGCGATTGTATATTGGAACATCCCCAGGTACCGTACCGTTTTCTCTGTATGGGTCAGTACGGTCTCGCCTTCGGACTCGTTGCTCACTACCCAATGCTTCGTGTCGCTGATGTTCTGCTCGAAATCATATACGATGTTCCCAGCTCTCCATAATCCCCAATGCACCACTACGCCGGAGTCAATAGCTACAGCTGCTCGCCGCATGTTCTTATCCATACGTTCGAGGCTCTCCCCTTTATAGATCGTGTCTGCTAACGCGCGAAGGTTAGGCTTAAAATATCGTTTGCAGCATTCGCCTACGAACTGTACCGAATCTTTACCCTCCATGCCTTCGCCCGGTAGGTTCGTGACCGTGGCTATCATCTGTTCCATACCCCATGCTTCGCCTTCGGAGTCCATGCGCACGTCGCTCACGATACGCGAGCGGTAGGGCTCGTCGGTGAAGTCGTTCGCCATCTGCACATACACGGCATGGAGTAGGGTGGCTATCTGCTTTTTCTTGTTGCGCTGCTTGGACGCTTTGGCGGCAATGACGGTCTCCTCGAGGGCGATCGGTTGCTCGTGCAGTACGATGACTGCGCTATCTTGGAGCGCGGAGAGGGGTAGGGTCTGTTTCTCGTATCCAATAAAGGACACGATCACTTGGGAGGTCGGTGGTAGCCCCGTCTTAAACCGATAGATACCTTCGTCGTTCGTAGCCGTGCCGGCGATAGGATCATCGACGGGATAGACCGTCGCATAGCCAATCCCATTACCCATCGGATCGACCACGCGTCCCACGTACTGCACCTGCGCCTGAGCCACCACGCACGCCCACGCGCACAATCCCAATATAATATGTTTAGTTATGGTTGCCGTTATCGTTGTCGTTATGGTTGTCGTTGTCGTTATGGTTGTCGTTGTCGTTATGGTTGTCGTTGTCGTTGTCGTTATGGTTGTCGTTATCGTTATGGTTGTCGTTGTCGTTGTCGTTGTCGTTTGAGCCCGCAAAGATACTACTTTTTTTTGACATACGCAAATTTTTCTGCATTTTTTTTCCCCGCTTGCGTCTGCAGCGCGTTTTGGCTAGTCGCTCCTAGTCCTCCCTAGAACTAACTAGGATGTCTAGAACATCTAGCAAGCGCAGCACCTTTTTTGCACTTTTTGCTGGAAAAATTTGGTTATATCAAAAATTTGTTGTACCTTTGCGCACTTTTTGGAAAAGTCGAAAGTCGATAGTAAATGACCTACGAATGGAAGGATATGTTACTTCGCTTAATGGACGAATATCGTCAGTTAGGTATAAACAATCAGATAGATTATGATAAGTTCTATCTGTACTCTATTATTACCCATTCCACTGCGATAGAAGGCTCTACTGTAACGGAGGTGGAGGCACAGTTGCTCTTTGATGAAGGTATCACTTCTTCCAAGCGTACGGTGACGGAACAGATGATGAATCTGGATTTGAAGAACGCCTATGAATATGGTCGCGAGTGGATACGGCAGCATCTTCCTATTACTATCGATTGGCTGGTGCTTTTAGCATCGAAAGTAATGGCACGTACAGGAAATGAGTATCATACCGCAGGTGGCTCTTTTTCGGCTGCTAAGGGTGAGATACGTTTACTCAACGTAACAGCGGGGTTAGGTGGTCAGTCTTATATGTCCTACCTAAAGGTCCCTGCGAAGTTGCAGGCTTTCTGCGACGAACTCAATCGTCGGCGGGCTGCGATTGAGCCCAAAGATATTTATGCAATATATTCATTAAGTTATTGGGCACATTATGAGTTAGTTACTATCCACCCGTGGGCGGATGGTAATGGGCGTACCAGCCGACTACTGATGAATCTGTTACAGATGGAGTGGGGGGCACTACCGACTAAGGTGCTTAAACAGGATAAGGCGGCATATATACAAGCATTGATTCATGCCCGCGAACAGGAGAATATAGAGATCTTTGTGGAATATATGCATCACCTGCATTGCGAACATCTGCAGTACGATATCGACCAATTCCGTTTATCTACTGAGCAGCAAATGGTCGATAAACCCACTTTGGCGCAAGAATTGACGAGCAAATGGTCGATAAAACCCTCTTTAGCAGACAAACTGGCCGATTTGATAGTTTGGATGGCAGATAAGGGGGTGATTACGACGGAGCAGGTCGTGGATGGTTTGGGATACACGGAAACGACTGCTAAACGGTATTTGCGGCAGTTAACGCAGTATGGATATTTAGAGCAGTGTGGAGCTAACCGCAATCGAAGTTATCGACCGAAAAATTAGAGGGACTTAAATTTTTATTTTTTTTTACCCCGCTTGCGTCTGCAGCGCGTTTTGGCTAGTCGCTCCTAGTCCTCCCTAGAACTAACTAGGATGTCTAGAACATCTAGCAAGCGCAGCACCTTTTTTGCACTTTTTGCTGGAAAAATTTGGTTATATCAAAAAAAAGTTGTACCTTTGCGGAAAAATTTGTATATAACCACATATATTTCCGATAAACTATGGTTTTTAATCGTACTTCTTATCTTCAAAAACTGATTGATGCCCAAGGCAATGGGATGATCAAAATCGTTACTGGTATTCGTCGTTCGGGCAAATCATACCTGCTGTTTAATATATTCCGCAACTATCTTTTGCAGAATGGTGTGGATGCCGAGCATATCATCGAAGTGGATTTGGAGAATAGACGAAATGCCAAGCTTCGTAATCCCGATAATTTGCTCAACTATATTGATGGTCGCCTATTAGACGACAAACACTATATTGTCCTTCTAGATGAAGTACAACTGGTCGCTGAGTTTGAGGATGTGCTTAATTCATACCTCAAGATGGCTAATGTGGATGTTTATGTGACGGGGTCTAATGCAAAGTTCCTGTCCAGCGATGTCATCACCGAGTTCCGCGGTCGAGGGTGGGAAATACGTGTTCATCCTCTCAGTTTTGCAGAATATTACGAAGCCATTGGAGGAGACATTACATCTGCCTACCTTACCTATTTGCGTTTTGGTGGTCTCCCTCAGGTCGCTCTTATGGATACAGAGGAAGGCAAAAAGAACTACCTACAAATGGTATTTGAGACGGCTTATTTGAAAGATGTCATAGAGCGAAACCACTTGCGTAATCCGGAAGGTGTGCGGGAATTGATTCGTATTTTAGCGTCCTCCATCGGAGCTAGCACCAATCCTAGTCGAATAGCCAAAACCTTTAAGTCTGTCGTACAAAAAGACATTAAATCCGAGACCATCGAAGCATATATTGCCCATTTGCAGGATGCCTTTATCATCCATGAGTCATTGCGATATGATGTGAAAGGACGCAAATACATTGGCACAGAAACTAAATATTACTTTGAGGATTTGGGAATTCGTAATGTATTGCTCAATTATCGCCAAGAGGAGGAAAAAAGCCACATCATGGAGAATGCTATCTATAATGAGTTACACCGTCGGGGTGCCTCCGTAGATGTTGGTATGGTGGAGGTATGGGGAAAAGATAATCAGAATCGCCATGTTCGTAAGCAAACGGAAATAGATTTTGTGGTGAATAAAGCCCCACAAAAAGTGTATATTCAATCAGCATTAGCTTTGCCGACACGCGAAAAGACCCTACAAGAGCAACGCCCTCTGGTGAATGTAAATGACAATTTCACCAAAGTAATCATAGTAGGAGACCCATGTTTACCTTGGATCAACGAAGAGGGAATACAGATTATTAGTATCTACGATTTTCTGCTGGGTAAAGATGATATTCTATAACACTCTACTTGGTGTTCAAAAAAAGGCAATTTGGGTACGTTTCAAACCCACCTCATATACCTGCTGCCGACCTTAAAGTAATTAATATACACACATACGCATTAAGTTCCCCGCATTGTTTTTTTACACTTTTTTGTTCTTTATTTTGCATATCTCGAAAAAATGTAGTACCTTGCACGTGATGTGTAAAGGTTCATCAAATGTTCAACCATAAATTACGACCGATACCCATACTGCTGCAATTCGCGGGCGACTTGACGATCGGATAGGTTGAAGATGTAACCTGTCTCGCGCAAAGGGGCGTGGCTGCCTTTACGATACAAGTACAGATGTAGGCGGTTCATCAGATAGGCGCGGATCTCTCGCATATCCAACTCCATAGTAGTTAACGACTCTAGTTCATAATCTTGGATCTGAGTGTCCAAGAAAGTTCTAATTTGATGATTCATATAGTGGGTATCTTTAGTTCACCCGCTACAAAAATAACATTTTTTTCATACCTGTAAAATTTTTCAATTTTAGGCGACATGCGTGTCGCCTCTTTCAACTTTTTTTCCACTACTTTTGCACCGAATTTCCAAAACGGAGGTTCGGTGCTCTTTGTTTTATCCCTTTCTCTCTCTCCCCAATATCTCAAAAACTACCAATTGGGGTCAGACCCCTTTTGGTAGTTTTTGTTACTTCTATGGCACAATCCAATAAAAAAACTCAAAAAAAAGCCCTTTTATTTGCACAACTCAAGAAAAAGCACTAACTTTGCACACAAAAACTACCAATTAGGGTCTGACCCCTTCTGGTAGTTTTTGAATCAAACCATATCCATTAATAGGGAAATCTATGTCAAGAGCAATTAGAAAAGTAAGTAAATCAGGCATTTATCATGTCATGGTGCGTGGTGTCAACAAGCAACGTATCTTTGAGCAGCCCGCTGATTATGAGACCATGTACCGCATCATCAACTATGTGCAGCACTATGATTCAAAGAAGAACGTCACGGATCAACCCAACTTCTTCTTGTATGCATTCTGCTTAATGGATAACCACATTCATTTATTGATACAACCCAACTTGGAAGAACTCAGCGTTATTCTCAAACGTATTACGATGACCTATGCACAGTATTTCAACCACACCTATGAACGGGTAGGGCATCTTTATCAGGATCGCTACAAATCCACAGTAGTGGAAGACCGAGATTACTTCTTCACGCTCTTGTCCTATATCCACCAAAACCCCGTCGAGGCGCAGCGTTGTTCTGCCCCCATCCAGTACCCATACACCAGCCTCCACGAATATGTAAAAACTACCAAAAGGGGTCAGACCCCAATTGGTAGTTTTTCACTACCTAACTTGTGCGCTTTCCCGTCCATTTGCTCGCAGAAAGAGGCGAAAGAATTAGAAACTCAATACCTACAATTAGGCAAGAATTTGGATGTCCCTTATATGTACCTATGGGTATCCCCACAAGAGATTACACAATACGTAATGGGGGATGCCATGGATATGGAATATCAAGGTATCTTAGCCAATCTTAAAGCCTATACGCAGGAGAATAACTCCAAGATTTGCCAGTATTTACGCACTAAACTCAACTGGTTGACAGCCGATCAGCAAGACCGGCAAATTATCAATACGTTATACGAACTGACCAATACGCATAGCATCACCCAGTTCCAACAGTTAGAGAAAAAGACGATGCGGGCAGCCTTAGCCATCGTCAAAGAATCGGGGATTCCTGTTAATAAGATTGCGCGCCTAACTGGCATTCCCATCGGCGTCATTCGCTATGCCAAAATAAAGTTCTAACCCAACAATAAGACATCAAAAACTACCAATTAGGGTCAGACCCCTTTTGGTAGTTTTTTGCTATTCTCAATGCCTCGGACAGTTTTTTGCCACGGGGCATTTTTTATATGTACCCCACTAAATTGAACCAAAAAGGACACGTACCCCCTCAAAATTGAACACTTTCTTTCACCCCCTCTTGACTTCGCGTTTTTAATGTTGTACTTTTGCACCCGAAATGAAAAACACAGGACAACTCATATTAGCGTTTTTGGTCGTCATTTTAGGCATAGGACTTCTATACGTAGGACTGATGACCCCACCCGAAGGAGAGATAGATGCCTCCCTGCTCGTAGCATACGGAGAGACCCTCACCTTTGCAGGCGCAATCATTGGAATAGATTATAAATATAAATATTATGGAAAACACAACCAGCACGAATCAAACCATGACGCCTCGTGAACGTCATATCCAAGCAGTCGGATTGTTCACCTTAATCATCCAACTCATCGTAGAAGCCGTCAAGGCTCGTAAGGCAACTAAAACTGGCTCGGCAATCCGAGAAACCCAAGCAGAAGGTTGCTGACGCAAGTTAATCTACGTTAAAGCGGTTGCCGTTGGCAACGTTAAACTAATTAGTTAACGTCGCGGAGCGACCCCTTAACGCAACTTAACGCAAATTAACGTCGCGAAGCGACCTACTTAACGTCGAAGACCTATTATGACACGTGGTATTCGTAACAATAATCCTCTTAATATCCGCTATGTCGAATCCAACCAATGGCAAGGACGCGTCCTCATCAAGAAAGACAAGTCATTCGAGGAGTTTATCTCTATGTATTACGGCTTTCGAGCAGCACTCATCACAATCCGTAACTACATGCGGCGACATCAGTGCAACACCCCCGCCAAGATCATTGCACGATGGGCACCGCCGTCCGAGAACCACACAGACAACTACATCCGCCATGTCTGTTTGGCTACTGGCATCGGTGGAAACGAGAACCTCGCACCGAACAACCCGAAGATCAAGGAGATGGTCAAAGCGATGGCGGTGATGGAGAGTGGAAACGGCATCCGTGACTACTTCGACGAAGCAGACAAAGCGTGGGATGACTTACCCCCAGTCACCACGCAAAAAAAGTGTTAATCATAGAATAAAAAACTGGCTCGGCAATCCGAGAAACCTTAAACCCGAAGAACACATGGCAAAAGTTGATCCAATGGACCTCTTAAAAGGTCTGCATGGCAAGATTTGCGAGCACTCAGACACTTACTTCGCGAAGAAAGGCAAAACCAACTTCACTGGTAAAATCTGCAACCCGCGAACCAAACCTTTCACCACGGCTGAGTTAGCCCGTCAACAGATGTTCGCTACCGCGCGTGCCAACATGGCAGCTCTATCCGAACCGACCAAAGCTGGCTATGTAGAAGCGTACAAGAACGTTGGGCACAAGAAATATGCCACCCTCAATGGCTACATCTTCGCCCAAGAGTACGACAAACTCGCCAACCCACCCGCCGGTATTTAACCTGCAACCTAACCTAAACTGACTTGGCAATCCAAGAAACCGTAAACCTGAAAAACACTATGGCAAAAGTTGATTACATCAAGCCTATCGAGGCACTGCATGGTAAACTGACTAAATCCGACGAGATTGGCTTCGCTCGTATGAGCAAGAACAACGCCAACGAGGAACGCGTACGTTTTACGCAGAGCTATCCGAAGCGTAAGTACGAGCCTTCTGCTACTCAATCAGCATGGAACACCAAGTTTGGTGCTATCCAAACGATGATGAAGACGCGTAAACTGAACGAGACTC
>DCID01000047.1:0-4003 GCA_002315745.1 Bacteroidales bacterium UBA1735 | reverse complement strand
AATCGCAGTGGAAGACGCTCAAGCAATACCGCTATCGCGTTTGCGAAACCGAGTACAACTTGGCGCATCCCGAGGATTAAGTTCCCCGCACCCAAGACTCACCTACCAAAACCCGTAGGTGAGTCTTTTTTGTTTTTTTTGCATTTTTTTGCCCCAAATATTTGCACATTCCAAAAATTTGTTGTACCTTTGCGCACTTTTTGGAAAAAGAAATGAGAGAGAAGTATCTAAATAGTTTATCGTCAAAGGCGCAGTTGGTTTATTATTTGAATGCAACGGGGCGTTTTTGGGAATATTGTAATCAGGCATCGGACAATATTCCCGATGACTTATTGATACAGAAAGCGCTGCTTTACCTTGAGTTTGAGGATATGAACCAGTTGTTTAATTTGTATGGGAAAGATAGGTGTCGGCAAGTGTTTGAACAACAGATTAAGTCCAAAGGGCAGTATTATAGCAATATCTCGTTTTTATTAGAGGCGGTAGTGTTTTAAATTATGGAGGAATCACTTAAAATAGAAGGTTTAGCGAAAGAGACCGCTGAGGTGTATGAAGAGATTTCTAAGATGGATTGCCTAAAAGGTTTGTATCTTTGTGGGGGAACCTCTATTGCTTTGCAGATTCACCACCGATTAAGTGAAGATCTCGACTTCGAGCTTGTTGGTACTAGAAAAGATCGCCCCAAGTTGGCATACAGTGAGATTATTAACGAAGTATGTGAAAGGTTCCCTAGTACGGAGAAGGATATGCTTGGCGATGACCATTTCCAGTTGTTCTTGCCGAATCGTGTGAAACTGTCGTTCTTTCGCCCCGCAGACTCTCTCCCTTCGTTGGGCAAAGGCTATGTCTACAATAACATTACGACTCCGAGTTTGCAAGATTTGTTGGGTATGAAGATCTTTACTACGACTGTGAGGACGGTATATAGAGACTATTATGATATTTATTGTCTATTAGAAGCAGGGTTGGACTTTCAGGTTGCACTCAAGTATGCCCTTGATTTTACGAGGCATAGGGTTCATACTAAATCGGTACTTTCAACTTTGATAAGCCCCCAGCTATTTGTGAAAGAGCCTGATTTTGATGAGCGGCTGCAACCGAAGCATAAGGTTTCGTCGGAGGAGATATGTGAAAGAATAATATCAACAATCAAAAATCAAAAATAACAAATTAACCCAATTATTAACCAATCCCTTATAATAATCCCCCTATGAGGGGGGGGGAGTGGCGCAGCGGTTAGTAGCCGAAGGCGGTTAGTACAAATATTTGCACATTCCAAAAATTTGTTGTACCTTTGCGCGATTTTTGGAAATTGAAAGTCGAAAGTATATGGAAGGAAAAGCTCGTACACATGATAGTGATGTAATGCAGTTTTGCGTTATAGCGATAGAGACGGCTGCTCGTAAGATGGGCATTCCGTCAGAGGAATTGACAAACCGCTTGGAAGCACAGGGGCTGATAGAGGGGCGGCTGTTCCAATTCTACGACACCCTCCATACCCAAAGTGCGGACTATGTGGCGGATGATATTATCGAAACATTGAATAACTACGAAAACGATCATGAGTGATAATCACACTTTATATCATGGTGCTACAGCCATCGTGCGTGAGCCTCTAACCCATATAGGAAGACCCGATCTGGACTTCGGACAGGGGTTCTATGTTACCAATGATCGCGAGCAGGCTATTAGTTGGGCAAAAACGAAAGCTACTCGCAAAAAGACATTGAAGCCAATCCTTAATGTCTATCATTTTGATGTAGAAGCGTTCGAGGCAGAGACTCGTTATGTGAAGCGTATCTTCTCTCGTTATGATCAGGAGTGGCTGGACTTTATTGCAGGTAGCCGTAAAGGTCAGCAGCCGTGGAAAGGATTGGACTGGATAGAAGGAGGCATTGCTAATGATAGTGTTATCTCGACCGTAGATGCATACGTGGATGGTATTATGACAGTAGAAAAGGCTTTAGACGAATTGGTTAAAGCCAATCTCCGCCATCAGGTGTGTATTACGAATCAAGTGATAATAGATAAGTATCTAACTTTTGTAGAAGAGATAGAATTATGAAAGACTACATCCTGTATCGCAAAATAGCTCGCATCATTATGCAGTTGTCTGAGGAATTGCATATTTCCTCCAAGCGTGCGTTATTGCTTTTTTATCATTCAACAGTGGGTCAGCAGTTGCATGATCCTCAATATGGTTATCAATTGATGTCCGATACATACATTGTCAATGATATTAAGGCAGAGATGGCAAAATAACAAATCAAAAATCAAAAATAACAAATCAAAAATTATCAATTAACCCAATTATTAACCCAATCCCTTATAAAAATCCCCATAGAAGGGGACATAGGGGGTTCTAAATTTTAACGTTATGAAACAAAAACTATTTTTTCTCGCGGCATTCTTGCTCGCGACAGTCATGAACCTACACGCTGACAAAGCGAACATTGATTTGACCAGTGGTCACACCACGAGCGGTCAAACCAGCGTTACCTACAATCTGGATGCCAATATCTCGATTGTCATAGCGTGCTCCAAGGCCAGAATCTCCAATGATGGACATAATGGCACTTCTTTTGAACCTGCTGGCACCATCACTGTTAAAGCCGCTGATGGCTGTACAATTACCTCAGTGACATTGGAGTGTGTTCCATATCATTGTCCGGATTATAGTGAGTGTGGTTTCCTATCCGGAAGTAGTACACCTGGCATAAGTAATATTAGTCAGTACTCCTTTTTTTCCGGTTCAGCAACACAGGTGGTGTGGGCTTTTAATAATATGGAAACATCTTGTATCCTGTCAAAGGCTTCTGTAACCTATACGAAGCCCGAACCTATTACATATATCGCGCCCGTGTATAACACTACGGGTGAACCTACCAGCGGTATCTTACAATGGGATACACTCTCTTGCGCCGAATATACGGTGGTGGCAGATGCCTCCTCTCAAGTTACTTGGAACGCAGGCTGGTATGTAGTAACAGGTAATGTAACATTGTCCAAAGGTGCTATCTGCAATGGTGCGGTTCACCTCATCCTCGCCGATGGCGCGATGCTGACCACTACGGGGCAAAATGGTAATTATTCTGCACCTACATTTGCTGGTATTCAAGTTTCCGGTAGTTCTAACTCCCTTACTGTCTATGGTCAAGCAGGTCAAACGGGCATACTCATTGCCAAGGGAGGTGTAAATACTGAGGATGAAGATAACTTGACTGCTGCTGGTATCGGTGGTGGTTCGTCGGCTGGAGAAGACGATTGCTCTGGCTCGAATATCACCATCAATGGTGGTATAGTAACCGCTACAGGTGGTGGCGGAGGTGCTGCTGGTATCGGTGGTGGTTCTTCGTTCGAAGGCGATGCCTATGGCTCGTATATCACCATCAATGGTGGTACGGTAACCGCTACGGGTGGCGAAAATGCTGCCGGTATCGGTGGCGGACATTCGGATGATGCCGATGGCTCTGGTTCGTATATTACCATCAATGGTGGAACGGTAACCGCTACGGGTGGCGAAATGGCTGCTGGTATCGGTGGTGGAAGGGAAAAAGATGGCTCGCATATCACCATCAATGGTGGTAAGATATCTGCAAACGCAAAAGCTGACTCTCAATCTGGCGCTGGTATCGGTGGTGGACATGAGGGCACTGGTTCGGACATCACCATCACTGGTGGCGAAGTAACTGCTACGGGTGGCAGTTATGCTGCAGGTATAGGTGGCGGCGGAGATGGATATAATGGCTTAAATATCACCATCGCTGGCGGTAAGGTAACTGCAAAAGGAGGTTACAATGCTGCCGCTGGTATTGGTGGTGGAAGGAATGGCTCTGGCTCAAATATCACTATTTCGGGAGGTGAGATAGAGGCCTATGGAGGTGCAAATGGTGGTGCCGGTATCGGTGGCGGATCTTCAAGTACTGGCTCGTATATCACCATCAATGGTGGTATGGTAACCGCTACGGGTGGCGAAAATGCTGCCGGTATCGGTGGTGGTTGG
>DCID01000034.1 GCA_002315745.1 Bacteroidales bacterium UBA1735 | reverse complement strand
ATAAAAAAATAAAAAAGTGCGCAGGATGAGACTCGAACTCACCCGATCTTGCGACCACTACCCCCTCAAAGTAGCGTGTATACCAATTTCACCACCTGCGCTTCGCGTTCGGCAATAAGGTCGCAAGAACTGAAGACCCCGTCTTCAATGGGCGACTTATGCCTTCGCTCTTCAATAAACATTTTTGACAAAATGTTTATTGATTATTTTGTTAAAGATCACTTTCTGTATTGTGCCCAGAACAGGACTCGAACCTGCACACCTCACGGCATACGCACCTGAAACGTACGCGTCTACCAATTCCGCCACCTGGGCTTTATTCAAAAAATGCAGGACAGCGTCCTGCACTTCCCTTGAGCGATGAACGAGACTCGAACTCGCGACCCCGACCTTGGCAAGGTCGTGCTCTACCAACTGAGCTATCATCGCAAATGTTGAAGATCACACTTTTTTACAAAAGCGGGTGCAAAAGTAGTGTTTTTTTTTGATATGACCAAATATTTTTGAAAAAAAATACAAAAAAAATGACATTTTTAACAAATTGTTTGGTTAATTGCGCAAAAAATAGTATCTTTGCGCCACTTTTGTGGACATGATCAAGTCGCCAGAACAAATAGAACGGGAGAAATTATATCTGCGTTTGCGGGGGAAAATGCGAGAGGCTTCGATGCAGTATGGATTATTAGAAGATGGGGATCACATTCTCATTGGTTTGAGTGGCGGTAAGGACTCGTTGGCGTTAGTGGAACTATTAGGTCAGCAGGCGCAGATCTATGTTCCGAAGATTGAAGTAGTAGCGGTGCATGTGTCGGTAGAGAAGATTGGATACCATGCGGACTTAGATTACCTGAAGCACTTCTGTGAGCAATATAAGGTACGCTTTATACACCGTAGCACGGATTATGAGGACTTACCAGAGGGGCACGAGAATAAGAATCACTGTTTCTTATGTTCGTGGTATAGACGCAAGGCGCTGTTTGAGGCAGCGAAGGAGTTGGGATGTAACAAGATCGCATTGGGGCATCATCGGGATGATATTTTGCAGACACTGCTGATGAATATGATCTATGAGGGAACGATATCGACGATGCCACCTAAGTTGCCATTAGATAAGATGCCGATTACGTTGATTCGGCCATTGTGCCTGATTGACGAAAGCGAGATAGCACGTTATGCGCAACTAAGTGACTATGGACAGCAGGTGAAGCAATGTCCATTCGAGCACGAATCCTCGCGTACGCGTGTAAAAGATATATTAGGTGAACTGGAGCAATTAAATCCCCAAGTGAGAGATAGCCTTTGGGCAGCAATGGGGAACATCAAACAACAATATTTATGAACGGATTCTATTCGATAGCGTTATTGGTATGTGCTAATGTGTTTATGACCTTGGCGTGGTACGCGCATCTGAAGTGTAACGAGTATGAATGGTTTCAACGATGGCCGTTGATGCTGATTATTGTGGCATCGTGGGGGATAGCGTTCTTTGAGTACTGCCTGCAAGTACCTGCTAATCGGTTAGGTTTTGAGGGAAACGGCGGACCTTTTAGTTTGATGCAGTTGAAGGTGATACAGGAGGTGATCACGCTGGTGGTGTTTGTGGTGTTCTCCGTGATAGCCTTTCACATGCAAGTGCGGTGGAACCATATTGTCGCTGGATTATGCTTAATAATGGCCGTATACTTTGTATTCGGCTTCAAATAAATGTTTAACAATTTAATTTTTTTACAAAACAATGAAAAAATTTTACGTCGTTTTAGCATCTGTGCTTTGCTTAGCAAGCCTGAATGCTGCAGAGTACAAACACAGCATCGGTGCAGAAGTCGGTGGTCTTAATGGTGTTAGTTACAAAGGTTTTATTTTTAGCAACCCCAATTTGGCTCTCCAAGCCGATTTGGCAGTAGGTGTGTTTGCCTCTGGATTTGTTCAGGGAGGCTATTATAGTGGATTTAGCGCGTGGGATTTTACAGCCAATCCTAACCTCGTTTACCAGGGTGATATTGCTAAAGGTTTCTCATGGTTTGCAGGTGGTGGTGTGAACCTTGGTATGATGAATGGGCTCAAAGACAGAAGAGGTCATGTAGATGGTAAGTTTGGTATCAATGCTTTAGCAGGTGTTGAATACAAAATCGCCAATGCACCTGTGACCGTAGGTATTGATTTCCGTCCTGGTTATGGTTTATGGTTTGGCAATTATAGGGATGTCTCCTATAATTATAGTTTCTTCGACTGGAAGTTGGCAGCATCTGTTCGTTACTGCTTCTAAATAGATACGTACAGATGGACAATCATCTGCCATTATCACAACTCTGCGCCATGGTCGGTGAGGCCATGGCGTTAGAGTTAGATGACAGTTACTGGGTGTGTGCCGAGATTGCCTCTATCTCGGAACGGGGTGGTCATGCCTATTTGGATCTGATAGAAAAGAGTGAGAAGGGGATCTTAGCGGCTAAGATGCGTGCGACATGTTGGTCGAACGTGTGGGGTATGCTGCGACCCTATTTCGAGCAAGAGACTGGTTCGTGTCTTCAAGTAGGTATGCAGGTTTTGGTGGAGGTGACGGTGGACTTTCATGCTGTCTATGGACTGAGTGCGACCATCATTAACATCGATCCTTCCTACACGATAGGCGACTTAGCCAAGCAGCGGCAACAAACGATAACCCGCTTACAATCTGAAGGTGTCATTGACCTCAATAAACAATGTGTAGTACCCACTATTGTGCGCCGTATCGCGGTCATCTCCTCGGAGAAAGCGGCTGGGTACGAAGATTTTCAGAACCAACTATCACAAGGTGGTTTCGCATTCTCTACCACACTCTTTCCTGCTACTATGCAGGGCGAACGTGCTGCGGCATCGATCATCAGCGCGTTAGATACGATCGCGCAAGAGGAGGAAGAGTGGGATGCCGTGGTAATCATTCGTGGCGGTGGTGCGACGACGGATCTAAGTTGTTTCGATGACTACGATTTATGCAATCACTGTGCGCAATTCCCATTACCCATCGTGACGGGTATAGGTCACACGAAGGATATCAGTATATTAGATATGGTAGCGTTCATGGCTCTCAAGACCCCTACAGCGGTGGCACAGTGGTTTGTAGAAGGACGTGTGAACGAATTACAGCGATTGACGGATTGGCGCAGACGATTGCGTCAAACGGCAGAACGACAGATATTGATTCGTCGGCATCGGATAGAACTATTAGCACAAACGATTCAACTCTATTCCCCTCAACGTATCTTCCAAAAAGGGTATAGCCTAACTTTATGTAATGGTAAGGTCTTGCGCCATGCACAAGATGTGAAGCCGGGCGATGAGGTGGTGGTTAAATTGGAACAAGGCGAACTACACTATGTTAACTAAACGACAATGGATAGGAGTAGGTATCTTAGTGGTGATGATCGTCGCCGTTAAGGTATGTTTAGTGATGGTCGATCGTGTACGGCAGGGCTCGATGCCTGATGAACCTTCTAAGGATAGTGTAACGGAATCAGCGCCTTCTATTTGTTTACATTATTTTGATCCGAACACTGCTGATAGTGCATCCCTCTTGCAGTTAGGATTGCGCCCCTGGCAGATACGGAACATGATGCGTTACCGAGCCAAAGGAGGACGGTACCATCATCCGGAGGATTTTCAATCACTCTATGGTTTGACCGATAGCGCTTACCAACGATTAGTACCCTATATCCGTATAGATAGTAGCGAATGGGTGCATCGACGGGATAGTATAAGACACCTTCGCTGGGTACGTGATAGTACCAAACATGTTACGGATAGTCTTAGGTATGATTCTATTCTGCGTGCTAGACATATTCATCCTAAACGGGACACAATGATTGAACTCAATACGACCGACACGGCTGATTTGCAATATATCCGAGGGGTTGGTAGGTACTTAGCTACGCAGATTGTTCGGTATCGTGAACAGTTAGGTGGTTATGTAGATGTGAATCAAGTTCGTGAGATTCCGCATACAGAGCGAGCAGGTTGGGATACGATCATACCGCATCTCACGGCGGACACTACGTTGGTTCGTAAGATCGCCGTTAACCACTGTTCGGTCAATACATTAGCCTCCCATCCATACTTGCGCTTTGAGCAGGCGCAAGCCATATACAAGTATCGTCGAATGCAATTTCAGATACACAGTATAGACGAATTATCGGCTATTCCACAGTTAACGCAGGAGGATATAGCACGTTTGCGCAAATACTTGATTTTTGACTAGTTAAGGACGCAATTTGTAGAAAATATCTACTTTTTTTTAAGAATAAATTGCATAACTCAAAAAAAAGCCGTACCTTTGTGCGCTTTTTTTGTGGGATGAAGAATAGTATTCTACATATTATCCTAATGCTAACTATCCTATGGGGTGGTTCGGCTGCTGTTTGGGCAGAGACAGAGGAAGTGGGAGTGAGCGGTGTCGTATTGGACGCAGAGACGGGTGAGACTCTGCCGTTTGTGCAGATCTATTTCATTAAGCCGGATAGTAAGGGGGGCACGATCACTACGTCTATTGGTACCACCTCCGATTTAGATGGTAACTTCGAGATATCCAATAAAGAGGGCTATACAACGGTTAATTTCCAGATGATGGGATATAAGTTGGAGATGGTCAACTTGCGTGCTGGTCAGTTCCGTAAGGGGCTGAAAGTCAAGTTGCACCCCGATGTATATAAACTTCAAGATATCGTGGTGACACCGAAGCATACCAAGCAGCAGTATCGCCGTAAAGATAACCCAGCGGTGGCGCTGATTAAGAACGTTATTGCTAACCGAGAGTCTTACTCGGTGAAGACGGAGGAAAAGTACACGGCAGACACGTATAGTCGTATGTCCTTTTCGCTGGACAATTTCCATCCTAATTTTAAGAAAGGTTTCTGGAAGACTTTTGCTTTTGCAGAGAAGTATATTGATACCACAACGACTTCTCACACGATGACCGTTAGTCTGCGTGAGCATTTAGGTAAGGAGTATTACCAGCGTAGGCCTCACCGCGAGAAGACGCGTATAGAGAAGCGTCGTATTTTCGGGTTGGAGGATGTGATTGATTCAGAGCAGTTCCAGGAGAATATCAATGCCGTCTTCCAGGATCCTAATATCAATGAGGATAACATGAAGTTGCTTTTCAACCGCTTTGTGAGCCCGCTTAACTCCTCTATTGCTGTTACTTTCTACCAATATTATATTATGGATACACTCTTGGTGGATGGCTATGAGTGTATTGACTTGGCGTTTGTGCCCGTTAACTCGGAGAGTTATGGATTTACAGGTCACCTTTATATTGTGAATGACTCCACTTATCAGATTAAGAAATATTCGATCAATGTACCGCCCCATATCAACCTCAATTTCGTGAGCGATTATTCAGTGGAGCATAACAATAAACAGTTGGAGAATGGCCTTTGGGCACCAGACAGGACAATTACCTATGCTAAGTTCTATCTGTTCAATTACAAGAAAGGCTTAGTGGCGCGGCAGACTAAACTCTATACACAGTGGGATTTTGAGTCAGAGATAGATAAGCGTGTCTTCCAGACAACGCAGGCCATAGGTACGGCTAATGACTCGGTGCAGCGTATTGCTTCCGCGGAGTGGGCTAATCTTCGTCCAGAGCCGCTAACGTGGTACGAGACTTCTGTGGCTGATTTGGTACATGAGTTCACTTCCAATAAGACGTTTGCTAGCCTAGCGATGTTGGCGAATGCATTAACTACCGAGTATGTTCCGGCTACACCTGCAGAGAAGATGTCGTCTAGTAAGTTTGATTTTGGACCCATTTATAACTTTGTCAGTTGGAACACGTTAGAGGGTTTGCGTTTACGTATCGGAGGTGTTTCGAATGTGGATTTGCATAAGCATATATTTTTTAGAGGATATTTGGCATTTGGTTGCTACGACTTGCGACCGAAAGGGAGTTTCACGTTTTTATACAGTTTTCCAGAAAAAAATGCCTATGCCTATGAACCATATCGTCATTTCCTTCAGTTTACGGCGCAATATGATGTAGAGACGCCTGGTCAAGCGACTGACATCATTAGCCGAGACAATATCTTTGGATCGATTCCATTATCTACTCCCACTCAAACCAATAGTCAGTATGTTTTACATGCGAAGTTGACCTATATGAAGGAATGGAAAGTGGGTGTAGCGTTGCAGACGACCTTTGACTTTACCCACAATGAAGCCGCAGGTGCGATGCGATATGACCGCATTGTGGATTATCAGCCGAATGGTATGGTGGCGTTAGCGGAACGATTCGATGCATACAAGGCTTATACGGGAACGGTATCCCTGCGCTATTCACCCGGTTCGCCTGCGGTGATGTCGCGTTTGGGAGTTTATAGTGCCTATGCCATTGATAAAGATGCACCGGTGATTACATTAGAGCATAAGTTTGGTTACCTAGATGACCGCGATACCGGCGGAAAGGGATTCTTTATCAATCACACAGAGTTGACGATAGATAAGCGTTTCTGGTTGTCGGCTTTTGGACACTTAGATGTGCGGTTGCAAACGGGTATGATATGGAATCAGATTCCTTTCACGGAGTTGTATGCACCTAAGACATCGACATCTATTTTCCTTTCTCAGAGGGCATTTAACCTGATGCATCCGATGGAGTTCCTAATGGATGAATATGTGGGCTTATATTGCACCTATTATTTCAAAGGATGGTTGATCAATCGTATACCCGGTCTTAACAAGACACGCCTAAGAGGTGTGCTATCCTTTGCGGGTATATATGGTGGCTTGACGGACAAGAACAACCCCTACTGCCCAGATAACCAAGGTCTATATCGTTTCCCAGAGTCTGCTCAGTACGATATGAGTGGTCAATATGTATCCGGACAGACCTGTTCGCCGATAGGGAAAATACCATATATGGAGATCACAGCGGGATTTGAGAATATCTTGAAGTTTATTCGTATCGACTATATACGTCGATTAACCTATAACGAGTATATGCTACCAGATGGTGTCCATACTCGTAAGATTGGTGCATGGGGTCGTAATGGTGTTAAGATCACCTTCCGATTTGCACTATAATTGCTAAAAACTGCCTAATATGAGAACGCGAGTTGTATTACTATTGTTACTGCTAAGTCCATTGTATGTGCAGCCAATAAAAGCACAAACGACTGACGTGGACGAGGAAGAGAAGAAGGGTCTAATGGTGGAGAAAGTGAAGGCATGGGATCAGGAAATCAACCTGGATTCTTTGGATCAAGAAGAGTTGCCCAAGACGGTGACTGGAGGTCTATTGTTTGCTGCCAATTTGTCGAATTTTATTATCCGCAATGGGGAGAATAAGTGTTCATATATGAATGTGGGTATGGACTTTGGTGGCTTTGTAGATTTTAGTGTCACCAAGCATTTTGCGATTCAGCCTCGACTTATTTTTACGGCCGAGGAGAATCACGTGCAGGGCGTACCTAGTAAGGATCAGGTATGGTCGGTCGGTATGGATATACCCGTGTTCTTTATGGGTCGTTTTGGTAATAATAAGACGGGTTATCTGCAGTTCGGCGCTGGCCCATTTACGCACTTTAGTATTGCCTCTAATATCAATGCCTATAATAGCGAGGCGCAATTTCAGCCTTTACCACAAGATACCGCTTTTGTGGATTTCTATCGACTCCATGATAACCACTTTGGCTTAGCCGCTACACTTGGTTACGAGTTTGGTATGGGTTTGCAGATTGTGTTTAACTATCAGATTAGTTTATCTGACATTGCTACGTTCTATCGTAAGCAAGAAGAACAGGGCGTCAAAGTGACGGACGCCTCTGTATATCCACAAAAAGTATCGCTAGGTATTACTTATCGTTGGAAGTAACGACTTTTTTCGGTTTACGTTTACGGAAGATAACTTGATCGCTCATCAGGAAATTAAATATTCCTGAGAAACATAAAGCGAGCAAGTTACAATAAACCACGTCTATCTCGAAGAGATAACTATCAAAGATTACTTTGATCATCAACAGGAATGCCATCTTTACGATGAATCCTGCCACGCAACTGCCATTATACCCTAAGAAATGGCGGAGTAGACTGCGTTTGGAATGAATCCGTGTAATGCGGTCGCGCCATACAAAATAATAAGAGAAGGCAAAGTTCGTCACTACGGCACATTCAAAAGAAATGAGCGGGGAGATGAGCATTTCTCCTACCCAATTACCGTGAAATATATAGTGCGCACAAACCCATAGGATAACCGTATCTACGACGGTACCCACTAAACAGGTAAGGAAAAATTTGACAAACCGGTTGAACATGTGGAGTTATTTCTCGGGTTTATGAGCGGGATCCATTTGATCATATCCCTTTAAATCATTCCAAACGGTTACTACATACATCGAACCGAGAATAAGAATAATGATCAGTCCAGCCACATCCAATGCCTTAAGGTTGAAACCATAGATAGAGGTTTGGAACTCGCGTAAAGGAGTGATAAAGTAATAGGCTGTATTGAGCAATATCATGATGACACGGAACTCTGTGGGACCCAGTTTAGCATAGGTCAACTTGAACTCACTTTTTAGGTGGGCATTAATGGACACATTCAATGTCAGCATCAAATAAATAACGAATATTGCCAAAGCGATATCCAATCGTAAGATGGCACTACATCCTATGCCGAGGAACATGATTCCCTCTGTTACGGCATCTAAAGTGTGATCTAAGTAGTAACCATAGATGGGTCGCTGGCAATTGCGTACGCGGGCTAAGGTACCATCCAATGAATCACCATACCAGTGTACAACAAAACCAAACGAACTCAACCATATCCAATGAATAGATAGGTCGGACAATAAATAACCGGCTGCAATCAGGAAGGCGCCAATGACACCAATACCCGATAGAATATCCGAAGTCATCCAAGCTGGCTGACGGTCAGCTAACCAGATCAATGCCTTGTGCTCCACACCATTGAGCACGGATGTTTGTATACGTTTAGACTGTTGTACCATAATCTATTTATTTAAAAACGGCGCAAAATTACACTTTTTTTTTAATATATGCAAATTTTTTTTCAAATTATTTGTTATATCCAATTTTTTTTTGTAATTTTGTGCGCTTTTTTAGAATAATAATTTATATGGAAATAAGAATGAATAAGATTTTTGCAATCATTGGGTTACTGAGTGTGACCCTCGCGGGTCAAGCGGCTACGATTGGACGTAGTGTGGTGATGGATACGGTATGCCATTGTTCTCCAGCCCGTTGGCAAGAGGTGGTGGATAAGTTTTTCCTTGAGTTTCAGTCGGATGCCGACCATCTATTCACTTGGGCGTACTTGAACACGGGTGGTGATGGAGACTCTAGTTCGGGAGGGAAGGATGCTATTGCGCTCCATTATGGTGCGAATACGTATGATCGGGTGAATAAAGTCGGTGATCAGGCCTTTGATATCTATGTGTTAGGTAGTAAGATGTTTCCGGATAGACATTTGGGAACGATCAATCATGGTCAGTACATGACGGCTACCTACTCGGGATCCATGTTAAAGGGAGCTAATATCCAATTACTCTCCGATTCGATTGCACCGAATAAGACGAAAGTGCACTACGAGTTTAATCTTTACTTAGGTCATTTCCTCTCCCTTATCATATCGGAGAAGACATGGAACAATGTGGCAGATTGGCGTCTACGACAGATTTTTGCCAACCTTGTTGAATATGCTGAGACTGGTACGGTGATTGATAGATCCAAGAAGAAATGAGTAAAAAGAAGATAGCCATAGTGGCTGGAGGTGACAGTTCGGAGCATGATGTATCTCTGAGAAGTGCAGCTGGTATCTTATCCTGGATGGATCAAGATCGCTATGATGCACAGATTGTGGAGTTGAAAGGCGCGGACTTAGCGACGCTGAATCGATTGACGGAGTTTGATTTTGCGCTTATTACTATTCATGGTACTCCGGGCGAGAATGGACTATTGCAAGGGTTCTTAGAAATGATGCATATCCCATATTCGTGTTGCGGTGTTCTGCCTGCTGCATTGACTTTTAATAAATATGCGTGCAACCACTATTTGCAGAATTTTGGTATCCGCATTGCTAAAAGTATATTGCTTCGTCGCGACACTCCTGATAGTCCTATCCGCGTAATGGGGCGCGAAGGCGCGCAAGTGGAGGAGGTGATTCGGAACGAGGTGGGGCTGCCATGTTTTATTAAGAGTAATGTGGGTGGTTCGAGTTTCGGATGTACCAAAGTTAAGACGGCGGAGGCTATTATGGATGCTGTGGAGAAAGCGTTTAACGAGGGAAATGAAGTAATCTGCGAATCTTTTATGCGCGGTACAGAAATAACCTGTGGCGTGATGAAAACGACGAAACGGGCTATGGCGTTCCCCATCACAGAGGTGGTGTCAAAGAATGAGTTCTTTGATTATGACGCCAAATATAAGGGGGAAGTGGATGAGATCACACCTGCTCGCATCCCAGACAAGGTGCGTGATGAGGTGCAAGCGTTGACGCTGAGAATATACGATATATTGGGTTGCCGAGGCATTATTCGTACCGACTATATCCTTATTCCGAAAGGGGAGGATAGTCAGGATGTGGATATCCATCTTTTAGAGGTGAACACCACACCAGGTATGACGCCAACCTCGTTTATTCCACAACAGGTTAAGGCTGCAGGTTGGCAGATGCAAGATATTCTTACCGCCATCATCGAAGAGAGATAATGAATATACAAGATGCCATATCACAATTAGACTGGTCGCGTGAGCCGCAGGGGTTATATGCGCCCATTGCCTATACGTTAGCGTCAGGCGGGAAGCGGGTACGTCCCACGTTGGCACTGATGGCATGTCGTTTGTTTGGGGGTAAGGAGGAGGAAGTTATGCCAGCCGCATTGGCGTTGGAGATGTTCCATAATTTTACGCTTTTGCACGACGATGTGATGGATAAGGCATCGGTGCGTCGAGGTCGTCCCACTGTGCATGTGCGCTGGAATGAGAATACGGCAATCTTGAGCGGTGATCAGATGGTGATTGAGGCCTATAAGTTATTGAGTGGGGTACCAGTGGATAAACTCAGCACGTGTCTCAGCCTGTTTAATAAAATGGCGACGGAGATATGTGAGGGACAGCAATATGACGTGGATTTTGAGCAATTAGAGGAGGTAACGATGGAGCAATATATGGATATGATAAAGCTCAAGACTAGTGTACTCTTGGCCACCGCCTTGCAGATGGGCGCGTATATAGCAGGGGCTACTGATGAACAACAGAAAGATCTTTATCAGTATGGTCTGCATTTAGGTTTGGCTTTCCAGATTCAAGATGATGTGCTCGATTGCTATGGTGACCCTAAGACTTTCGGCAAAGCAATAGGAGGTGATATAGCGGAAGGAAAGAAGACATTCATGTGGCTCACATACCGACAGCAAGTTAAGCAACACCATCAACAGCCCATCCAAAACAAAGTGTTGGATGAGGTGTTGGCAGAATATGATCGTTATGGGGTGCGTGAAATAGGGGAGGCTAAGATACTGCAGTTGACGACCACAGCACTGAGTTACTTGGAGCGCTTACCTCAGAACGCGGTGACAGAGCAGTTGAGACAATTAGCTGACCACCTCGTAAATCGTAAATCGTAAATTGTAAAGATATGCCTTACAGAAGATTACCAAACACCGACCAAACACGGTTATACGCCTTACAAACGGCGGTACAGCGTGCTAGTGAAGCAGACTTTAATGATCAAGTCTTGAGTTATAAGACATTGAACGATGCTAGATGCTTTGTGATGCAGTTTGAAAACATTGTGTCGCAGTATCACTCCTCATTTGAGAGCCAAGTGTCCGCAAACAAGCAATATCGCCATGTGGTGCAGACAGCTCGTATGTATATCTCCCACTTCATTCAAGTGCTCAATATGACTGTGATGCGGGGAGAGTTTAAAAAAGAGGTTAAGGAGTATTATAAACTGGATGTGGACAGCTCCTTCTTGCCTGATCTTAGTAGTGAAGAAGATCTTGTCGTATGGGGGCGGAACATCATCGATGGGGAGCAAGAGCGCACTGGTCAAGGAGGTATGCCACTCTATAACCCGGCTATCACGAAGGTGAAGGTGTATTATGATATTTTTAGAGATCAATATAATAATCACCAATTGCATCGCAAATCGAGTGGACGAGTGTATGAGAATTTAGAGGAAGAGCGCAAGAAAGCGGATGCGTTGATCTTAGATATATGGAATCAGGTGGAGGCGCACTATAAGGAGAAATGCCTACCTTATGAGTTCCTGAAAAATTGCCAAGCTTATGGGCTGATTTATTATTATCGCAAGGGAGAAAAACATCTCTCAGCCGAAACCGACCGAGAGATGCAACGTGTAAAAGATAGTCAGCCTACAATCCAATGGTCTGAGTCGGAGTGATGACTCTATCTAACGGTTTATCCGAGCGGCCGTGAGGTATCTCATGTTTCTTCACTTGGAAGTCGTAAGCGACCCCATACTTTAAGGTATGGTGCTGAGAACGAAGGAACTTATCGTAGAATCCTCCACCGCGACCAATGCGATTGCATAAAGGATCAAAAACAACGCCGGGAACAATGATGAGATCAATCTTACCTTTCCACTCGGATGTTTGCGGTTCGGGCACATTGTAATGACCACGTTTCATCATCAGTTCGCCATCGTATTGACGTACTTCGATACTATGACGATGGGTAACGGGTAATAAAAATATTTTTTGGTCTTTGTAACGTTTGAGAAGAGGACGTAGATCTACCTCGTTGTGAATAGGGTAATAGAGCATTACTGTTTGTGCGTTGCGGAACGCATGCATTTGTTCAAGACGAGCCATGATCGCTTCGGAATCAGCTTTAACCTGATCCTCTGGATAGATACGGCGACGCTGCTCAGTAAGGGCGCGGATAGCTTGTTTCTCCCTGCGCAAGGCAATCCAGGGCAAGAGATTCTTCAAATCGTGTAATTGACCTTCAAATAACATAATGAATAGGTGGTTTTAAAAATTTGCTGCAAAAGTACAAAAAAAAATGCAGATTACCAAATAAGTGAACAAAAATACTTGTTTTTTAAGCAAAAATGAAGATAAAACAGTACATATGGATTTTTTTAGTGGTGCTTGGCTTCGTATCATGTAGTTCATCTACGACCACTCCTACGGCCACTAACATTGCGCAGGTAAACGCGTTCTACCTGGCTTCTAACGATACTTTCCCTGGGTTTGCAGAAGCCACTTATACGGTCGTGCAAGGCAATGAAGGGGATACGGGTTCTATCTATGTGGATGACTCCATCCGCTATGGCACGCCTATTGAGCGCGCAGTCCCGCGTTATGTGTTCGAGGCTACGCCCGGTTATGCAACCATGCACATGGGAGATACTTCTATTGCATTGACGGGTTCAGATACGATAAACCTCCATCTTAAACCCATGTACCTCACCATCTATTCTTCGGATTTAACGGTCAAAAAAACCTATAGCATCTCTACTTATATCCATCAGGTGGATCCAGACTTATATCAGTGGCAATGTCTGACGGATTATCTGTATCTTCCACGAGATGAATCGGAATTGCAGTTAGTTACCTTAGGAGACGTGTTCTACATCTTTAGCAACAACGGATATGGGAATAGGCTCTTCCGTTCCACCGATGCGACTAATTGGACAGAACTTCCGCTTACTGATTTGCCCGACTATTGCCAAGTTAAGGGCATCATCTCTGATGGTCAGAAACTTTACTATGCGAAGGATTCGCTCTTATACACTTCAACGGATGCTTCGACATGGACAGTGCAGAATTATTCCAAATCATCGTTCCGCATAGAAATCATGCTCATGTACTATAATGATCTTGTTTGGGCTGTTCTCGAGGACAAAGAGACGCATAGTCTCACCTTAGGAATGATGGTGGATGGAGAAATGACGGATGCCGGTTATCATTTGGACGACCGTTTCCCCATTAGTGGATTCTGTGCCGTGGAGTTTGCTAGTTCGAGTTATCGTCGCCGCGCGATGATTATAGGTGGATATACCCGCGAAGGAGAGTGCATCAATAGCCGTTGGAACATCGAGTACACACCCAATGGTGAACAGCGTTATAGAGTGATTAATTACTCCATCGAACAGCCGAACTTTACAACCCTTACTGGCGTATCCGTCGTGTGGTATGACAATAAGTTGCTCATGTTTGGTGGTGTCGATGCGGACATGGTGTACCGGGGTGATGAGGTACTTTATTCGAAAGATGAAGGGTTCAACTGGTTACCTATGGATTCTGGTAAATGCGAGCTACCCATCTCCTATACGGCACGGCAAAAACAGTCGGTTATCGTGCATAACAACAATATCTATGTAGCCGGAGGACAGGATGCTTCCTATACCTATACAGAGGTCTATAGGGGACGCCTTAACTCTATCGATTGGGAGAAGTAACGACAACCATAACGACAACGATAACCATAACGACAACGATAACCATAACGATAATAAATAACAAACAACAAAAATAAAACATTTACAACTATGATGACAATTGACAAGTACAATTTCGCTGGAAAGAAAGCGATTGTTCGTGTGGACTTCAATGTACCACTCGATGACAATGGAAACATTACCGATGACACCCGTATCCGTGGTGCTCTGCCTACCCTCAAGCACATCTTAGACCAAGGTGGTGCCCTCATTATCATGTCCCACATGGGTAAACCCAAAGGCAAACCTGCTGCTAAGTATAGTCTGAGCCAGATTGTGGACGCTGTCAGCAAAGCCCTTGGTGTAAAAGTGCAGTTTGCTGCTGATTGCGCAAAAGCGAAAGCACAAGCAGATGCTCTCAAGGCAGGCGAAGTGCTCATGTTGGAGAACCTCCGCTTCTATGGTGAAGAGGAAGGCAAACCTGTAGGTATAGAAAAGGAAGATCCTGCCTATGAAGAGGCTAAGAAAGCTATGAAAGCAAGTCAAAAAGAGTTCGCTAAGACTCTTGCTTCGTATGCGGACTGCTATGTGAACGATGCCTTCGGTACGGCTCACCGCAAACATGCTTCTACGGCTGTTATTGCTGACTACTTTGATGTAGATAGCAAGATGCTCGGTTACCTCATGGAGAAAGAGGTGCAGGCTGTGGAGAATATTCTCAATAATATCAAACGTCCTTTCACCGCCATCATGGGTGGTTCGAAAGTATCGACTAAGATTGGTATCATCGAGAACCTGATGAATAAAGTGGATAACCTTATCCTCTGCGGCGGTATGACTTATACATTTGCAAAAGCCTTAGGTGGACAGGTAGGTAACTCTATCTGCGAAGATGATAAACTAGATCTCGCTCTAGACATCATCGCACAAGCCAAGGCTAAGGGCGTTAACCTCGTGCTCGGCGTTGACTCTGTATGTGGTGATAGTTTCTCCAACGATGCAAAGCAACTGACTTGCCCAAGTGGTGAGATTCCTGAAGGTTGGGAAGGTTTGGATGCTGGTCCAAAGAGCCGTGAACTCTTTACCAAAGCCATCGAAGGCGCTAAGACTATTCTGTGGAATGGTCCAGCAGGTGTGTTCGAGTTTGAGAACTTTGAAGGTGGTAGCCGTGCTATTGCTGAGGCTGTGGCTAATGCCACCGATAAGGGTGCTTATAGTTTGATAGGTGGTGGTGATAGTGTCGCTTGTGTGAATAAGTTTGGCATGGCTAACCGCGTTAGTTATATCTCTACCGGTGGTGGTGCTTTGCTCGAAGCTATTGAAGGTAAAGTGCTCCCCGGTGTAGCAGCAATTAAAGGTGAATAATATGGAAATATCTGGTAAAATCATTCAAGTCCTTCCTATTCAGGAAGGTGTTTCAAAAAGTGGAAATCCATGGAAGAAACAAGTGTATATCCTAGAGACACAAGAGCAATACCCTCGTAAGGTGGCTTTTGATATCTTTGGCGAGGACAAGATCAAGAATTACCCTTGCAATATTGATGATGTTGTAACGGTTAGTTTTGACCTTGAGAGTCGTGAATTTAATGGTCGTTGGTACACAGATGTCCATGCATGGAAAGTGCAGCAGGGTATCGTTGAAGCAGCACCCGCTGGTGCTGCTCCAGCTCCTGCAGCAGCACCAGCTGCGGCTCCACAGGCTAATGTACAGTCCTTTGATACTGTTGCAGCCCAAGAGGAAGGCACGGACCTTCCCTTCTAAATGAAGCGTCTATCGATCATATTAACCATCCTCGTTCTAGTGGGCATCGCAGTTCTCTGCGTTGTCCGCTGGGACGCATGGTTTAGTATGCCTACTGAGCCGAAATGGGAAGGGGATACGTTGTCATATCGTTTCTATTGTTTTGGCGAAGATAGTGTTCCTGGTTTTAAGTACACCCAATGGGGTTGGCAAGATGCTGACCAACCACAAACACTTCGTTTCATCGTCTTGGGCGATGTGCATAACTCAATGGATAGTGCAGACTATGCTACCATGCTTCGTCATACTCCACATGTGGATGCGATCATCCAATTGGGGGATTGGATAGAGCGCCCTTATTTCTATTATGAGCAGCAACTCTTCCACCAACTACAAGGAACCGGTATGGAGCATCTGCCTGTCATCGCTTGTCCCGGTAACCATGAGTACACCAAAGGCTTACATGCTTCTTTAACCGATTCGTGGTATAACCTTTTCCGCAATCCGGATAATGGTACATTGCGTCTTAAAGGTTCGTCCTATTATGTGGACTTTCCTAATGCCCGTCTCATTGTCATTGATACGCAAGGGCAGCGTATATTGAGTGACTATACGCGTGCACTCACATGGCTCAAATCGACTATCCAGCATGCTGATGGCCGTTATATCATCGTACTTATGCATCAGGGCATCTATACGGCCTCTTCTTCGCGTGTTCGCCCACTACTGTGGCTCACCTATGAACGCGTTCTCACGGAGGAGGCTGACTTAGTCATCTCTGGTCATGATCACTGTTTCTATCAGCGTGGCCATTTTATGACCACTAACTCTTCTTATAAGGAGTATATGGATACAACAAAACCTGACACAACGGCCAATTGTCGATTGTATCAGGTTTTAGATATTGCAGTCGATACGTTCCGTATCGCTACTTTCTCGTTAGATTAATAACTGGTGCGTTGCGTAGCCGCGTAACTAATCTTGAGTGCGTAAGCGCGTCTCAATTCTTGTTTAATGTCGGCTATGACACCCATGCGGGTCTCCTTATCTGCTTTGATGGATACGGTCATTTGACCTTGATCTTGCTCTTTCATGGAGGAACGCTCATTGATGATGTACTCACCAATCTCGTTTTTCTCCGCAAAAGCGTCATCTAATTGGATACGGGTCTCTGCACCATATTGCTTGCGAAACTCTGCTGTAGGTGTACCTACGTAGATGTAGCGCACTAATGATTTTTTCTCTAACTTCGTTAACTCAGTTGCCTGAGGGTTCTGGAACTGCACCTTATAGGTAACCTCTTTCATGGATGTTACGGACATGAAGAAGAAGAGCAGCATAAAGATGATATCGGGGAGAGATGACGTATTGAGCGCCGGCATCTCACGTTTCTCGTTTCTACGTATCTTTGCCATCTTAGTTTCCTCCGTAGTTTTTAGGTTCAGCCTCGGATATTTTCTGAGGGTAGATCTTTTGGATGCGTTTTTGCTGCTCCTCATCTAACTCGTTGAACCCTTTGTGAAAGTATTGGCGTGCACATTCGTCACGCACTTCGTTGTAGGCAGCTACCAGTTCGTTTTGAACATCCAAGTACGCTTGATACTGTGTATCTACGTCATTCTGAACGGATATCACGTGCTCTTTGGTGTAACGAACTACACCAAATGGAGCACCAAAATCTTCCTCGAATAACTTAGGCATATTGGCATTATCCTCCACGTTCAAGATAAACTCTTTTGCTTTGGCGCGCAGTTGCTTGACATCTATCAGTTGACCTTGTACCATCAGTTGGTTAGCGGAATTGATCTTCACTACTAACAGGTTACGTTTATTAATATCCGTATCCTCAATCTTCTGGTCAGGTGGAATAGGAGCAGGCAAACGACGAGCTAATCCTTGGTTCACGTCCATCGAAGTGGTCACCAAGAAGAAAATCAGCAGCAAGAAAGATATATCTGCCATGGAACTGGCGTTTATCGCTGGAATTTTCTTTGCCATAGTTCTTCAAATTTTCAAATTTTCAAATTGAATTACTTCAACTTTCTCGTATGAATAACACCCCAAACGAGCGCAGCAATGGTAGCTACTACCAATACGTAAGTCAAGTATAGGCATGCATCGCTCAGTTTAGCCATAGTGCCCACATTGTCTGTTCCTTCGTAGCCGATGATCTTCACTTCCTCAGCACTACCGCAGAACCAGCATATCAGCACTAAGGCGATGAAGCCGATTACTACATATAGACCGCGCAGGGCTTGTTTAGGATCTACCTTATATCTCTTAACGAATTCCCATACGACTACACCTAAGGTGATGAGACATACGAGAACAACTAAGATATAGTTCCAAATCAAGAATAGATTGGAGAACCGAGGTATGTCCAGGAAGTCTCCTGCTACCTCTAAACTACCTTCTGATCCGCCGACGTAGAAGAGCACTGAGATCAGTATGCCCAGTCCCATCAGTACCCAGAGGGTAATCTTCGGAATCATTTTATAATCTTTCATAGTCTTCTTATCTATTGCGATGACTTATTTCTTCTTTTGATCGTATTCTACTACGATATCGAGCAGGCTAATGGAGCTATCTTCCATCTCGTTCACCAGACCTTCGATAACAGAGAGAATATAGTTGTAGAACAATTGCAGGATGATAGCGATGATCAAACCGAGCAACGTAGTCAACAGAGCGACTTTAATACCACCTGCTACAACCGTAGCGGAGATATCACCTACTTGTTGAATCTTATCGAAGGCTTGAATCATACCGATAATCGTTCCTAAGAAACCGAGAGATGGAGCAATCGAGATGAATAAACTAATCCAACTCAGGTTCTTCTCTAATAAACCGAGTTGTACGCCACCATAGGATGCAACAGTTTTCTCTACAACCTCTACGCCCTCGTCATAACGACTCAGACCTTGATAGAAGATGGATGCGACGGGACCGCGCGTATTGCGGCATACTTCCAATGCGGCTTCAATACCACCTTTCTTAAGCGCAGCTTCGATGTTCTCTAACAACGCCTTGGTGTTTGTTTTGCTCAAACTTAAATAGATAATGCGCTCAATGCAGAGTGCTAGACCGAAAACCAAGCAGAGGAGGGTTGCAGCCATGAAGCCAGCACCACCTTCGATGAACTTCGTTTTTAAAGTCTTGTGAAGAGGAGTGGATTCGGGCTCTGCCTCAGCCACAGCTGTTTCTTCTACTACTGCCTCAGCCTCAACAGCTGTTGCGTCTTCTTGTACTTGTTCTGTTGCTGTGGCTTGTGCTGCCTCAGCCTCTTGTGCATACGTAGCTACGCTGCCTAATCCGAGCATAGCCACTACCATGATGCTTACAAAAACTTTTTTCATTGTAATGGAATTTTAGTTTATTGGTTGATAAATGATAGTTTGCGTTCTTGGCGGAAAGACGGGGATTCGAACCCCGGAAACACTTTTGGCGTTTACACGCTTTCCAGGCGTGCCTCTTCAACCACTCGAGCATCTTTCCTTAGCCGATATGTTTCGGCCTATTTCACAAAAATCGTGCAAAGGTACTGCTTTTTTTTGATATATGCAAATATTTACCATATTTTTTTGATTTTTTTTGCAAAAAGTGAGCATTTCAAATTCTTGTGTTTAGTACATCGCAAACAAACATTTGTTTATATACCAAAAAAACAGTACCTTTGTACCCTGAAACGATTGAACACTCCAATATATATGATTATCACATCCCTTATAGATGACCTTAGTGCCAACGGATTGCCCACCGAGCATGGATTGTGCCTTCATATCCAGTTGCGTGATGGACTGCAAGTGCTGTTCGATATGGGACAGAGTGAGTTGTTTTGGCAGAATGCGCAGCGAATGGGATTGGATCTAAAAGAGATAAATGTGGCCATCGTTTCACATGGTCATTACGACCACGGAGGTGGATTAGTATCGTTTTTAGAAGGGAATGACCAAGCGACTGTGTATGTCCATAAGGATGCTTTCTTACCCCACTATTCTTTGCGCGAAGATGGATTAACGTATATTGGATTAGATCCAAAACTATCCAATCACCCTCGCTTAGTGATGTGTGATTCTCCCCTATCTATACAGGATCATCTACGGCTCTTCTCGGACGTGCAAGGTAGTTGCTGCTATCCTCCTGGTAACCGATTGCTTTTTGGTTCTACAAGTCACGTGAATGACACTTTTTGCCATGAACAGAACTTGATTATCGAAGAGGGGGGATTATCTGTCTTAATAGCCGGTTGTGCCCATCGAGGCATAGTGAATATTCTCCGACGTAGTACAGAAATGATAGGACATGCACCTACCTATGTGCTTGCTGGGATGCACCTTCTCAAGAGCGGACTGAACCCTGCGGACGAGGCTACTTTTATTCGCCAGTTAGCAGCCGAACTGATGCACTATTCCCATACACAGTTCTATACTATGCATTGCACAGGCAAGGCCTATTATGATAAACTGAGATCCATCATGGGCACCCAGATAACATATCTATCTGGTGGTGACCAGATAGTACTATGATGTACTAAGATACGTAGAATAGACTACTCCTCGTTGGGGAGAATGATGCCTTCAGGGGAGATAAGGAACGTGGTGGGGATGCCGAATACGCCATACTCCATAGAGGGCGAAGCCTCTCGACCTCCGGTATAGATAACGGGCCATTGAACTCCTAACTTATCCATTGCGCGGCGGGTGTCTTCGATATCATCTTCCCATACAGCAATACCGACAATAGTCACCTTACCTTCGGCATAGACGTCCATCAGATGCGTCTTAATCAACTCGCGGCAGGGTGAGCACCATGATGCCCAGAAATCAATCAGTACGGGCTTATCTTTTCCCAAGAACTGACTCAAGCATACCGAGTCACCGGTGATGACATCTATACCGCAGACCTCCTTATAGGGCATACCAGGAGCCACGGTGGCACGGGTATCCATTAAGGCAAGGTACTTGCATACGTTCTTATCCTCCTGCACGAGACGAGATGCCTGGTCGTAGAGCTGGTGCGCCTTCTCGGGGTCGTTGGCATAATTGATAAAATCGCAGAGTAACTCTGCACCAAACACATCGTCCTTATGCTGCTCATAGGTGGAGACCACTAAGGGCAGATAGTACGCTAAGAATTCAGACTCGGTGAGATGAGGCAGGCTATCAGTAAGAGCAACTACCTGACGATCAAAAGCCTTGCGTGCTTCGTCTATTGCTTTCTCATCCGCTGTGCGATGACATGCACTCAACGTCAATAATAATACGATACACATTGTACCATAGATGACGCACCATGTACGATTCATAAAAGTTTTCATAAGGATAAAGAGTTAATAAAAGAAAATATATCCCAATAAGATGGCAGCCAGTATGCCAATAAAATCAGCGATGAGTCCACATAACACCGCATATCGAGTATTGCGAATGTTCACGCTACCGAAATAGACCGCAATAATATAAAAAGTCGTATCCGTCGAACCTTGTACAATACTAACCAAACGTCCTACAAACGAGTCTGCCCCATATTGCACCATAGCGTCTATCATCAGTCCGCGGGCACCACTACCGCTGAGCGGACGCATGAGAGCCGTCGGTAAGGCAGGGACAAAATCGGTGTTCAGTCCTATGGCGGCAAAGGCATACCCTAATCCGCCAATCAGCCAATCCATCGCACCACTGGCGCGGAACATACCCACTGCTACCAGAATAGCAATGAGATACGGAATGATACCTACTGCTGTCTTGAATCCATCTTTCGCTCCGTCAATGAAAGCGTCATAGACATTGATACGCTTACCCATACCGGCTATAATGAACCACACGATCACACCCAACAACATCACCGCGGCTAAGACCGCTGACCAACGACTCACTACTGCCTGAGGAAAGGATAGTGCAGCCCATATCACGCCTCCAACAAGGAGGGTCAGTCCTCCTAAGGTCCCTAAGACTACGCGGTTAAGGAGGTTAATTTTTTGTATGATAGCGACACTAATCAGCCCTGCCATCGCGGCAAAATAGGTGGCTAAGAGAATAGGAAGAAACACATCGGCGGGGTTGGCGGCTCCTAATTGGGCACGATAAGTCATAATCGACACGGGTACGAGGGTCAGACCGCTCGTGACTAATACCAAAAACATGATCATCGAGTTGGAAGCCTTGTCCTTATCGGGATTGGTTTCTTGCATCTCGCGCATAGCTTGCAGCCCCAATGGGGTAGCGGCATTGTCGATGCCTAACATCGTCGCGGAGAGGTTCATCAACATGGAGCCAAAAGCGGGATGACCCTTGGGTAGTTCGGGGAAGATACGGGTAAAGAATGGACTGACAGCACGAGACAACTGATTGACCACACCCGCTTTCTCACCAATACGCATGATACCCATCCATAAGGAGAGGACACCCGTTAAGCCGAGACTAATCTCAAAACCTGTCTTGGCGGAAGTGAAAGTGGAGTTGAGTAACTCGGTCAGGATATCACCCTGTCCGAAACATAGCATCTGTACAACTCCCACCACAATGGCAATCAAGATTAGCCCTATCCAAATGTAATTCAGTACCATAATGATTGACGATTAACAATGCTCAATGCACGTTTGACGGTGCAAAATTACACTTTTTTTTTGATATATGCAATACTTGTCCCTATTTTTTGGGATAATTAGTATAACAAACAGAAGATTGTGAGCGATAAGGCGGTTGGAACAAACCACCAGAAGGATCGTTTAAACGCCATATAGGCGCAAACAACTGCCCCAAAATAGCAAACTACCATAGCAGAGGAGATGGATGTTTCCACCGTGCAACCAGGTAACTGTTCCACCCATTGTACATAGTTGTTCATGACCCATGTGATTCCCTCTACCACCTTGGCTAAGACAACTGCTCCGCTCGAACTAAACACCCCCACGATGAAGGTCGCAAACGCACCCCACATCATAGCAATAGCGACCGGGATAACGACTAGGTTGGTTAGCATAAAATAGTATGTTGTCTGCCCATAATAGTAGAGCGTGAAGGGTAAGGTGCCTATCTGCGCTGCCAATGAGACGGTGATGAGGGCACTCAAGAAAAGATAGATTGACCGCATCCACTTGGACATTTCGGGTTGCGGGATGAGTTGGCGCAAGTGAGGTTCTAAGACAATGATGGCTGTCACCGCCGCAAAACTGAGTTGGAAACTGACCGAGAAAAGATCCAATGGCTGAAAACAGAGAATCAAGAAGGCCGCAGCGGCAATAGTGTTGACGGAGTTGGGACGACGGTATAGCGCGTAAGCCAATTCGTTAATAGTGAGCATGATCACGGCGCGAACGACCGAAGGACTGAGTCCTGTAAGAAAAGCGTATAACCAAAGGGAAACGATAACGACAACCACCACCATAACTCTACGAAGGCGTTCTTCGTAACGGGGATTGCGGTAATGAAAACAGGTGAGTAAAGTCAATATAATGGAATAGATGATACCCGTATGCATACCACTCACGGCTAAGATATGGGTAGCCCCAGACCGCTGGAAGGCATGATGTATATCGTCATCTAAATCGTCCTTATAACCCAAACTCAATGCCGCTAAGGTGCCTAATTGTGGTTCAGATATACCCCATTGCTGATACTGTTCAAAGAGCCGGTGTTGTGCCCATCGTGCCCATTGGATGAATCCATGAGGATGGGTTGCTTTACCAAGGTGTTGCCACTGTGAACCTTGTACATAGCATGTACCTGCAATGCCTTGTCGACGCAGGTAAGTGGCGTAGTCGAATTCGCCGATGCTGTCCGGACGGCGCAGCGTCGTGCACAGCCATAATGTGTCCCCCATGGCGGGCAAAAGACGTGTGGAATCTTTCCTTATATATACGTACGCGCGAGTGCGCGACTCACCGGAGGTTGGATAAAGCGAACAAGTATAACGCCATGTCTTAGCGCGTTCAGTAGGATAATCTTCGGCGATAGCAAAGAACGTACTTTCCGTTCCTATATAGGGCACATCCGTATGACGTAATAAGTCGATCGGCCACCTAGTTAGGTCACAGAGTAAAAGGAATGCTACGAGGGGTAGCAAGAGTAGTACAAAAGGATGAGAACGAAACCATTCGCGCATGCTACTGGAGCATTTGGTGAATCGTGTTTTCAGGATCAGCGGCTTTGAACACGGCACTACCTGCTACCAATACATCTGCACCGGCTTCAAAGAGCACCGACGCATTGTCTATATTCACACCACCATCTATCTCCACCAGTGTCTTTAACCCACGACGCGCAATCTCACTATGTACATAACGCAACTTATCCATCGTCTCGGGGATAAAACGTTGTCCCCCAAAACCTGCAAACACAGACATCAGTAGCACCATATCGACCTTGTCCAAGTATGGATCGAGGCGATGCACATCAATATCGGGATTGATGGTAAGGCAAGTACGTACACCCTTGGCTTTGATGAGATTAAGGATTGGTAGTGGGTCTTCGACAGCCTCTAAGTGGAAGCCAACGCTCCAAGCACCTGCATCACAAAAACGCTCCACATATTTCTCAGGATGCACAATCATCAAATGCACATCGAGTGGTTTGGTGGCATATTTTTTGAGGGGTTCCATCACGGGAAAACCAAAGGAGATATTAGGTACAAACACACCATCCATCACATCCACATGAATCCATTCGGCTTCACTGCGATTGAGCATCTCGATGTCTCTTTGCAAGTTGCCAAAATCGGCACTTAATACACTTGGGGCAATGATCTTCATAATCTTATTTACGATTTACGGATTTACGATGTACGATTTTTTATTTACTCAGGTACTCTACAGCGGCTTTTGTGATCTCGTCATCACGCTCGAAGAGTGGGAAGAACCCTTCGTCGCCGAGGATGTTTCGTACAATATAGGCGTTAATCAAGCGCGTAGCCAACGGGGAGGATTGGGCAATCTGTGCCGCATTGGGTTCGACACCTTTCTCTTTCGCGAACGCAACGAACTCATTCAACCAGTTGGCTTTGATTAGATGTTTCTCTAACGATTGCCAATCTTTATAGGCACTCAGTTCCTTGCGATGCTTGTCTGTGTACTTAAACGCAAACTGGTATGTATAGGCGTAGTTGACACATTTATTGAACCACGGTGTATATAGGCTGGTGTCACGTCCAACGAAGATATCGGGCATGATACCACCACCGCCATGTACTACGCGACCCGCTTTGGTGCGGTAGATGGTACTATCTGCGAAATGGATGCTGTCGGCTGAGTAGAACTCGCCATGCTCATAGCGATCCATAAAGTCCTTGGCATAATCTTCTTGATCCCCCAATGTATAGGGTTTTTGTATGCAGCGACCCGAAGGTGTGTAGTAGCGTGCTACGGTTAGGCGGATGGCACTACCATCTTGGAACGGCATCTGCTGTTGCACCAGTCCCTTACCAAACGAACGGCGACCGATGATCGTAGCGCGGTCATTATCCTGCATCGCACCCGCGAAGATCTCGCTAGCCGATGCCGAGAAATTATCGATGAGCACTACGAGTGGTACCTCCTTAAACCGACCTGTGCCATTGGCTTTCGCTTCGTATCGTGGATAGGAGCGTCCTTCGGCATAGACGATCATATCGCCCGATTGTAGGAACTCGTTACACATACGTATGGCTTGCTCCATGTATCCTCCGGAGTTCTCTCGTAAGTCCACAATATATGAGGTGGCACCCTTGGAACGGAGCGAAGCGAGAGCTTGGATAAACTCCTCATACGTGGTCTCACCGAACTTATTGGCTCGAATAAAACCTATCTTTTCGCTTTTTGTTTCAATAATAAACTTCGCATCTACGGAGTGAACAGGTATATCGCCACGGGTGATGGTGTAACGTAAGACCTCGTCAGTACCTGCACGGCGGATGCCAATCTTCACTTCTGTGCCTTTCTCACCGCGAAGGGTGTGCATTACTTTTTCGTTATTAATCTTCTTTCCTACAAAAGCGGAGTCATTGACTTCGACAATCTTATCACCCGCAATCACGCCTATGCCTTCGCACGGACCGCCAGAGATGACGGCCACAATATTGACTGTATCATTTTGCACCGTGAACTGTACTCCGATGCCCGAAAACGAACCGGACAGTTCGGAGTTAACCATCTCTATATCTTCCTTTGGGATATATGCGGAGTGAGGATCTAACTTTTTAACCACCTCATTCATCACTTCGTCGGTGATGGAGTCCATGTTCAGTTTATCCACATAGGCATTTTCCATCAACTGCATGAGTTGATCGACTTTCGAACTAGGTTGCGCAATGATCTGTCCATTCTGGATAATGAACCGCTGCGCATTCGCCTTGTTGCTAATAGCGTTTCCCAATAGGAACCCTACCAATAGACAGGCTACGGTGAGGGTAGGATATAGATACTTATTTTTCATCATGCAACTCCACTACTTCAATATGGGCTTTTTGGAGGAGATCGATGCCATCGGTAATGCGGTATTTCTCTCCATATACGACGCGTTTGATACCCGCTTGGATAATCAGTTTAGCACACTCCATACACGGCGAAGCGGTGACATAGAGTGTAGCATCCTCGGCAGAGTTATTGGATCGCGCCACTTTGGTGATCGCGTTCGCCTCAGCATGCAGCACGTAAGGGAAGGAGACATTATTGTCATCCTCACAGTGGTTCTCAAACCCCGAAGGTGTTCCATTGAAACCATCGGAGATGATCATCTGGTTCTTAACCATCAACGCGCCCACCTTACGGCGTTCGCAGTATGAGTTCTCTGACCATGTGTACGCCATCTTCATATACAGATGGTCGCGTTTAGTTTGCTTATCCATTGTTTTATTTACTAATCGGAGTTGCCGCGATTAGTCGATGAGCTCGCGTGCAAACTCATTGACGTTGATGCCATCGAACGTACCGCTCGACATCATCAGCAACGCGGTATTGTTGTAGTCTTCTTGACGAAGGCGGGCTTGCAGTGCCTCGCTCTCGGTGAATACTTCGATGTTCGGTGTGCCGAATGCTGCGGCTACTTCTTCCTTCGTGATGGGTGTGAGCCGTTTATGCTCAATCACCTTCGGGTTAAAATAGACGAGTGCCACATCGGCTTCCTTCATGCAATCCTTATATTGCGGTAAAAAATCCGCCATCAGTGACGAGAACGTATGTAACTCCATCGCTGCCACTAGGCGCATGTTCGGGTACTGTTCGCGGACGGCATTAACCGTGGCTTTCAGTTTAGACGGACTATGCGCAAAATCCTTATACGCCACCGATAATCGTTCACCGTCCACCGATAACCGTTCATCCACTAACTCTAGCCTGTTGCTTGCCCCTGTGAACGAAGCGATCTCGCGGTAGAAATCTTCGCGCTTCACGCCTATCTGTTCACAAGCCAGACACGCTGCTTGCAGGTTCTGCATGTTATGGCGTCCGAACACGGTCATCTTCACCTCGCCTGTATATTCGCGATAGGGAAGAACGATACATGGTGCATTGTTAACCGACAACTCCTCCGCTAGCATCTGCAGGTTATCATCCCCTTCATAGTAGATGAAGGCTTGACTAATGCTTCTCGTGAACTTCCTAAACGTCTCTACGTATTCGGGGAAAGTGGGGAAGACATTGATATGATCCCATGCTATACCTGTTAGGATAGCGATATGGGGCTTATACCATAGGAACTTACTGCGCAGGTCGAGTGGGGAAGTGAGGTATTCGTCTCCTTCGAATACAGCGTACTTAGCCGTATCGCTTAGACGCACCATGCGTTCGAAACCCTCTATCTGTGCTCCTACCATATAGTCGGCTTCGATACCGAGGCGGTTAAGCACATAGAGTATCATCGAGGTGGTCGTAGTCTTGCCGTGCGAACCACCTACGACGATACGAATCTTATCCTTCGTTTGCTCATAGAGGTACTCGGGGAAGGAGTAGATACGTAGTCCTAACTCGCGGGCACGTACCAACTCGGGGTTGTCCTCACGGGCATGCATGCCGAGAATGATGGCATCGATATCGGATGTGATCCGTTCCGGATGCCAGCCCATCTCTGCGGGCAAGAGTCCTGCTTCACGCAGGTGCGTGAGCGCCGGATCGAAGATCTCGTCATCCGAACCCGTTACCACGTATCCCGTCTTGCTCGCAACCGCCAATGCTAAGTTATGCATGGCTGCGCCTCCTATGGCAATGAAATGAATTCTCATTTACGATTTACGAATGTACGATTTAGGCAAATAGTTTGCCGAAGTCTTCGTGGCTGATAGCCTTGTTCTCGATCTTAGCGACACCTTTGATGCCTTCGTAGATCTTGTTCTCTGCTACGCGCTCCACGATACCGCGGAGTTGATCCTCTTTCTTGAGCATCTCGTTGGCGAAGTTGGTGAGGTACTGATCCTCTACGTGCATCAAGCCATATTGCATGAACTGCATCTTAGCCACTTCTTTAGCATAGGCTTCTACGTCCTCTTTTTCGACTTGGACATTGAACTCCTTCATCAGTTGGTCTTTTGCCAAGTGCCATTTGAGTTCGTTGAGCATCTGATCGAAGTCTTTATCTACTTGCTCCTCGGTCATGTTCTTATTGGTAGCCAGTACCCAACGACGCAGGAAAGCGTTCGGGAACTCCACTTTCTCCATCTTCTTCATGATAGCCTCTTTGGCATCCAATCCGAACTTATACTTAGCGTCTTCGGCCATGTTAGCTTCGATCTCGGCACGTACCTTAGCGCGGAAATCAGCCTCGTCCTTGACGTTGTTTTCGCCATATACTTTGGCGAACAACTCGCCGTCAATCTTAGCGGCTTGGTGACGGGTGATACCCTGTAACTCGAAGGTGAAATCCGACTTCAACTCTTTGGCTTCCTCTTTCTTGATACCGAGCAGGCTAGCTACTTCAACTTCGCTGTCGTATGCTTTCATAGGATTGAAGGTAATGACCTCACCCAGTTTCTTGCCAGCAAACAGTTTAGCCACTTTCTTATCCTTCATATAACCTGGATTGAGCATGGCGTTCTCTTTCTGCATAGGGTTAGCGTCGTTGCCCACTTCCTTGAGTAAGCCTTTCAATACATCGCCTTCTGCTACAGCCTCAGCATCTACATACTCGCCAAAGCGCTCTGCGTAACTGTTAACCTGCTTGTTCACCATCTCGTCGGTGACAGTGATCTCGTATTGAGTCAGTTTATTCTTAGCGGTGAGTTTAGCGTCAAACTCTGGTGCGATAGCTACGTCAAAGGCGAACTTAAACGTATCTTGGTTATCGAAATCGACAGCAGGAGTCAACTCCTCATTAGGCAGTGGATCGCCTAAGATCTGCAGTTTCTCGTCCTCGATGTACTGGCTCAGTTTCTCGCCGATGACATTATTGATGACCTCTGCGAGCACACCCTTACCATACATTTTCTTCACCATACCCATAGGTACCATACCGGGACGGAAACCGGGGATGTTGGCTTTTTGACGAATTTGACGAAGCTCTTTTTGTTCAGCTTCCTGATAGTCGGCAGGTTCGATAGTCAATGTGATGACCCCTACCATGTCTTTGAATTCTGATTTTTCAACTTTCATAACTGTATAATTTTAATTTTCAAATTTTCAAATTTTCAAACCCCTATCGGCTAGCACGCTTGCGCTCTAACTCATCGAGGATGATCTTACGAATACGCATGTGGGTCGGAGTGACCTCTACATACTCATCCTCCTTGATATACTCCAATGCCTCCTCTAGCGAGAAGCGAATGCATGGTGGTAATACTGCCTTATCGTCGGCGGATTTACTACGCATGTTCGTTAAGTTCTTGGCTTTGATGACATTGATGACGATGTCCCCTTCCTTGGCGTTCTCGCCTACGACCTGTCCGGCATATACTTCCTCTTGCGGATCGATGAAGAACCGTCCACGGTCTTGCAACTTGTCCAGCGCATAGGCAGAAGCCGTACCTGTCTCCATGGCTATGAGCGAACCATTGACACGAATAGGCATCTCACCCTTGTAAGGTTGGTACTCGAGGAATCGGTGTGCCATGATGGCTTCACCTGCGGACACGTTCATCACGTAGGTACGCATACCCATGATACCACGGCTCGGAATAGTGAACTCCAGTTGTACACGGTCATTGATGAGCTCCATCTTGTTCATTTCGCCCTTATGGACGGTCACGAACTCAATGATCTTACCCGAGCACTCCTCGGGGGTGTTCACAGTCAGTTGCTCTACAGGTTCACATTTGACGCCATCTATCTCTTTGATGATCACTTTGGGTTGACCGACTTGCAGTTCATAACCCTCGCGGCGCATCGTCTCAATGAGTACCGATAGGTGCAGCACACCACGGCCAAACACGTGCCAAGCGGACTCTTTGTCGCTCGGTTCAACACGTAGGGCGAGGTTCTTCTCCAACTCTTTCTTGAGTCGGTCTTGGATATGGCGACTGGTCACGAACTTACCATCTTGTCCGAAGAAAGGACTATCGTTGATGGTGAAAGTCATCGACATCGTGGGCTCGTCGATAGCAATAGGTTTGAGTGGTTCGGGGTTCTCGATATCGCAGATAGAGTCACCTATCTCGAATCCTTCTATACCGATGAGGGCGCATATATCGCCGCTATGTACTTCGTCCGTCTTGACGTGACCCATACCGGTAAAGGTATGTAACTCTTTGATCTTCGTGCGAATCTTCGCACCATCTTTTTTCACTAGCATCACCGCTTGCCCATCTTTGAGCACACCACGGTGCACACGACCTACGGCGATACGACCTACGTATGGGTTGTAGTCGAGTGAGGTAATGAGTAATTGCGGTGTACCTTCGAGCACTTCGGGTTCGGGGATATATTCGATGATGGCGTCCATGAGGGCGGTGAGATCAGTCGTCTGCTTATGCCAATCGGTGGACATCCATCCGTTCTTAGCACTACCGTAGATGGTTTGGAAATCGAGCTGATCATCCGTGGCGTTGAGGTTACACATCAGGTCAAACACGGCCTCTTGTACCTCGTCGGGACGGCAGTTCAGTTTATCTACTTTATTGATCACGACGATAGGTTTGAGGTTCAACTCTAATGCTTTTTGCAGCACGAAACGAGTCTGGGGCATAGGCCCTTCAAATGCATCGACGAGCAGTAGTACGCCGTCTGCCATGTTCAGCACGCGCTCTACTTCACCGCCGAAGTCTGCGTGACCCGGGGTGTCAATGATGTTGATCTTGTAGCCCTTGTAGTCGATAGACACGTTCTTGGCTAAGATAGTGATACCTCGTTCCCGTTCGAGGTCATTGTTATCGAGAATCAGTTCCTTGTTCTCTACTCCCTCCATACGGGACTCTTGTACCACTTTAGCGGTATAGAGCATCTTGTCCACGAGCGTCGTTTTGCCGTGGTCTACGTGAGCGATAATCGCTATGTTTCTAATCTTTTGCATATCTTGTACCTAAATATTGGCGTCTTTGTATGTGCGTATGGGGGTGTGTATGTGGCGTACGCGCACACCCTTGCGCACGAAATAGCCCGCAAAGGTACTGCTTTTTTTTGAAATATGCAAGACTTGTCCCGATTTTTTGGGATAAATTTGCAAAAAAGTGCAAAAAAGTGTAAAAATGATAGATTAGGTTGCCTATTGACCCAACAAGAGTGCTACTTGACACTATATTTGGTCTTGAAATACTCGGTGTTCGGAACGGCACTGACGGCTTCTAACCAGATGTAGTTATTGTAACGCATACGCTCGTTTTCGAAAGCGAGGTAGATGGTCTTATTTCCCTTAGACGGGATACGTCCATTGCACGACTGCGTGCCGAGCGTGGAGTAGTCTACATTGTAGGCAAGTTTGGCAGGATCGGCACCATCTTGGAACTTTTTGGCCAAGGCTGCATTGTAGAATACATACATATTGATATAGGCATCTTCTTCGCGAACGGGCAAGTTCTCGCCCAAGAGAGTTGCAATCAATCCACCGCCCTTGTGCGACTCGTATACAGGCAGACCTAACATCTTCACGCGCTTGTATGAGGTCTCCATATTGTCATGGAATTTACCATCTTTGTAGGTGTTGGACTCGTTGGTAGAGATACGGAGCGAGTAGAGGATGTCCGTTGCACCAGCAGGCACTTGCACCGCTACGAGGGCGCGATAGGAGCCCGAGAAAGCGGCTTTGAGTTGTCCACGGAGGGTGAACTTACGAGGTTCTTCGAAGAGGTTCTTCATCTTCAGTCCTTTGACGGTACGCACCCGCCAGTCACCTGCTTGTGCTTCAACTTCCTCGGATCGTACCTCAACGGGGTTAGCGATTCGCTCTATGGAACCTGGGGTGTAGGATAGTTGGATATCCGCATATTGTGCATTGCCTGGGATGATCTCTACCAGGTAGATAGCCGAATTAGAGATAGCCATTTTCTCGTCGTATTGGTTCCTGTTGGTACGAGTGAGTAAGGTCGATTTGGCATCGGCGTTATGCACCTTAAGGATGCTCACACGCTCGGTACGTACATGGATAAATAGGCTATCGCCACGCTTGAGATAGATAGGAAAAGTCTCGGCTTTTTCGACGAGATAATCGGACTTGTCCAATGCGTTGATACGGATGGTTGGCAAGCATTGTTGTATGGTTTTATCGATACTATGGTGCAGGGACTGAATACGTTTCTTCAGGTGCTCACAACCGGCAATGGTGGCAGAATCTTTGCCCATAGGATCATAGTCGTAGTGGAACTGGCTATTGAGGTTAGATAGTTGCAGGGCTTGCTCGGCGGTCATGGCAGTTACATCTTCGAGGCTCTGCTCGATTGTTTGAACAGATGCGAGAAGATCTTTGTACTCTTGATACTCCTCTTCGGTCATACCGACGGGGGTAGTGGACTGAGGTTTGGATTGGCATGCGGTTAAGCAGATGGCCAATAGGCTTGCATAAAGAATGAACTTTTTCATAGTGGTTGTTTTTGAATTTGGGTGCAAAGGTAGTTAAAATATGTAAATTGCAATCCAAAAATGATCCACTATAGCAATTGAAAAATGATCCATTTTGAGAATTGGTAAAAAAGTAGTATCTTTGCATTAAGATTAAGTATATACCAACCTAATGCAAAGTAAAGCCAATGATTAAAATGGTTACTAAACAAAACATTATTCACTGGTCTTTGATAGGCATGAGCCAACGAGCTATTGCCATAAAGGCCGAAGTTAGTAGAGGCACGGTAAAGAAAGTGCTTCACGAGTATGAGGAGGTTCGCCAGAAGGGCGATGAGGAAGCAATTGAAGAATTACTAACGACTCCTCCTAAGTATGACAGCAGCCATCGGCATGCTGTAGTATTAACGCCAGAAGTCACATCTCTCATCCACGATTACATGCAGAGTAATCGTAGGAAAGTATCTATGGGAATGCGTAAACAACGCATGCTTAAATATGATATATGGGAGGCATTGAAGAAGCAAGGCTATTGCATCAGTTATTCCAGTGTCTGTCACTATGTCTATAAGTTAGAGCATGGTCCAGTCGAGCGAGAGAAAGAAGCCTATATCCATCAGGAGTATTATGCGGGAGAGACTTGTGAGTTTGACTGGGGGGAGGTTAAGCTGTTTATCCGTGGTAAGGAAGAAAAGTATTACCTTTCCGTCTTTACTTTTGCCTTTAGTAATGCTCGTTGGGCATATCTTTTTCATCATCAAGACACGTTAGCCTTTATGGAGTCACATCGGAACTTTTTCCGAGATGTGCATGGTGTGCCACGCATGATGGTCTATGACAATATGCGTGTAGCAGTCAAGGCTTTTGTAGAGAAGGATAAATTGCCTACAGATGCTCTTATACGCATGAAAGATTACTACCACTTTGAACATCGTTTTTGTAACATTCGTTCTGGCAATGAGAAAGGTCATGTAGAGCGGAGTGTGGAAGTAGTCCGTCGTAAATCCTTTTGTGTAAAAGATCACTTTGATAGTTATGATGAAGCGCAGGCTTGGCTGATGAGAACATGCAAAGATATGCCATGCATCATGCAGGATGAGCACGGTTGTAATGTTAATCTTAGGGATGAGGATTTGGCAGCCTTACAACCTAAGTTAGGTGATATGGGTTGCTTTGAACGTATCGAACGAGAGGTCAGCAAATGGAGTACCATTACGTTGTTTAACAATCATTACTCCGTCCCTGATAGTCTCGTAGGGAAACGCGTTATTGTCAAACTATATAGTGAGCATATCGTTATCTTTGATGGCAATGAGAAAATGGCTCGTCATGAGCGTAGTTATGCCAAAGGGCAATGGGTATTAAACATTGATCATTATCTCAAGACTTTTCGTCGTAAGCCTGGAGCTGTTAAAGACTCTACTGCTTTGCGTAGAGTAGATGGTCGATTACGAGAGATCTTTGACAAGCATTTTGTCAAGGACGCTCAGTCCTTTATAGACTTACTCATCTTTGCCCAAGAGAATGGTCATACCCACACGGATATCATAGATGCTTATAATACATTGCTATCACATGGCTTGCGAAAGATATCTGTGGAGCAAATAAAAGCTATTCTTAATCATGAGAGTATTACCGATGATGTATACATAATGACCACAACGGGTGGCGCACACGCCTACCAAATAGAGCAGCAGTCCTCTGAGACGCTCAACACCATAACACAATTAATCCAACAACCTATAAAACCTTTATCTTATGCAAATACTAAGCGAATTGCAACAAATTAAAAGTTATGCTCATACACTCAAGATGTCAACTCTCTATGATGAGGTTGATAGTCTATTAGAAGATGCAACCTTGCAAAAATGGTCGCCAGAGAGAGTCCTATGTCAAGTACTTAAAAAGGAAGTGCAGAATCGAGCAGAATTCCGTAAATTACAAAGAGTTAAGCAAGCATCGTTCCCTCAAATGATGTATCTCGATGATCTTGTGCGTACTGAATTACCTACAGATGGTCAAGTGGCATTACCTGCATTAGAAACATTGGACTTTGTCAAAGAAGGACGCAACGTAGTACTCTATGGTAATCCAGGTACTGGTAAAACTCATATTGCTACTGGATTGGGCATACTGGCTTGTGAACAAGGATACTCTGTATTATTTACATCCGTACCACATCTATTAATACAACTACGTGAATGTCAATCACAAAAGACATTACACGCATTAGAAACTAAGTTTGCTAAATACGATTTAGTGATATGCGATGAGTTTGGGTATGTATCTTGCGATAAAGAGGGCGGAGAGCTACTCTTTAACCACTTATCATTACGTGCAGGAAAGAAAGCGACCGTCATTACAACCAACCTAGCTTTTAACCGCTGGAGTGAAGTCATTGAAGATAAAATCCTTGTCACTGCGCTCGTGGACAGACTTACGCATAAAGCGCACCTAATTAACATGACAGGGACGTCTTATCGACTAAAAGAAACACAAAATCTACTGAAATAGTAAAGAAAATGCAAATTTATTGCAACAATATTTTGAAGTTTAACAAGAAAATACTACTTTTGCACCCGATTCTCTAAGTGGTACATTTTTCGATTACTGCGTGGTACACTTTTCGATTGCTAATTACA
>DCID01000005.1:2779-3478 GCA_002315745.1 Bacteroidales bacterium UBA1735 | reverse complement strand
TGGGCTATCATCAGTTCGTCGCTCAGTCCTATCGGTAACTACTGTTTCTACGGGCTGTTTGGCCTCTGTGCGGCACTCATCTTGTTCTACAGCGATCCCGATCGTAAGATCCTCGTGATGAACATAGGTGGCGGTCTGTGGGGCACATACAACATGGTCAGCGGACTGTTGGGCGATGTACTCAGTTATATCCGACTCTTTGCCCTCGGTTTGGCAGGCGGTATATTAGGTAGCGTGTTCAACTCGTTGGCACTGCAGGTGAATGCATCTATGCCCGCATGGATAGGCTGGCTGCCGATGGTGCTTATCATGGTCTTTGGTCATGGACTGAACATCGGCTTGGCACTCATCTCGTCCATTGTGCACCCGCTCCGTCTGACCTTCGTGGAGTTCTATAAGAACGCAGGCTTCGAAGGTGGCGGTAAACAGTATCAACCCTTCAAAAAATAACAAATCAAAAATAACAAATAACAAATAAACAATTACAATCATGTCAATCAATTTAATTTTAGCCTTTATTGGCGTAGCATTGATGGTCGGTGTATCCGGTATCGGTAGTGTGTATGGTTTGACTATTTGCGGTAACGCAGTAGTAGGTTCTGTGAAAAAACGTCCTGAAGCATTAGGAACGTACATTCTCCTCTCCGCGCTTCCTTCCACACAAGGTATCTACGGTTTCGTAGGTTACTTCATGATCCA
>DCID01000005.1:0-2771 GCA_002315745.1 Bacteroidales bacterium UBA1735 | reverse complement strand
AGTTACCTCACTCCAGGTATCACTATTCTGCAAGCAGCTGCTATCCTCGGTGGTGGTTTGGCGCTTGGTTTTGTAGGCTTCTTCTCCGCATTGCGTCAAGGTCAAGTCTGCGCGAATGGTATTGCTGCTACAGGTGCAGGTTACAACGTAACTGCTGGCACCATGATCATGGCCGCTTTCCCAGAGTTCTATGCTATCTTGGCATTGCTCGTAGTTATCCTCATGGGTGGCTTGATGGGTACTCCCGTTGTGGCTTAACGATAACGTTAACGATAACCACAACCACAACAAAAAGAGACTGCATTCGTGCAGTCTCTTTTTTGTATGGATCATACTCGTAGTTGTTTACCACAGTTCTTGTTCGATATTGAATCGAGGTCTATCTTTGACTTCCGTATATATCTTGCCGATATATTCGCCTAATATACCCATGCCCACTAAGATGATACCCGTGCAGAACCATACACTCAGAATCAGGGACGTCCATCCTTGAACTACATGGCCAATGGAGTAGTTATACAATGCCCAGATAGCGATACCAATAGCGATTAGAATAAATAACAGTCCTACATGCAGTAGTAACCGAATAGGTTTGACGGAGAAACTGGTGATACCATCCCATGCAAAACTGAACATTTTGCTTAGTGGATATTTACTCTCTCCCGCCTCGCGTTCGGTGCGGTCATAATAAACACACGCGGTGTCATATCCTAACTGGGGCACAATCCCGCGGAGGAAGAGATTGCGCTCACGATAGGAGAGCAGTTGTGTGGTAGCGCGTTTGGTCATCAGTCGATAGTCTGAATGATTATACACCAATTGTACGCCTAATCGTTCCATGAATCGGTAGAAGCCTTGTGCAGAGGTGCGTTTGAACCAGGTGTCGGACTGTCTGCCGTCACGTACGCCATAGATGATATCTTTTCCCTCTTTGGCTAACTCCACCATACGCTGGATGGCTTCAGGACTATCTTGCAGGTCGGCATCAATGGTGACCAGTAAGTCTGCTTTTTCCACAGCGGCACTCAGTCCTGCCATGAGCGCGTTTTGATGCCCAACATTGTGTGCAAGGTTGATACCGGCTACGAGGGGGTGGGACTGATGCAATTGGCAAATCAATGGCCATGTTTGGTCGGTACTGCCATCATTGACATAGAGGATACGACTTTGTGCATGGATCTGCTTAGTGTCTATCATTTCTTGCAGGATAGCACTGAGGCGCTGCGTGGTATGAACGAGCACCAGTTCCTCCTTATAGCAGGGAACAACGACGATTAAAGTAGGTTGCTTGGACATAATATAATGGTTATAGTTTCTTCTTATATAAGTGTGTGGGCACGCAGGTCTCGCGATGCATGAACATATCGATTCCTACGCCTCTATCATACTCGATGGTTGTCATGACGCACTCGTATCCTAAACTATCTGGTAGGATATCGGGGGTCACTACCCATTGGGCTTGACCACTACGCAAGTAATCATTTTGCTGCTTCATGATCTCCGGATACACGCTATTAGGCGTGAAGAAATACTGAATGCGCGGATGAGCATTGGCTTGTACGAAGATAGCCGAATTGAGCATGTTATAGGTCAAAATAGCCGGGTTATCTTCGCCTTCCGCCTGAATCACTTCTGCCATGGGGGCAGCAAAACAGGTGGCACGATCCTCTAATAGTAGCCTAAAATTATAATCGGTAAAGGTAACCACCAGCGCAAAGACGATACTCACTACCCACAACCAGGTACTTTCTTTCAGCCGTTTGAAGGCTATACCCAATAGGGGTAGGAAGATGAACAGCACCTCGTAGTAGTAATAGAAGCAGAACACTGTGACGAAGAGTAACGCGGTCGCTCCGGCGCTCAGTACAATCATCAGGCGCATCGCTTTGTTCTCCGGAATCAACGCCAATAAGGCCAGTATCACGAAGTAGATGACCAAATAACCACGCCACAGCACCTCTCTATGCATACCTTCGCTTCCCGTATTGTAATGGAAGATATTGAAAAAGAGATAACCTTGCAGCAAGTCCACAATAGCATGCTCATAGGCAAAGTATAATAAGATGGGGGCGGTCACTATCGCAAAGCCTACCACTGCCCAACCAATCAGTGCCCATATATCCCGTGCTTGATGGCGACGATAGGCAATAAGAAGGGTCGCTAATCCTGCGCCCGCATAAGTAGCCACGACCGTGAACTTCATCCAGAAGATGACTCCAATGCCCACACCTAATAGAATACTCTTCGTCCTAGAAGGTATATCTCCCCATTTGGCATAGCGATAGAAGAGGTACATCGATCCCGTCAGGATAGGTAGCGAGAGCTCTTCCACGGTATCGCCAAAGCACATACATATGGAGCAATACGTTAGTGCCCCAATCGCTATAGCTACAGGTAATGCGGCTCTTTCGTCCATCCATAAGCGCAGTGTCTTGAGAATCAATACGAGATTGACAAAGCAGCACACGATCTCTAAAAAGTAGATACCTAAGAATCCGCCACCCGTCAGTCCTGCTGATAGTGCATGCAGGATGTACAACAAAGGCCCTTTCTGATCATATAAGTCGCGATAAGGCATCAATCCATCCAACATACCACGTCCGATGGTGAGGTAGATATTGGCGTCACAATAGGGATTGGTAGGATAGAGAGGCGAACAGGTACTGACTACTGTGATTAGCAGTAAGGCCAAAAGCCCCAGTATGGAATAGGTGGTTGTTTTAGTCATCATATGGAATTAATGTAGTAGTTTCTGTAGTTGTTCATAGACT
>DCID01000030.1:32604-32990 GCA_002315745.1 Bacteroidales bacterium UBA1735 | reverse complement strand
GATAAGAACGTGGATATGCCATACCGTGCATCTATCGGTTATACGCTTCAGAATGGTGCTATCTACACCTCTCAGATGCAACGTGTAACAGCGAGCCTTAACCTCAATCCTTCATTCTTGGATAATCACTTGAATTTCAACTTCAACGCCAAGGGTATGTATATCTATAACCGCTATCCTGCTAGTGTAGTGGGTTCGGCGCTGTCGATGGATCCTACCATGCCTGTTTATGGTGAGGCTACGAATATGAATGGCGATGTCATTGGGGCTTCTACACAAGTGCTCAACGATTTCTTTGGTGGTTACTACCAACGTACTACTTATCCCGCTAACTATGGTGACCCCTATTGGACATACACCAAGAATGCACAAACGACCGCTAACCC
>DCID01000030.1:0-32470 GCA_002315745.1 Bacteroidales bacterium UBA1735 | reverse complement strand
TACAGCTATGGTAAGCAAGTGACTACCTATCCCGCTTATAGCTACGACAACCACTACTATGGTTGGGACGGCTGGAGTGATGAGTCGAAGTATAACCTCCAGTTCTCGACCTATATCATGTATGGTCATGACTGGGAACCACAAAAGCAACATTTCGATGCCATGATTGGTTTTGAAAACCAGTACTTCTATCGTCATACCAGTAACGAAGGCTGTGGCTACTACCGCGAAACCAATACATTAACTGATCCTGAAGGCAATCCTTTAGCGGGTCAGCCTTATAACGTGTCTAAAGGTGAGTGGGCTACGGATAATGCGCTGCAATCGTTCTATGGTCGTATTAACTGGAATGGTTGGAACCAGGTCTTAGTGACTGCTACCTTCCGTGCTGATGGTTCGTCACGTTTCGCTAAGAAGAACTCTGAAGGTAAGAACGCCCGCTGGGGTCTGTTCCCATCCGTGGCTATTGGTTGGAAGATCAACGAGACCTTCATGAAACATATTACAGCGGTCAACGACCTCAAACTCCGTATTGGTTATGGTATCACTGGTCAACAAGACCTTGGCTTGGATTACTACTATATTCCTACCTATACGTGGACGCAAGAAAACTCGCATGCTTTCTATCCTGTCTTAGAGGGTAGCCAAGGTGAGAACGACTTATGGGCAGGTACCGATGCCAATGGTAATAATGTCTATATGACCGCTCGTCCTGGTGTGTATAACACCGACTTAACTTGGGAAAAGACCTACACCAGTAACATTGGTATTGACTACGCGTTCCTCAATAACCGTATCAATGGTAGCATCGACTACTACCATCGTCGTACTAAGGACTTGCTCTCAAATGTCAACGTATCCGCAGGCTCCAACTTCCGTAACCAGATGATGGGTAACATCGGTGACCTCTATAACCAAGGTGTCGAGTTCTCCATCAATGCTGTCTTGATTGACCGCAAGCACTTCAAGTGGGATCTGGGATATAACATAGCATGGAACGAGAATAAGATCACTCGTCTGTTGGAGGATGATCCCGACTACTTCGTTTCGTGCGGAGGCATCAGTTCTGGTACGGGTAACTTCGTGAAGGTGCACAAAGTAGGCGAAGCCGCTGGTTCGTTCTTCGTGTATGAGACCAAGAAAATGACCGATGCGGACGGTAACACCCGTTACTACGTAGTTGACCGCAATGGTGATGGTCAGATCAACCAAAGTGATAAGTATATCTACAAGAACCCGGTGGCTCCTGTGACCATGGGTCTGCAAACGAAGTTCCAGTTCTATGGCTTCGACCTCGGTATCACGATGCGTGCTAGCATTGGTAACTACATGTATAATGACGTCTTAGCAAGCAACTTGCAATGGGTAGAGCCCGATAAGGTTTATCAGAACCAGAATGGCGGTTACCACTCTGTCCTTACTACGGCTTATAACTGCTACTATGGCGACAATATGCGTAGTAACCAGATGGGTTGGGTTTCGCAGGATGGTACTATCAAGGGACAGGCTGTTGGCTCAAATGACCAAGGTTCATTTAGCGAATGGTATGCTAGTGACTTCTTTGTAGAGGATGCTTCCTTCCTTCGTATTGATAATATCACGTTGGGTTATAGCTTCAATAAATCGAAGATCTCAGGTCGTGCTTATGTGACCGTTTCTAACCCATGCGTCTTTACTCGTTATAAAGGTCTTGACCCAGAGGTCAATGGTGGTATAGATAATAACATCTATCCGCGTTCCATGACGACGGTGGCAGGTCTTTCGCTTAACTTTTAATCATTGTGCATTATGAAAAATTATAAGATTCTTTTAGTTGCCCTCATGGGCTTAGGGTTGACTGCTTGCAGTTTGGATCGTCAACCTTTGGATCCCAACACGGATACCAAGTTCAATAAGGATGCCGTATTCGCTAAATGTTATGCAACCTTTGGCTTGACTGGTCAGCAAGGACCCGACGGTAGCGGCGACTTGGATGGTATAGATGAAGGTACCTCCTCTTTCTATCGTCTGTTCTGGGAACTCAATGAGTTCTGCTCCGATGAAGGTTGGTGGATATGGAATGATGTTGGATTGGCAGATATCCGTACCCTTTCTTGGACTTCCAGTAACGACTTGGTGTATGGCTTGTATAGCCGTTTCTATTTCGATATCACCTTGTGCAACTCTTTCTTACAGAATACAGAGGGTGCTACCGATAAGACGACTTTAGAGCAACGTGCAGAGGTGCGTATGCTTCGTGCGATTAATTACTACTACTTACTGGATATGTTCTACGAAGTTCCGTTCGTTACTGCCGTTTCGGCGACCAAGCCCAAAGCCCAATCGCGTAGAGACCTCTTTGATTGGCTGGAGAAGGAATGCCTTGAGTTAGCGGATGATCAAAATATTGTCAAGGCAGGCCAACGTACCAATAAGTACCGTGTGGATCAAGCGTGCGCGTGGTTCTTGCTGATGCGTCTCTATCTCAACTTCCCTGTATATTATGAGTCTGAATTGGGTAAACGGGATGGTGAGCGTTATGGCTTTGACCCTTATATAGAAGCGCGTGATTATGCGAAGAAACTGATCACAGAGAGTGGATATAAACTCCACGGATATGATGAGGGTGGTACTATTGGTTCTGGTAAGGCAGTTGATTTGGCGAAAGAGCGTACTGCGGATCATGTCTTTTTCTCCGCTTACCAACAACTCTTCATGGGTGATAACGATGCCAATGGTGCGCAGAATGAAGCCGTCTTCCTCATCTATCAGGATGCCATGCATTGCCGTAGCTGGGGTGGCGCACGTTTCGTAGTCAACGCCGTACGGGATGCGAACTTTGTGCCCAGTGGCTCAACCGATACATGGTCTTGCTTCCGTACTTCGCCTGAGTTTGTCTATTATTGGGTAAAACAAAACGATGCAAGCAAAATAGCGCTCAATGAGTATCAGATGCCTATCAAACTCAAAGATGACCGTGCTATTATGGCTTCTAAGACTACGGCAGGTAAGACGATGAAGTTGTCGGGTAATGAAGCGGCGGACTTCTATGCGTCGTGGTCGGTGCTCAAGTTCAATGGATTGTATTCGACTGCTGAGTCGGATACGTTAAAAGACATCCATGGCCAAGACTCGATTGTGCAAGCTCCATGGACTTGGACTTCGCCTATTGGTGAGGCACAGTGGCCTGATACCGATATTCCTCTCTTCCGCTTGGCAGAGGCATATATGACCTATGCGGAGGCGGTTTGGCGAAAGGATAACAAGAATCCTAGTAATGCGGATGCATTGAAAGCCATCAATGCCCTACGCAAGCGTGCAAATGCGGCATCAGTGACCAAACTCGATGAAGAGACTATGCTGCAAGAGTGGGCAAAAGAGTTCTACTGTGAAGGACGTCGCCGTACAGACTTGATCCGTTTCGGTCAGTTTGCTGGGGCTAACTCTACCAAGACGTGGGAAGGTCATAGGGCTGGTAAGGATAAGAAATACCTTGTTTATCCTATCCCCGCTAAGGATGTGACGGCTAACGAGAACCTCAAAGGTCTCAATGAAGCCATTGGTTATTAATGAATAAATAGAGTCTATTACCGCCTCATAGAGGAGGCGGAGGACTCTTGTAAATAAACAACTTAAATTTTATTTTTTATTATGAAAAAGTTATTCGTATTTGCTGCTGCCCTCATGATGGGCACAAGCATGTTCGCATCGTTGAACAATCCTCCAAGTGACCAGACGCTGCAAAGCTACGCTGAAGCTGGACAAAACTTAGTGTATGCTATCTTTGTAGAGGATAGTATCAAGTGTAACGACATCGTACTCGTTGGTACGTACAACAACTGGGCTAAGGGTGAAGGTGAAAAGGAAGATGCTGCTAATTGCTCCACGTTCGTGGCTGTGGATGGTTACGCAGGTTGGTATGTTTGCTGCGTTACTGATGCTTCAGAGTCTATCGAGGCTAAACCTGTTCAGTTGGATGGCTCTGGTGCTTTCAACTGGGATTACCAAGTGGGTAAATTGATGCAAGAAGCAGTCATTAGTGGTGTTGCTACTATTGAAGCAGGTTATTCCGATGAGTGTAACATCAAAGCCATTAGCGATGCCCAACCACTTAAAATCAACGTATCTAGTTGGAAAACCAACCCATGTACTGCTAAGTTCCACGACTACGTGATCACCCTCGTTTCTCCGGACTGCAATGAGTTAGAGTACATCACTCCTGCTATCTCGGGTGGTTTCAACAGCTGGGCACAAGATTCTATGACCTTTGATAATGCGGCTACTTATCAACGTCAACAAGATAAACTTCCTGGTGCTGTATATAAATACACCGCTCACGCAGCTGAAGGTACACAATTTAAGTTCCGCAGTGCTGAGAGCTGGGGTAAAGATTGGACAAATGAGTTGAGACAATTAAACACCGAGACAAGTGAGTGGGAAGCATTCAATGGTGGTCAGAACTTTACCTTCGCTGAAACAACTGAATTAGTATATGACTTAGGTGATCCTACTCTCTATTCTTGGACAAACTGCGAGCGTCCAAAGGAGTGCGACTCGATGGATTATACTATTATCGTAACCGTTCCTGCTTGCGAAAATTCTGTTCCTCAATTAGTAGGTAACTTTGCAAGTTCAGATTGGAGTATTCCTGCTCCTATGACTGCTACTCAGAATCCTAACCAGTATACTGTTACCGTTCGTGCACTCTGCACCAGCGAGTTCAAGTTCAACGATGCTACTCTTGGTTGGGATAACGAGATTAAACAGTGGAATGGTACTGATTGGTCTAATGGTATCAGCAATATCTCATTCGGAGAAGAAGCTGAAATCACTTTGGATTATTCGGATACTAACACCTATAACTGGACTGCTTGCGTGCCAACAGCTGTTGAGAACGTAGAGGCTGTTAAGGCTATCAAGAAACAGGTAGTTAATGGCCAAATGGTTATCATCCGCGAGGATGGCAAGAAGTTCAATGTTCTTGGTGCTGAAGTAAAGTAATCGACATCATCGATTAGATGATACATAAAATAGGGTCGCAATCGCGACCCTATTTTTATGTCCTAGTCTTGCCTAGTCCCTCTTACCTCGACCTTCCCTTGCCCTCGGACAACGAATGTTGCTTCGCCGTGGAAGAGTGGCATCGTGAACGACTGCCCACTATATGGCGCATTGGATAGCGGTTGTAGGCAAGTAGGATCGCCATTAGCGCCACCTAGTATCATAGCATCCTCACTATGTATGGTCACTTCCATATCGCAATGAACACAGAGGTTACCTGCCGAGTCCACCGCCTGCACCGTGATATAGCGCAGTCCATTAGTCGTCGGTTCATTGGCATTTGCCTCTATGGTGCGCAGTTGATGGAACTTATCTGCCGTACGTACCACTTGCTCTGCCACGGCTTGTCCTCGCTCATTGTATGCGACCACTTTGATCTCTCCGGGCTCATACTTCACGCTCTGCCACATCAGACGGTAGCGAGGTAATAGTTCAGGTCTCGGAGCTGTACCCCAATCGGGCACATCGACTTTGCCTACTACTGGCGGCATAGATACGTTCTCTATCGTTTGTCCCTGACGAATCAAATCTGTCTCTGTGGCGGTGGCGAAACGCAAACGCCCTTGACTCACGCCGTTGACGAATAACTCCGCCGAAGGGTAGGAGGTATAGACATAGACGGGTGTCACTTTACCTTCCCGTCCCGGCCATGTCCAGTGGGGTAGGATATGTAAGGTCGGTGCCGTCTTGTTCCACTGTGAGCGATAGAGATAGAATCGATCCTTAGGCAGCATCGCTAAATCGAGGATGCCGAAGTATGAACTATGACTTGGCCAAGCGTCCGTATCGTATGGAGTGGGTTCGCCTAAGTAGTCTTGTCCTGTCCACACAAACTGCCCAATCGTCCATGGATAGTCGTCCTGTAACTGAAAATCTTGATCGGGCAGTCCAGACCACGCGCAGTACTCTACATCGTATCCGTTACACTGTCCATCCTTGTGGTGAGCACTATGTTGGATGATAGCAGGAAAATGGTATGCGCCACGCGAAGATACGGTAGAGGCAGTCTCTGAACCTACAATCAGGCGATTGGGTAACTGCTGATGCCCTTCTGCATAGCGTCCTGTGCGGTAGTTGAACCCAGGTATATCCATCACGGCAGCGAAGCCATTGTAGATGACATCTTTCACCTGATCCATACCACAGGTTACGGGACGAGTGGAGTCTAACCGATGGCAGATATCTTGCAACCAGGTGGCGACTTGTACACCATCTTCGGTGCGCTGGTTCCCCACTTCGTTACCGATGCTCCACATCACTACGGCAGGCGAGTTGCGGTAACGAACGATCATGTTCGTCATATCGCGTTCTGCCCAATCGAAGAAGAAATTGGAGTAATCGTTCTTACACTTAGCCCAGTTCCAGACATCGAAGGGTTCGATCATCATCAACAATCCCATCTGCTCGCACAGTTCGACTAGTTCGGGTGCGGGCATGTTATGCGACGTGCGAATGGCATCGCAACCCATATCTTTGAGTAAGGTCAGTTGGTGTAAAATAGCGTCCCGATCGACGGCTGCTCCTAAACACCCTAAGTCGTGATGCAGGCATACACCCTTGAACTTACGCACTTGTCCATTGAGCACAAAACCGACTTCTGGCACGTACGCAATGCGTCTAAACCCGACTACCACGGAGTCTATGTCGCATAACTCGTCCTGCTCGTACACGTAGGTGCGTGCGCGGTATAAGTATGGTGATTCAGGCGACCACAGGTGAGGGTGGGGCACAGTGCCTATTCCTTGCTGACCTTCGATGGTAGCAACGACTTGCCCGTCGGCATCGCTTATCTGTGTCACAACGCGGGTGTGCGGAGTGGCGTTCTTGATAGCCACATCGATATGTAGTGTAGCCAATGTGTCATTGACTAGTGGCGTAGTTGTATGAATACCCCAGATGGGGATATGAATTTGGTTCTTACTCACCAATCGCACATGTCGATATAGTCCTGCTCCTGGATACCATCGGCTGGACTCGGGTAGGTTATCCAAGCGGACTGCCAACTGATGTTGACCTTTGTTTGTCCGCATGAGTGAGTCACTCAGTTCCACTACGAACGAGTTGTATCCGTATGGCCAATAGCCCACTTTGTTGCCATCTATATACACTTCCGCCCGTGCCATGGCTCCATCAAAGACCAAGTAGTGAACTCGTTGTACCCTTTGTATTCCTCGAACCATCAGTTTTCGCTTGTACCAAGCGCTTCCCATCCAATGTAGTCCGCCCGAGCGCCCAGTCTTGGTGGTAGCTGTGCGTTCGCCATTCTGCGTGACGATGACGGTTTGTAAATCGTTCTGTCGATCAAAGGGGGTAGAGATAGCCCAATCGTGAGGGATAGTGACGGTTTGCCAGACTGAGTCTGTCGGATCGGGCATGACGCGTGGCTGTTGCTCGAAGGCAAATTGCCAGGTGGTGAGGTTAGTAACAAGCGCCGCTAATAGTGTAAGTAGTACCATGGTGTTGAATGAATAAGTGGTGATTGATAAGATATTTATTCCAAGTGAGACCTTGGCTCACATCGTTTAAGGCGGTGGATGGTATCGCAAACTGCCCCATCAAGTGGGCGATATCCGAACTATTGACGGCATGTAAGTTATGCCCCGTACTTGACTGTTCGCAGGCGAAGAAACCTCGATTGAGCCATGTGCTGATGACTGTGCCATAACTCTGTTTCTTCCAGTCGGTATCGTCGCCGTTACCCGCCTCTTCGGGGAACCAATAGCATAGTCCTGTCACTTGTGGAAAACCGTTGAGTACATCCATTAGGTCACTTATCATCTGATACTGACCTGCTTTGCTACATGGCCACGTGGAGCGGGTGTCGTAGTGAATACCTTGGCTGCTCCAATGTTGAAAATTATACGCGGTCTCAACGATTTGTACTCGGTGGTTGGGGAAGCGATTAGCGAGCATCGTGAGGGAAGTGGTTAAGTTAGCGGCTTTGTTCTGCTCGGGGGTCATGTATCCATGCCAGAACGGATAGTAACTTAGCCCCATCACATCGAAGTCAATGCCTGCATCCACAACTCGTTGGTAATAGTAACTCGTCGCTGTCGTGTCGCATGGGCGGTCGGTATGAAGGATGATCTGTGCATCGGGGCACACTTCGCGCACGGCTTGTGATCCGGCACGCAGTAGTCCTAAGTACCCTTTCCAGTTATCACCGGCTACGTAGTAGGGGTGCACTTGTATGTCGCATAGGCCGAACATGATCTCGTTGCCCACTTGCACGAAGTCAGGACTTGCGTTCGCATCGTTTAGATGATGCAGTACGCGTCGTGTATAAGCACCTACTGAATCCGCCATGACGGAGTCATTACTGCCTTTCCATGCCTCTGGCGCTTGTATATGTAGCGCATCTACCCATGTATCCGAATAGTGGATATCGAGCATGAAGGAGGCACCTGCCGCTTTGATGCGTTGCCCAAGAGCGGTCACGTAGTCTAAGTCCTGTACGACGCCATCGTGATTGGGATTGGTGGGGTTGACAAAGAGTCGCACACGGAAAAGGTTCCAGTTGCACTCGGTATGTAACCACGTCACTAAGTCTGGTATGACTACTCCTGCCGCATCTTTGTATGCGGAATTATGTATTTCGTACTCGGGTAACATCGAGATGTCACCTCCCACCCATCGCTCCGCATACAGAGAGACGCTCAAAAGGATGGTAAAGGTTAATAAGGTTCTTTTCATAGTATGAATCGATATTCTGTTTCTTCGTGTAGAGGTTGATTAGGACGTAACACCACAGAGGGGAAGGTGGGGATATTAACTGCATTAGGCGGATATTGCGCTTCGAGACAGATGGCATGTTGTACATCATAGGAGCGCCCCGATTTGCCGATATTGCGCTCTATCCAGTTACCTGTATAGACCTGCAAGGCAGGCATAGTGGTATACACCTCCATAGTTCTGCCATCAGCACTACATATCGCCACCAATCTCGCCCTGCCCGTTGTGGTTGTGGTTGTGGTTGTGGTTGTGGTTGCCGCCCCCACCATCCAGTTATTATCTATGCCTCGTCCTGGGGCAAAGAACGGATCGTTGATGCGGTCGCCTATACGGGTCGGTTGTCGAAAATCCATAGGTGTCTTATCCACAGGTAACACCTCACCCGTCGGACAAGCCGTCTCGTCAAAAGGTGTATATTTGTCGGCAAAGACTTGTAAGATATGGTCATGCACCGTACCCGATCCTTCGCCTGCAAGGTTGAAATAGGTGTGCTGTGTAAAGGCGGCAATGGTCGGTTTATTGGTGGTAGCATCATAGATAATTCGGATGCCACCTTCGCGGGTCATCTGATAGGTAACATCGATGGTTAATGTGCCAGGATAGCCTTCTTCCCCATCCTTAGAGACATACCGCAAGGTGATAGAATGACGCGACTGAGCGGTCACTTTCCACGTCTTCTCATTGAAGCCGCTGACGCCGCCATGTAGCGAGTTAGTGCCATTATTGATAGGCAACTGGTAGTGCACGCCGTCCAAGGTGAACTGTCCATCTTTGATGCGGTTAGCCACACGACCGATGACAGCATTGAAGTAGGTCTCTTTCATTTGCCATTCTTCGTCGGTCGCAAAACCGAGTACTACATCTTTTACTTCGCCTGCGGCATTGGGAACCCATAACTGGAGCAGTTTGGCTCCGTAGTCACTGACAACAGCGCGGATGCCTTTGCCATATAATGTGTATTTACGCATAGTCGATAAGGTATATTTCGCGTACAAAAGTAGTGTTTTTTTTTGGAATACGCAAATTTTTTTTGCATATATCAAAAAAAAGCAGTACCTTTGCAGCCGTTTTTGTGAATAATAAGGATACAAATGAAGAATTTTGTAGAAGAATTACGTTGGAGAGGAATGCTCCACGACATGATGCCGGGCACGGAGGAGCAGCTTAATAAGGAAGTAACTACCGCTTACCTCGGTATCGACCCGACGGCGGATAGCCTGCATATCGGTCACTTGTGTGGAATCATGATGCTGCGTCACTTGCAGCGTTGTGGCCATAAGCCTATTGCCCTCTTAGGTGGTGCAACGGGTATGATTGGTGACCCTTCGGGTAAGAGCGCAGAGCGTAACCTATTGACCGAAGAGACCCTCCGTCATAATGTAGCTTGCATCCGTGAGCAGTTGGAGCATTTCTTGGATTTTAATAGTAAGGAACCCAATGCCGCCGAATTAGTCAATAACTACGACTGGATGAAGGACTACACCTTTATCGATTTCGCGCGTAATATAGGTAAACTCATTACTGTCAACTACATGATGGCGAAGGATTCGGTGAAGAAGCGCTTCAATGGCGAGTTTGCACAGGGTATGTCCTTTACCGAGTTCACGTACCAACTGCTGCAAGGCTACGACTTCGTGTATCTGAATGAGCATAAGAACTGCAAACTGCAGATGGGTGGTTCCGATCAATGGGGCAACATCACTACGGGTACGGAGTTGATTAAGAAGATGACGGGTAATGACGCCTTCGCGCTCACTTGTCCACTGATTACCAAAGCCGATGGCGGTAAGTTCGGTAAGACGGAGAGTGGCAATGTATGGCTGTCGAAGAAATATACGAGTCCGTATAAGTTCTATCAGTTCTGGCTCAATGTCTCCGATGATGATGCGAAGAAGTATATCAAAATCTTCACCGCCCTTGATAAGGACACGATCGATGCCCTCATTGCTGAGCATGATCAGGCACCACACCTGCGTGTGTTACAGAAACGTCTGGCGCAAGAGGTGACCATTATGGTGCACAGCGAGGCAGACTATCAAGCAGCAGTAGAGGCAACCAATATCCTCTTTGGTAATGCGACGGCGGATCAACTGCATCATCTGGATGAAGAGACTTTCCTTCAAGTCTTCGATGGGGTAGAGCGGTATGAGATTAGTCGCACCGAGTTAGAGGCGGGTATCCCTCCATTGGATTTGTTGGCAGAGAAAACGCAGATCTTCCCTTCCAAGGGTGAGGCTCGTAAGATGATTCAGGGTAATGGTTTGTCCATGAATAAGGAGAAACTGACGGATCCACAGACGGCCATCACCACGGCTGCGCTGCTCAATAACAAATACTTGCTCTTCCAGAAAGGTAAGAAAAACTACTATTTGGTAGTAGCAAAGTAAAGGGCGTTTTGCACCATTAATCTCACATTTTGTAGAAAAAAGCACCTTTTCGTACTTTTTTTGCCAAAATATTTGGTCAGTTCAAAAAAAAACCGTACCTTTGCACGCTTTTTCGTTAGAAGGAGCTCATTTATGTGGGGGTCCCCATAGAAACCAACGAAGTGTTTCGTGTGGGGAGAGGAGTAAGTGCGAGCCGTCCAATACCGACGGGGTCGGTAGTAAAATAGGTGAGCCACTTACGACGATGCCTAATCGTATATCGGTAGTACATCAGATTTTGGTTCTGAGGGGCGAGGTTCGACTCCTCGTTAGGCAACAAAAAAGAGGCGGATGCCTTTTTTTGTCCACATTATGTTTAATGATAAGTAGGGCGCTGCCCGAATAAAGTAACAACAATGAAAACATTTGAATTAGTAGGAACTCCTCGTGCTGAGTTCGGTAAAAAGGCTAACAAAGCCATTCGTAAAGAGAATCTCGTTCCTTGCAACATCTATGGTTTAGGTGAGAACCTCACTTTCTCTGTTAATGTAGAGGATGTTCGTAAATTGGTGTACACTCCTGACACTTTAGTCGTTGAGTTGACCGTTGGTAAGGCTAAGAAATTGGCAGTCATCAAAGAGCTCCAATTCCATCCCGTTAGCGGCGCTTTGCTGCACATGGATTTCTTGGAGATCAACGATAAGAAACCTGTAACCGTAGAGATCCCTGTTCAGCTCACTGGTCACGCAGAAGGTGTGAAAGCCGGTGGTAAGTTGAGTCTTGAGATGAAGAAACTCAAAGTGAGTGGTCTCTATAAGAACATCCCAGATCGTATGGTAGTGGATGTGACTAACTTAGGCTTAGGTAAGCGTCTGGCTGTAGGCGATCTCAACTTCGAGGGCTTGAAGCTCATGAATGTGAAGGACGCTTGCGTAGCTCAGGTGAAAGCAACTCGTAACAGTGCTGCTGCCGAGGCTGCTCCTGCAGAATAATTAGTTGAACAATGAAATATCTGATCGTTGGGTTAGGTAACATCGGCGACGAGTACCGTAACACCCGACACAACATAGGATTTAAGATGTTGGACGCTTTTGCTGAGGCGTCCAACATTGCTTTTGAGGATAAACGATATGGTTTCGTGGGCAAAGGACGCGTGAAGAACGCGGAGTTAGTGCTGCTCAAACCCTCTACATTCATGAACCTCAGCGGCAATGCGGTGCGGTATTGGATGAACGAGGAGAAGATACCTATCGAGAATGTCCTCGTGCTCGTCGATGACCTCAACCTGCCCTTTGGTACAATCCGTATCCGTAAGCAGGGCTCGAATGGTGGGCACAATGGTCTCGGTCATATCCAGCAGGTGCTCGGTTCGGAGAACTATGCGCGTGTGCGTTTCGGTATAGGTAATGAGTTCACTCGTGGCGCACAGATCAATTTTGTCTTAGGGCAATGGACAGCGGAGGAGGAAGCGGCTATGCCCGCCCGCCTCGATGTGGTCAAACAGATCATCCCGTCCTTCTGCCTGCAAGGCATCGATCGAACAATGAACTTATTTAATAATAAGTAATGCCAGTTAGAGTCGATAAATATCTCTTTGCGATGCGCATCTACAAGACGCGCACGTTAGCCGCGGAGGCGTGCAAGAAAGGTCGTGTCACTATGAATGGCACCGAACTCAAGCCTGCTCGCACGTTCTCGGTAGGTGATAAGTTCTCTGTCCGCAAGGGGGCAGTCACGTTCACGTACGAGATTCTACAACTCTCGGAGAATAGACTGGGTGCCAAGCTCGTGCCCGATTACTTGCGGGATATCACAGCGAAAGACCAATTGGAGATCCTCGAACTTGCCCGCCTTGCTGGTCAGTCCGGTCGTGACCGGGGCACAGGCAGACCTACCAAAAAAGATCGTAGAGATATAGAACAATTCATCGGAATGCCCGACATCGATTGGGATGATGATTTAGATGACATCGAGGAGTAGTTTTTTTTAATCACAAGTGGCGGCTTCCGTAAGTCTCTCCTGACGACTTCGCGACGCGTCGCTCGTGAGGTCAGAGATACTTACTACAGCTACCACCACAAAGAAACAAAGAGCACAAAGACTATGATAATAAGATATGACAGAGAATGAAATAGCAAAGATAGTACATGATAAGTACCAAAAGGTTCTTCAAACATTAGGTGTAGGACTATTAGAAAAAGCTTATCAAACAGTACTGGACTACGAGTTACGACAGGCAGGATTACATGTGGAAGCGGAGGTGGAATTGCCTGTAAACTATGAAGGTATTGTATTAGACCATGCGACCCCTCTGAATTAGACAAATAGCAATCTTTTGCAGCGCAACATCGCCTTTGTGAACTTGGTAACTTTGTGGTTGACTTAGTAGTGTGAATTGGCTCTCCGTTCATTAGCGGAGCGGTTGAACAACAAGAGCCAAGGCACACGGATAAGGCAACTTGTGATAAAAAATAAATAATACTCTCATAGTATATGAAATCGAAGATTGAGAATATTGCGGAGTACATCTTGTACTTATGGCAGATGGAGGACTACCTCCGTGCTTTTCCACAACAAGCCATGTCTAACACCGAACTGATGGAGTTACTCGACATGATGCATGCCGAAGGTATTGTCCATGGCGGACACCTGCAATTGGCGCAGAATGCGCTGAGCGAACTGGAAGACTTGCATGATGACCTTGTGGACACCGAAGCCCCATATAGGGCAGTTATCTTGCATCTGCAACCCTCTTTGGTACTCTTTAAGGCCAAGACCGACCGTCCCACTATGTCGGACGTCGAGGCATGTCTGACATTGCTTTATCAAGTGATGATGTTGCGTCTGCAGCAGAAAGAGATCTCGCCCGAGACCGACACCATCGTCAAGGATGCCACCCAGCTCCTCCGTTTCCTCTCCAAGACTTACTATGACAACCGTATGGAAGCTAATTGATAGATTTAATCACAAGTGCCTGCAACCGTAAGTCTCTCCAGACGACTGCGAAACTATCGTTCCGCGTTATGTCTGAGATACTTACTACAGCAGCCACCACAAAGAGACAAAGTACACAAAGATAATGTTCTTCGAAAATTGTGCGAAGCACCCCAGTCTTTGTGAACTTGGTAACTTAGTGGTCTGGCTTGGAGAATGAATTAGCCCTCCGTGATGGAACGGAGTGGAAGAACAAAGAGGGCTAAGGCATTTGGAAAGACAGACTTGTGATAAAAAAATAACCTCGTTATGACAACTAAACAACGCTTTGAGAACATCCTGTCGTGGTTCGCAGAGAACGCGCCCTCGGCGGAGTCGGAACTGCACTACAGCAACCCATTTGAGTTGTTGGTAGCTGTCATGCTCTCTGCCCAATGTACGGACAAGCGTGTGAATATGGTGACACCCGCGCTGTTCAAGGCTTATCCGACAGCCCAAGCCATGGCGAAGGCTACCAAGGAGGAGGTTTTTGCGCTCATCCATTCCGTCAGTTACCCCAATGCTAAGGCGGAGCACTTAGTGGGCATGGCAAAGCGATTAGTGGAAGTGTATGACGGACAGGTGCCGGATAATATAGACGATTTGCAGACTTTGCCTGGGGTGGGGCGCAAGACGGCGAATGTGGTTTGTGCCGTTATCTGGAACCAACCGACCATGGCGGTGGACACGCATATCTTCCGTATCTCGGAGCGATTAGGACTGACCACGCATAGTAAGTCTCCTCGTCAGACGGAGAATCAGTTGGTCAAATATATCCCAGCCGAACTTATTCCCAAAGCTCATCACTGGTTACTGCTGCATGGCAGATACATCTGTCAAGCACGTAACCCACACTGCGAACAATGTGGGTTACGATCTTGGTGCCGGATGTATGAGACGCGTTAGTTGAACTGCTTCAGCCACTCGGCTATTTGTTCATCGGAGACGCCGTTGATGCCTAATTGCTCAATGATAGCGAACTCGGGCATCTTAGGTCGGATCACATACCGTCTCTCGCGGTGGTCAGGCTGATGGACATAGAGGTGATAGTTCCCTTTATACGTTTGTTCAATGCGATAAGGCGACTCGTTCGGTAACTGAATGAGGTGCCACTGGTGCAATAGGTCTTGTAGGGTTGCCCAGATGCGCCCAATCCATTCGGGACGTACACCGTTCTTAGCTGCCAACTCAGGGAATCGCTCCACAGCAGCCGCCACCCGACGGAGGATACCTTCGGGATTGCGTATATCATTCATCCGTGCAAAGTCGAGAATGTCTTCGAGGGTGTAGTTACAGTTCTTACCAGCCGTATAGAAGCAGTGCTGGAGAGATGGCATAAATCCTCTTACATCGAAGATATAAGTGAGGTCGTACGCGGGACTTAAAGACCACTTGCCCGTCTTGTCCATTAGGAAGGAGAAGTTCTTCTTGTGGTCGTCGGTGTTGTTGGCTAATATATTAAAGACCATACGACGGAACATCTCGTCCGAGGCTTCTTGGGGTAATTGCAGACGACGGCACACTTGCAGCAAATGATCGTAAGAGTTGGCTTCTGGCATGAGTGCCGAGATGGTTTGCATGTGTACTTTTTCGCCCTGTACGCGATCAAAACGCTTGGTAAGGAAATGGGTGATACCATCTACTTTCCAAAGCCGACATTCGCTCATCGTGATTCCCGCCTCCAACGCCATCTCGTAGTAAGTCATCTCCAACTCAGCCGTTTGCCGTTCCTGATCACCGAACTTCAGGATAAAGTAGTCATATTCATCCAATCCACCTATCTGTCCTGAACGTATCTCGCCCGTCTCTTTGTGGATGGCGATGATGGCTTTGGGGCGCATACCTCCTGCGGAAGTACCAACTTGAATAAGGGACTTAATCGTGATGTCGTCGTCGGGGAGCAGGTGCAGTTTCTCTCGTTCGGTGACAATGCGTTCGGCTAATTGTGCTAATGATGCCACATTTACTTTATCCAGCGTAAAACCATCCGTCAGGGCAGGTTCATACTCCAATGCGCCCATAGCGCGTTTGCCGATAAAGGCTAATTGCTCTAAGGGGGTTATTTCGCCTAATGCTAAGCCTTGTTCCTTGCGCCATAGATCCAACAGATGATTTCCCCAGGCATCAGGCAAGGAGTCCGCGATGAAGGCGGGTAGTCGTTGATACATGCGTTCTTCTTCTCCAAAATGGGTGGATAATCTGGACTGATGCGCTATGGGTGCAATCAATGGGAATGGGTCTAAACCTGCGGTAAGGAACTCGGTATTGAATTGGAAGTAGAACGTCTTCCGACGAAAATCCCAATTGAGGCGACCTATCTCCTGCCCCCACATTTTAACGATTAATGGCGATTTCATGACTTTTTATGTTTAATGCGTTGTTTGATGGCTCCAGCGGATGTCAGCTGATAGAGCGATTGGGGCATATCGGGTACAACATCGTCGATGAATTGGATGCGACCGATAGCCTTGAGTATTTGTAGGAACGTGCGCAAAGTGACATTGTCCGATTGCCCTGCTTCGAACTTCTGAATAGTCAGAATAGAGATGCCTGTCTGGGCAGCCACTTCTTTCTGTGTTAGGTCAGAGGCAATGCGGTATTCGTGAATCCGCCGCCCTAACAGCCGAACTAATTCGACCGACGACAAGCCATATAAATCCATCAATGTGTCCATAAATAATATATACTATTATATGTTTAATCTACATATTTTGCGCTTAAAATAAAGTGCTCTATATGTTATATTTCTCAAATTCGCTGCAAAAGTACTACTTTTTTTTGATATATGCAAATATTTCCCGATTTTTTCGGGATAAATTCGCAAAAAAGTGCAAAAAAGTAGGGAGGTGAATTATGTTCACGGACGTTTGGTGGACATTTGGGATGCGTCCGTGAGATTTTACTCATAAGGGACAAACGTAACGGCAATAGACTATAAATCAATATATTAGAGAATAGAACGGCCACTGAATACTCATAAAGGAATTCAGGAATATTCGGGAATTTCCCGACTTTTCCCGAATGTTCCTTGTCTATGTTGGTTTATTAAACTTTATAGCGGGCGATGCAATCGCCCTGCAATTGACAACCCGTGCAGGTGCATCTGCAAACTATCTGCAAAGCCCCTGCAGGTCCCGAGACGGACTAAGGAACCACTAAGGAATCACTAAGGAATCACTAAGGTAGCAATGCTGATTATCAGTGTGTTATACTGCCCCCCCCAAAAAAAAAAGCCCAAATGCAGTTAAAGATGCAGTTAAAAATGCTGCGCGCAAAAAGTAACCCACACTGCGAACAATGTGGGTTACTTTTGGATGTCGAATGTAGGGGACTACATTTTGCGGATAGGAGCTCCTGGAGGTTCAGGGGTGGTACTTTCCTCAGCTCTGCATGTGTATGCGGGTGTTTCTAATTGCACAGCTCCTGTGATGGGTTGACTATATATCTTTTTCATACCTTAATATTTTACGAGTTTACCAGTAGCATCGTAGATCTTACCTTCACGGAAGATGTACATGTTAGAGTTAATAATCATCTTATTCGTTTGTGCCTTAGTCTCTACGTTCTCGGTATCGGTTGTGATGCGACGCTCTTGAACGAGGCGTAAGCCATAGCTGGTGTTGTTACCCTTGTTGAGTTCAACAGTATAATCGGATGTGGATAAGTTCCAGATGATGTTGCCATTCTCAGTGAGGTAGAGAGCAGCGTCATTAGGCATCTTCTCGCGGTTAATGGATACCGTATATTCACCAGCCTTTGGTGCATAGAGGGTCAATGCGAAGTCGGCATTGTTGTTTGTGAGCACAGCCTCGTGAGCGCAGAGTTTCTGACTGTAAGCATTTACCCACAATTGAGCCGAGATAGTACCTACACCCACTTTGGCTACATCGTGACCAATCTCGTATTGATCCAAAGCATCTTCGGAAGCAGAAACGAAGATTTGGTCGGAGTAGTGTTCGGCATCTTGACCGAAGCGTACACGGAACATATCGCTTACGTTGGCTTCACGGCGTGGTGCGTAGAAAGTACTATGGCTGTTATCTGCGGTTAGTGTCAAGTTCTCATTGGTACTTGCTTGGATGAAGAATGGGCAACCTACCACGAAGTTAGCGTCTTCGGTTGAAACGGCTTTGTATTGATTGAGACCATTGAGGTACACTTGTACAATCTTATTGGAGAACTCTGCTTTCACTTGTTGCATAGTAGGATTACCTACTGCATTCCAGTTGGCATTTGTACCTGTGCCGTTGGTCTTCAACGCCATCGTGCCATCGGAAACCAATGCAGCCCCTGCTTTCTTGCGGAAACTATAGACGTTGTTGGAGCCGTCGATAGCGAGCAAGTAGAACTCACCAGGTTGTAAAGTGCCATGGTAGTACTCCCAACCTTTGCCTGAAGAAAGACGTTTGTCGGAGTTATACTTCATGATGTCGAAGTTCGTTTTGTCTGCAAGAACCTTGAATGAACCATCATTCTCTTTGCGAGCGATACCAGTAGCAATATCTACTTGGAAAGGAACGGTAAAACCATACCATTTGCTGTCATCCGCTATGCCCGAAGGATCGAGGTTGATGTCGATGTATGCGTCACCACCTTCGTCGAAGGCGAGAGCATCTGCGTTGGAGATCTGACCACTGGTGCTGGTGCCGTCGGTACCGATGGAGGACTCAATGACAAAGTTATGTACCATCATCTTCTTGGAACTAGTAGAGGAGAGTTCTACTGCACCGCCGTTCTTGATGAAGAGGTCACCATAACTGTCACGTGCCAAGGATGCATCGTGGATGCTGAGGTCACCATTGACAATCACTTTGACGCTAGCACCTGATTCGATGGTCATGCTATTGACGATGATGGTCTCATCGATAACCATTTCGCCATTGATTACCACATCCACATCGTTTAGTTTCTCAGGAACAACACCCGAAGTCCAGTTGTTAGGATTATTCCAGTTGTTATCACCATCGGCATTGGTGAACTTGTTCTCTGTGATTATTGGAGCATTAATGGTCAAGGTAACGGTATAGTTTGTTGCTTCTATATTAGTATTGTTGGGGGTGAAAAGAACTTCCATGTCGTTGTATGTACCAGCTGTTAAGATGTCATCTTTGCGTGCATCTATCCATGTAAGTGTTCCTGCAAGTGTACCATTATTAGTCAGTACAGAGGTTTTTACAGCTGCACCATAAGTGATGTCAGCGGCTACAGGAATAACTTCACCTGCTTCGGGAGCGCGTTGGATAACGTGAACAGGCATATTTGCGGTACAACCTGTGAACATATTGGTGTTCGTCGGAGTGAAGGTGATGGTCAGGTTCTTATCGCCTACATTGACGAGGTCACCTGCGGTGATGGCTAAAGTACCTTCTACAACTTCGCTATTAACAGTATTGGTCACTTCCCATCCCGTCAAGGTTAGGCTGGCAATGTTTGTGCCGCTAACAATATCTCCAAAGGCGGTAGGCATCGTGGAGATGGTCGTTGGGGTCTTGCTTACTGTCCAAGTTTTGCTGACGGCAGCGGCAGCCGAGTATTTAGGATCGGCAACGGCTTGAGCAATCACTTTAGCCGTACCATCTTGTGCAAAGGATAGAGTATTGCCTGTTACAGAACCAGTAGTGGATGTTCCATCCATTGCATAGAAGACTTCGCCTGCTTTGGCATCCAAGTCGGTACGAGCCTCTGCGGTCAGAGTAACCGTTTGTATCGTATAGACAGGTGCAGGAGTTTGCTCCCAAACGATATGACGGTTGGTGATAGATGCTACACCAGACAGATTAACGTTGATGGAGGATACACCATCGGAGATAACGAGTACATCTTTCTCATCGTCGTTCTCGACCAATGGATTGTAGGTTACTTTCACATCCATGGTGCCATAATCGCCACATACAGTTGCTTTCTCTGTTACGTCTAAAGCAAAGGAAGAGGAAGTGTTGTGAGTGATTGTCAAAGGACCTTGAACATTGGAATATCGGATGGTGAGTGTTTGCTCGTGTACACCGCCCACTTTCGCTTCGAACTTATTGAGGGTGTTAGCAGTCTCTATGTAGCGAGCAAGAGTGACTTGGCAATCTTTGAAGGTGGTATAACCAGTGTATCCATCTACGCGGAAGCGCATCTTGGTGGCTTTGCGGTTAAGATTCACATTACCCGTGTTGAGTGTTTGATCTTCGGCTGGTTTGCCAAGGTCTTGTACGTTAACCCAACTACCATTGACATATTGATCAATATAGAAGTTGACATTGTAGTACGCAACAGCTACATCGTGTGACTCACCTTTATAATCGACATTGTAGTAACCAGGTTCTTGACCTCCGAAGTCAATCTCTTGAGTATGTGAGTGATGATAAGCCGAGTTCCAACCCATATCTTTTTTCCATTCTTCAGGTTGATTGTAGATATAGGTTTCACACGCAGCGGAAGGATCACGCACGATGGCTTTCTTCTGTGTCGATGTTGGAATGAAGGTGTGTCCGTCTGCGTCTTCACCACCCGCTTGTGTAGCGGTAACAGTAGCGGTACCTACACCTACTACGCAAAGTTGGTTAGTGTTCACCACTTTGACGACGCTTTCATCACTGGATGAGTAGGTAATAGGGCGTGCGCCTTCTGAGACGCAACCTGTAACATCGGAGTGAGCAGATGCATTAAGCGTCTTGTTGCTATCGCCTAATTTGAGGTTAGTGAGCGTTTGATTCCATTCAATCCACTGTACCTTATCATCGGTGACGGTGATGAGTTTGTCGGAGTATTTTTCGTTGTATTCGGCATTTCCTGCAGAATGGGCGGTGATAGTGGCTGTTCCTTTCTTAATGGTGTGCAGTACGTTGCCTACTACCGAAATAACTTCGGGGTTAGAGGAAGTATATGTAACATTGCCTAACGTAGAAGTAGCAGCATTTTCTATATCTACTCCAGCCGTTTTGTATTCGATGTTATCCGCCCATGTGATTACTTGATCAAACTTCACGGTTGTGCCAGTGATGGTAGCAGTTGCGCGATATACATTATTATATATAACAAGGTGTGCCACATCTTCTCCTGCTACTTGCGAGGTGTAGGAGATAGGTAGGGTAGTATTACCTGTGGAGCAACCCTTATCGCCTAAGTTGATACCTTGTGCGGAAGTCTTGTCATTGATAGTGAACTTCGCATTGTCCCAAGTAACCTTGAGGTCACCACCATTTGCCAAACTATGGTTGATAGTGATAGAGCCTACACCTGTTTCAGTAGGGTGAATAGGATTATTTGTAGAAGTCTTGTCGACTGTGACGTCAGCAGCGGAGAGATTTGTTAGACGGGTAACTTTAACTTCGCTGGCATAGCAGTTAAGCGTAGAAGCTGTGGCATAATTACCTCCACCATTTTGAATGCGGATTCTTGTTACATTAGAAGCAATGTTGAAGGAATAATTTTTAGCAGAAGTAGTTAAACTTCCGATGGAATATTCTTGCAAGAATACTTGGCTTCCATTTGCGTCATATCCATATACTTTCATTCCAATATCGTTGGTGCTACTATATTTCCACATATTGAAGGAAAGTGTTTTACCAGGAGCGGATAGGTTAAAATCTTGATAAGATTTATTAGCGCAATCTCCGTATTTACCATAACTTTTCTCGTCAGGTGCATTGAGTACATAGCAATCAGTAGCCTCGGATTGCTTTACCACATGGATCGTAAAGGATGCGTTAGCGGCTTTGTATTTATAGTTCTCTGGCTGCGAGAGTGACCAAGTCGCATCGCCAAGGATGTTAGATGCATAAACTACATTTTGGTTTTGATAGAACGTAGCAATATCGTTACCGGCTGTTTGATTGTTGGTAATAGCACTACCCGCATAGTCGGTATTGGTAGCAGTCAGGTTGATGCTTGCATAACCATCCATATAGATATTCTGCGCGTAAGAGTCGTTTGTACCATTGATAGCGATATGGTTCTCATGCTTGTTAACGGTCACGGTATATTCTTGAGTTTTGCCTGTGTATTTATACGTTTCTTTTTGGGCAAACTTAATGGTGGCAACACCTTTATTATATACATATACTTTGTTTTCATTGGGGTTGTATGCAATAACCTCTGTGGAATGAGCACTACCACTAACAATGCCAGTAGGCGTATTATTAGTTATGGTGTAATAAAATGCGTCGCTAGAATTATTGGTTGGTTTTGCTGTGGCCGTATTGGTGAATGAATAAACACCTGCAAAGTTTTCCTCAACTTCTTTGGTTTGATTGCTTCCAGAGATTGTCGTTTGAATTTTATTAATAGTAATTTGTTTTGTATCTTCGCCAGCGTAATAACTTGTAACTTTAGCTTGGGTAAGTTTGAGCACGAGAGTTCCTGCTTGACCCAATGAAAGCATGTTGTTGGTGATAGAAGGAGCAGTTGCCCCCTGATTATTACTTCCAGATGGAGTAAAACTTACAATGGAGTAATTCTTTGTGCTAGGACTTGTACTTGTCCATAATGCATTCAAGTCAATTGCAGCAGCATCTACATTGTAAGAGTTTGCTATTGAACAAGTGTACGTTGGATTCGTAATGGATTGTGCTTGACCATTAAGTGTGATGGTAGTTGATTTAGCAAGCGGAGAACTTTGACTATTCGTAGTGGTAATGGTTAGAGTCTTTTGGTAAGAACCAGTTCCAACTGATGTTGGTTCATAATAGATAGTGACTTTACTATGATCTCCATTAAAAGCAGCAGAGAAAGGTGCAAGGTCAGCATCTGATGTTTTGCTCCAATTGATGGCATTTGCATTGAATGTTAAGGTTGCAGTAGATGACTTTTTAGCATCAACGCCAACTGTGAACATACCAAAATCAATAGTAGATGGAGATGCACTCAATGATGGTGATAGATCAACATTGGCAGTGACAGTACCAGTAGCAGATTTATTAGCCTTTGATTTAACTGTAATGGTAGAAGCATGATTCCCTTGAGAGGTGCTAGAGCTCGCTGTGTAAGAAACATTTACTGTGACGGCATTATTGGCATAACTCCAAGATGTAATCGTCCATCCATCACCTGATATTGAGGGTGTATTAAAATCCGCATCAGCATCGGCATATTGAGTACTAAATGTTAGGGATGTACTTTTTGTGCCAGGACTAGTAAAAGAAACACTTTTAGCAGCAGCAGCAGATACGGTTACAGCATTAAATTTACCATAATATGTGTAATTCATATTGGTGACTGCACTACTGGCAGGTTGATAAGAGGTTTCTGTAGATACAGCGGCTCCTGTACATGCACTCGACGAGTACCATCCTCCCCATGCATATCCGTCTGGTGTGCTGACAACTGTAAATTTGCAATAACGTTTGGCAACACTAGTTGAATAATATGCCGATTCGGATTTTGATGCAGTTACTAAGGATGTTCCAGAAGTCTGTTGTCCTGTTTCCTCAGAGTCGCTTCCAGCTACAGGATCTTTCCAAATAGCAGCTCGAACTGTACCACTTCCTACACCTATAGCTGTCTTTGCAGTCCATGTCCAGGTCGTTTTTGACAAGCCCCACACATTACTACTCCCCACCATCGCTAATGCGAGAAGGAGAAAAAACTTGATTTGTAAATTTTGTTTCATATCTTTTTGTATTTAATTTTCGTAATTATTGTCTATTTTTACTAAAAATGTACTTTTTTTTACTTTTTTTACCCAAAAATTTGGTCATATCAAAAAAATGTTGTACCTTTGCAGCCGAGAACATTCCTTAGGGAATTTGGACTGGGGTGTCCCCGGTTGGAAAGGGTTGTCAGTTCTGACAATCCTTTTTTTGTTCTTCAGGTACAATCTTTATGCCTGTCATCTTGTTATTCTGTTGATATATATTGCCTTTAATAATTTCATACGCAAGGTTGGGCTCATTAGGATCTAAAAGATGCCGTGTAATAGGGTAGGCAACTAAATCTGCAACTTGTAGTCCAATCACATTCGCCTTCTTTGATAAATGTGTAAAACTTTTTGCGATGTTCTTTAATCTATTAGAATCAATCCAATATGTTCCCTTATCAAGCAATTGCGCATAAAAAGATTGCAAACTTAAGTCTTCCTTTTTTCCTCGCATCTCCACAATCGTATGTATCTCATTCTTTTCGTTTGGTGGGGGGCAAATTGTCCCACCCATTAATATATTCTATATTAACCCCATTTTGCAAACCCAACTGAGCAAAATTGCCGATTTTTAAGATTGTGTATTAAAAAAATACTCCTTTGTTCTCAAAAACCGGTGCAAAATTAATATTTTTCTTCGAATTATGCAAATATTTGGCGCCTAAATCGTACGATTATTAATAGGGGGAAATTCTTTCTTAAAAAACGTACTTTTTCGAAAATGAAAATACAAAAAATGTTCAGAAACGGACAATTTCTTCATAAAAAAACATTTTTTTATTGCGTACACTTGCGTATATGAAAAATATTCCTTACCTTTGCACTCGATTTTGAAAGAAAACAAAACATATTACTCATATTTTTAAAACTCAATGTGTATGAAAAAAGTATTTTTAGCACTGATGGCTGTTGCTGCCATCGCATTAACGGGTTGCAATGATAATACTGCAGTCCAAGAGTACAACTTCAACATCGCTAACTCCACCGATCGTGTTGTTGGTATTATGACGGGTTACATGGATGGGCAAACATTCATGATGCTGGATGACGCAATCCGTCCTTCAAAAGACACTGCGTACAATGTGATGTTGACTAACCGTGCTTCGGGTGCTTACTTGGCAGTTATAGTGGGCAATTCAGATGTTACCTATCCAACATCTATCAAGTATTTGGACTATAACAAGGATACAGCTCTTACTAAGTTGTATTCGCTGAACCCAGTTCCAGAAGGAAAAAAGATTTATGTTTCCGTCAATCAGGATGGTAACCATGTTGTCAACTACGCTGACTAAACTATTCCCTAACGTCTAGTTCTGCAACAAAAGCCGCCTACTTCTCAAGTAGACGGCTTTTTGATTTACTCATTAGGTGGTTTTGCGGTAAATATCTTTAAAATAATTAGGGCATCCATCGTGAAGATGAATGTCCTAATTATGTCGAGAAGACGTGACTCGAACACGCGACCCCCACGTCCCGAACGTGGTGCGCTACCAACTGCGCTACTCCTCGCTGGCGACATCGGTCGCCATAAGATGATCAAAAACGGCTGCAAAGGTACTGCTTTTTTTTGAAACTACCAAAAAAAATGCAATTTTTTTGCAATTTTTGTCAATCGCTATGCTACTTTTTCTTGCCCGTGGGTTTGGTGGTGGTCATGATACGCTCACAATCACGCAACGTCATGGCAGCCACATCGCAGGTGGACGGAATACGATAATTACCCGAAGGCGCCTTAATATACGCTCCAAAACGGCCATTAATTACCTGAATATCTCCAAAGATATGCACCGGTTTCTGTTTCTCTTTCGTATCTTGTAGCATATGTACAGCCATCTCCATATCGACAGCAAACGGATCGGTATGCTTAGGCAAACTGGTAAAGGATCCCTTATAACGCAAGTAGGGACCATACTTACCTTCGCCGACTACGATATCCTCACCATCTAACTGACCCAAGGTATAGGGCAGCGACTTCTCAAACAACTCCAATGCCTCGTCTAAGGTGATGGTATAAATAGACTGATCTTTCTTCAACGACGCGAACTTAGGTTTCTCGTCCTCCGAATCACCCAACTGGATGCAAGCACCCATCTTCGTGATCTTAGCAATAACGGGCTCACCCGAAGGCGCTGTACCAATCAAACGCCCCGGAACCTTACCGAGTGGCACATGCTCGAGGATGGGGTGGAAAGTGCGGTAGAACGTGTCCACCGTCTTGACCCAATCGGCTTGGCCTGCTGCTACTTTATCGAAATTAGCCTCCTCATTGGCGGTAAAATCGTAACTGAGAATCTCAGGGAACTGCGCCACTAAGAAGTCGTTAGTCACACGGCCCAGATCGGTCGGGATAAGCTTCTGCAAATCGATACCATACATCTCCGATTTGGTACGATCAGAGATGCGATTCTGACGCAGCGTGAGGATATTATAATCGCGCTTGTGACCTGCCACCGATCCACGCTCTACGTACTTGCGGGACTGGATAGTCTCAATGATGGTAGCATACGTCGAAGGACGGCCTATACCTAACTCCTCCATCTTATTGACGAGCGCTGCCTCCGTATATCGGAAAGGTGGGCGGAGATAGACCTGCTGCGCATTCATCTCGATGTATCTCAGTTCTTCGCCCTTAGCCATCTGCGGGATGATATGGACAGTATCCTCATGTTCATCATCATTAGACTGCACGTACGCACGCATGAAACCATCAAACAAGATCGTCTCACCTGTAGCCACAAACGTGTATGACGAATTGGAGATAGTGACCTCCAAACGCGTAGATTCGAGTTCGGCATTCGCCATCTGCGACGCGATCGTACGTTTCCATATCAGTTCGTACAACCGTTGCTCATCTGCGGTAGCACCCGCTTTGTGTACGTTCATGTACGTAGGACGGATAGCCTCGTGTGCCTCCTGTGCCCCTTTGGTATGGGTGTGGAACTGACGAGAGCGGCTATATTGTTCGCCATATTCGGCGAGGATCTCGGTCTTAGCGGTAGCGATAGCGAGCGAACTGAGGTTGACGGAGTCCGTACGCATATACGTGATCTTACCTGCCTCATAGAGCGACTGTGCAATACGCATGGTCTTGCTCACAGTGAACTTGAGTTTGCGTGCTGCTTCCTGCTGCAGGGACGATGTGGTGAAGGGCTCGGCGGGAGCATGCTGGATCGGTTTCTTCTGGATAGAAGAGACCTTGAAGGATGCTTGACGACAGGACTCTAAGAAAGCCATGGCTTCCTCTTTGGTGTCAAAACGATGATTGAGTTCGGTCTTGAGTACCGAGGCATCAGACGGGTTAGCACCACTAAACTCGGCATAGACGCGGTACTGTGATGAGGTGTTGAACGACTCGATCTCACGCTCGCGCTCCACAATCAAACGTACTGCTACAGACTGTACACGACCGGCACTAAGACCCGTCGTAATCTTCTTCCACAACAGCGGCGAGAGCTCGTAACCAACGATACGGTCAATCAAACGACGTGACTGCTGCGCATGGACGAGGTTATAGTCAATATCGCGCGGATGCTGAATAGCGTCCTGAATAGCAGTCTGTGTGATCTCGTTGAAAACGATACGACGTGTATCTTTGTTCTTGAGGTTGAGTACCTCGTATAAGTGCCATGCAATAGCTTCTCCCTCGCGGTCTTCATCGGATGCCAACCAAACGGTATCTGCCTTAGCAACGGCGGAACGGAGTTGTTCGATGATATGCTTCTTCTCGGGATCGATCATGTAATTGGGACGATACCCGTGCTCAAAATCGATACCGATACTATTTTTGCCAATACCCTCAATGTCACGTATGTGACCTTGAGAAGATAAAACGCGATAGTCTGAACCTAAAAACTTCTCGATAGTTTTCGTTTTACCTGGAGACTCTACAATAACTAAATTCTTCATTTTATTACACAAAAACGGCTGCAAAAGTACAAAAAATATTTTATTCCACCAAATTTTTATCGATATTCTTACAAAATTAATTTTATATTTGTGTATATCAAAAATATTTATTATTTTTGCACCCGAAATAAAAAAATACGATTATGAGTATCGCGATTGTTATCATCCTATTGGTGTTTGGAGTTGCCCTTTTAGTGGCGGAGTTATTCCTGCTGCCTGGCTTTGGTTTGGCGGGTATCACAGGTTTCTTGAGTTTAGGTGGTAGTGTGTGGTTGGCATACGAATGGCTCGCGCCTATCTATCCGTGGGCGGGGCATGCGACGTTAGTGGCTGCCGTCGTGTTGTCGGCATTGGCTATCTATGGTTTCATCCGCGGACATATGCTGGAGAAAATGGCACTTGATACGAAGATTGACTCGAAAGTGGAGATGCCTAAAGCCGGCAAGCACATGGAGGAAATGGAAAACAATAAATAAAAATATAAAGATTATGGAAGTACTGAACATTTTAATGATTTGTATTATTTCGGTCTTAGTGATTATTTTCTTCTACTATGTACCGTTCATGTTGTGGATCAATGCGCAAGTCAGTGGCGTGCGTATCTCGTTGATCCAGTTGTTCCTCATGCGTATCCGTAAGGTGCCACCAACGCTGATTGTGAACTGCCTAATTGAGGCACACAAAGCAGGCTTAGTGGATGTGCGCCGTGACGGACTGGAGGCACATTACCTCGCCGGAGGCCATATACAACGTGTCACGCACGCGCTCGTGAGCGCGAGCAAGGCGGGTATTGAGTTGCCCTTCCAGATGGCGACGGCTATCGACCTCGCTGGACGTGATGTGTTCGAAGCTGTGCAGATGTCGGTTAACCCCAAAGTGATTGACACTCCTCCTGTAACAGCGGTAGCGAAAGATGGTATCCAGCTCATCGCTAAAGCCCGTGTGACTGTTCGTGCGAACATCCGCCAACTGGTCGGAGGTGCCGGAGAAGATACGGTGCTCGCTCGTGTAGGCGAAGGTATAGTTAGTTCGATCGGTAGTGCCGAGAGCCATAAGTCTGTGCTCGAGAACCCGGATAGCATCTCTAAACTGGTGCTGAGTAAGGGTCTGGATGCCGGCACCGCTTTCGAGATACTCAGTATCGATATCGCCGACATCGATGTAGGTAAGAACATCGGTGCCCAACTGCAGATGGATCAAGCCGAGGCTGATAAGAACATCGCACAAGCCAAAGCCGAGGAGCGTCGTGCTATGGCGATTGCGGGTGAGCAAGAGATGAAAGCAAAAGCCCAAGAGGCTCGTGCTAAGGTCATTGAGGCTGAGGCACTCGTGCCACAAGCGATGGCAGAAGCTTTCCGGAGTGGTAACCTCGGTATCATGGACTATTACCGTATGCAGAACATGCAAGCCGATACCGCTATGCGCGAAGCCATCAGCGGCAAACCTGAGGGGAAGAAGAAGTAGTTTAGAGTTTAGAGTTTAGAGTTTAGAGGTGAAGGTTGCACTCTTACAATATCCGATTAAATGGGCAGACAAGGCGGAGAACATCCGCCGTGCTGTTGCTCGAATACGGGCTATCGCAGGTCAAGCCGATATAGCCCTGTTGCCGGAGATGTTCTCCACAGGTTTTTGTACAGACCGACCCGACTTAGCCGAACGAGAGGATGGTGAGACGATAACGACCCTGCAAGCCGTAGCGAACGAGACGGGCATCGCGATCGTCAGTTCGTTGATCTGCGAGGCGGAAGGGCGGCTATACAATCGTGGCTTCTTTATCCGTCCCAACGATACGCCTATCTTGGTAGATAAGGCGCACCTGTATAAGCATGGTGGCGAGGATCAGTTCTTTACCGCTGGTCGTGAGCGCACGATCATCACCTATCAGGGTGTGCGGTTCCGTTTGCTTCTCTGCTACGACTTGCGTTTCCCCATCTGGGCACGGCAGGATAAGGATAACCTATACGATATCCTACTCGTCTGCGCCAACTGGCCTCAGATACGCATCATCTATTGGGATGCACTCGTAGCCGCTCGCGCGACGGAGAACCAATGTTACATCGCGGCGGTCAATCCGGTGGGCGACGATGGGTTAGGATTGCACTATAACGGACACTCGATAGCCTATGATACTCGACTGCAACCATTGGCTTGTTTGAATGACGATGAAGAGGGAACACGTATCGCTGATTTCAATCTGGAGCAGTTGCACCATTTTAGAGAAGTGTCCCCTTTATGGCAAGATGGAGACGATTTCATCCTAAAAATCTAAAAATATCAAAAAAAGTGTCCCAAAATTTGGAAGTTTGCGAAAAAAGTATTACCTTTGCATCGTTTTTCGATGGTAACCATGATTTGGGGCTATTGAAAAGTGGCACTATTTTTTGGTTACATAAGTGAAAAGATTTTTTTTCATAAGTTTTTATTAGTTAATTTTTTTGTGAGAGAACCGGGGGCTGGGAAGCCGCCGGTAATCTATTTTGTAGTACCTTTGCACGCTTTTTAAAAAGATAAACGATTATGGATATTCAAGAACGGTTAGGGCTCTTGCGCGCACGTATGCGCGACAATAAGGTGGATGTATATATCATCCCTGGTACAGATCCTCATGCGTCGGAATATATGGCGCCACACTGGATGGAGATGAACTGGATCACCGGCTTCCTCGGCGAGTCTGGTACGGCGGTTGTGACGATGGATAAGGCGTTACTGTGGACAGATAGCCGTTACTACCTGCAGGCTGAGAAAGAACTGGCAGGTAGCACCTTTGCATTGATGCGCGAGAGCGATGTCGATACGCCAAGCATAGTGGAGTGGATAAGCCTCACCCCCCGAACCCCCTCTCCCTTAGGCGAGGGGGCGTATACCGTGGGTGTCAACCCCGAGATGTACTCTATCAGGGGCTATAAGGCATTGAAGGAGGAACTGGCAGAGGCAGATATAGCTTTGAAGTCCGTTGACCTCATTCGTCCTATCTGGACAGAAGGCCGTCCTGATATACCGATGAATCCGCTCTATATGTACGACGAGAAGTTTGCCGGCGAGAGCGTGGATAGTAAACTGAAACGTCTGCGCGAAGCGATGGCAGAGAAGCGTTGCGATGCCATGGTCATTGCCGAACTGGATGAGATAGGCTGGCTGCTGAATATCCGCGGTACGGACGTGGACTACACCCCTTGCGTGATTGCTTATGTGGTGGTGGAGAAAGAGCGGTGCACGCTGTTCGTTAGCCGAACGAAAGTAGAAAAAGTGCTAAAAGGTCTAGACGTTCAAGGCATACAAGTGCGCGAATACGAGGAGGTATTCGACTATCTGCGGCAGATCAATGCCACCGGCGTGCTGATGGATGGAAACCGCGTGAATGAGGCACTGTATGAGGCGATAGGCGATAGGTCGCAGGTTACAGATGACAGGTTACAGGACAACAATCCGATTAGGCGAGTTGTGGTGACGCCCAGCCCCTTACAAGTGATGATGTCCGTCAAGAACGAGGTCGAGATAGCTGGCGAACGTACCGCTATGCTGGAAGATGCGGTGGCATTAACACGATTCTTTAAATGGTTGATGGTGGACAATGCACCATGCACCGTTAAAGGCGAGGGAAAGGTGCTGACGGAGATCAGTGTGGCTCAGAAGTTGCATGAGTTCCGCGCGATGGGGAAGAACTTTACCGATGAGAGTTTTGGTACGATAGCGGGATGGAAAGGGAATGGCGCCATTGTGCACTATGCCGCTAAACCCGAGTCCTGCGCGAAGATAGAGGGTAATGGTGTGCTGCTGCTCGATAGCGGTGGACAGTACCTCGATGGTACAACCGATATCACCCGAACGATGTGGATAGGCGACGAGAAAGCGATCCCTGCGGCTGTTAAACGTGACTTCACCTTGGTGCTCAAGGGGCATATCGCTTTGGCACGTGCCCGTTTCCCCAAAGGGACACGCGGCAATCAACTCGATATACTTGCCCGTCAGTTCATGTGGCAGGAAGGTGTGCATTATGGACACGGCACCGGTCACGGAGTAGGGCACTTCATGGGCTGCCACGAAGGACCCGCCAACATCCGTACGGACAACAATACAAACCCTATTCGATTGGGTAACATCTTCTCCGACGAACCGGGAATCTATCGTGCAGGCGAGTATGGTATCCGCACCGAGAACCTGATGGTCACTAAGAAAGTGAACCACAACGACAACCACAACGACAACCACAACCATAACGTGTTGGCGAGGTCAACGGGCGAGGAGTATTACGAGTTTGAGACCTTGACGCTCTGTTTCTATGATACGAGATTGATCGATATGTCGATGATGACCCCCGATGAAATCGAGTGGATCAATGCCTACCATGAGCGTGTCTATCGCACCGTGAGTCCACGACTCAATAACGAAGAAAAAGCCTTCTTGGCGGATCAATGTAAGAAATTATGAAATTAGAAGAGATACTTATTCAACAAGTGAAAGAGGCGGTAAAAAGCCTCTATGGATTGGACGCTACCGACCAGATGGTGCAGATACAAAAGACGCGTCCGGAGTTCGAAGGCAACCTCACGGTTGTTGTGTTCCCATTTGTCAAAGCGGCGCGGAAGGCACCACAACAGGTGGCAGAGGAAATAGGAACAGCACTCCTACAAGCCCCTTCCGTAGGTTTTCCCCTAAAGGGACAACCAATTGTGGCTAAGTACAACGCGGTGCAAGGGTTCTTGAACCTGACTATCTCCGATGCTTTTTGGATAGAGCAGTTGGAGGGGATAGCGAAGGAAGAGCACTATGGCGATAGGGCAAAAAGGAACGCGCTGATGATGGTCGAATATTCGTCACCGAACACGAATAA
>DCID01000007.1:84280-93853 GCA_002315745.1 Bacteroidales bacterium UBA1735 | reverse complement strand
GGGAGAGTAGGTAGCCGCCATTTTCAGAACCTCGAAGAGAAATCTTCGGGGTTCTTTGTTTTTTTTGCTGCATTATTTGCGTATTCCAAAAAAATGTAGTATCTTTGCAGCGTTATTTGCAATTATGACAATGAAAAAACTATTTTTATTGGGAGCAGTGGCTCTTATCTCCGTGATGATGTGCGCACAAAGTGAGGCACAGAAAGAGGTTCAGGTAGCCTTTGGCGTGAATGAAGAACAATCTTCTAAACCAGCCGAGATCTTCCATAATAAGGAACCTAAACATGGTGTTTCTTCCGATTTCGGTTTTCAGGCTAATATCGACATCTATGGTCTATTCTCACGTGCTCCAGGATGGATTATCACCGATTTCTCCACGGGCCATCAATGGATCTCTGATCCGTGCCAAATAGGTGGTGTGAGCATGGGTGGCGGTCTCGGTTTCCGTTATCGTGAGTACGTCTATTTTGGTGCCGCTTTCAGTTTCTTTGGCGATTGGGGTAAAACGGCGGTGTATGATAATACGACAACATCGCTCTTTACGCACGGAACTTGTAAGGCGAATACATGGGTTGCTCCTATCTATGCCGATTTGCGCATCTATGTCCCTACCGATAGCCGGTGCTATCCGTTCTTTGATTTAGGTATAGGTGGTTATGTGGGCATGACAGGCACATACTCTGTGGATTGCTCGATGTATCCAAGTGGACCCGTTTATAATGGTGATATCGCACCCAATAGCGGTTTCTATTTCCAGTTTGGTCTAGGAGCAGAGTTAAAATATTTCACGGTAGGTGTGGGATATAATCTGTATAGTAATAGTTTCTTTAACGACCACTATGGTTACATCAAGGTGGGCGTTAGCCTTGGTCGTCCCGCTCTCTTAAAAGAGATGTATTGATGCTCAAAGCCATTGGCATAGCGATTGCAGCTGTAGCAATAGCGATGTTACTGCTATGTGTTAGGGTGCTCCTGAAGAAAAATGGGAGGTTCTCCAGTCAGCATATATCGCAGAATAAACGCATGCAAGAGCGAGGCATACATTGTGCAGTGAGCCAAGATCGCGAGGCAAGGAGTAAAGAAAAGATAGAATTATAGACAAATAGAATTATAGAAAGTATGAACAAAATTCAAGGAGCAATTAATGCTGTGTTGGCAGTGGCTGTAGTAGCCCTGTTAGTGATCGTGTTAGTAGGGAAAGGTAATAAACCTGCCCAAGTGCAAAATGATGAAGTAGTCGTAGAAGGACAGTTGATGTCTATTGGTATCGTGAACACGGACTCGATCTTAAAACATTACACATTGGCTGTGGAGTCCAGTGAGAAGTTGATGTCTAGTTACGAGAGTTCGATGGTACAATTGGATACCAAAGCACGCGCTTTTCAAAAGGAGTACGAGACTTTCCAACGTGACGCGATTGATTTTCAACGTAAAGTGGAAGCAGGTGCTTTCCTGAGCCGTGAACGTGCAGAATCGGAGCAGGCTCGTCTGCAAAACAAAGGTCAGCAGTTAGAGAAAAAACAACAAGATCTAGAGGCTCTGCGTCAGAAACTGAGCAATGACTTTGCGCAACAGCAACAGGAACTGACCCAGCAGTTGGCAGACTCTATCCAACTGTTCCTCAAGGACTTTAATGCGGATGGTCGCTATCACCTTATTCTCAACGAGGCTGCTGTACTCAATAAGGTAGCAGGTTACGATGTGACCGACGAGGTGATCGAAGGATTGAATGCACGGTACGGGAAGTAGTTTAGAGTTTAGAGTTTAGAGTTTAGAGTTTAGAGGTGAAAGGTTGTAGGATAGTCATAGTAGCGTTTTTGATGCTTGGGCTGACTGCTCAGGCACAGAATATACCGGTAGCAACGAACTACACGAAGGTGTATGATTTCTTGGACGAGTTGCTGACGGATGGTGTGATTGTGCATCAGACGGGTGTTCGTCCGTATAGTCGTATGCAGGTGGCTCAGATGCTGACCGAAGCGCAAGCGGCTGATTCCCTGTTGAATAAACGCCAACGTGATGACCTAAACTTCTACCTCAATGTCTTCGCTCTCGAACGTGACACGATGATCAATAACTATGTTCAATACACGGATCATCGTACTTATAACCTATCTTTGGCCAACCCACAGTTCTCCTACATGACCAAGGATAAGAAATTTAAGATGTCGATTGAACCGATCTTAGGTGCCGAGATATATGGCTCTAAGAAAGGTGCTATTCTCAAACGTTGGTGGGGCGTAGATCTTAAAATGGATATCGTTAATCATATCTCTATTTGGGGCTCGCTTCGCGATATTAGTTATAATGGTAAGTGGCTGAAAAGCGACTATTATCCTACCCAATCGGACTATATAGATGGCGCTAAATTGACCAAACCAGGGTATTTGAATAACCTACCTGGTGTGCAGTATAAAGAAGCCAACTATGGTGGTGATTTCTCCGATTCGAAGGGAGGTATATCGGCCTATGCATGGTTCGGAAGCATATCGGTTCAGCGTGAGAACATCACATGGGGCGACAGTTACCATTGCTCCAACATCCTATCGGGACGTAACCCGGCAGTGCCGATGATATCGTTACAACTGACCCCTTGCAAATGGTTCCAATTCGACTATTTCCACGCATGGTTAGTGAGCAATGTGCTCGATTCGACCAAGTACTACGTAGAGAACACGACCGCAGGGACGGAAAAAGAGTACCGTCCGCACAATAAGTTTATGGCGGCGAACATGTTCACCTTCATACCCTGTAAGTACGTGCAGTTTGGTTTTGGTAACTCGATCGTGTATGCGGAGAATAATGTGCAGGCTGCCTATTTCATTCCGTTTGCCTTCTTTAAGTCGTTGGATCACCTACTGACCAAAGGTGTAGCGAGTGAGAATCAGAACTCACAAGCCTTCTTTACCATCACGGTTCGACCCGTACAGCACTTGAAGTTATATGGTTCGTTCTATTTGGATGAGTTCAAACTCGATCGTCTTAAATCGTCTAATCCCGAGAAGAATCCTGTCTCCTACTTAGTGGGTTTTGACTGGGGAGGTTGGCCTATCAAAGGTTTGAGTGCTAAGTTTGAGTTTATGCGTGCGTATATAGCATGCTACACGCACTCGATTGATGTGCTGACGTGGGCAAGCAATAGTTATAATATGGGGCACTATATGGGTGACAATGCGCAATCGATCTTTGCGGAGTTGAGTTATCGCCCGATTCGTGGTATGGTGCTCAAACTCAGTTATACCAACGATACCAAGTACAATGCATACGAGTATTGGCGTGTAGCGAGAAATGAGAGTGGTCAGAAGATAGAGAGTCAGTCTGGTATCAGTTCGGTGCTGTCGCAAAAGCCGTTTGACGAGAAGATCTTCCAAAACGATGTGGTTGCTTTGGATATGATATACGAAGTGCATCCTAACATGTATTTGCGCTTTAATATGACCTATAACAATGCCCGTGGATACGATAACTTGGAGAAGACGATGGCGAAGGATGTATCGGGTCAACTCAAACCCATCTATTCCGAGGATGCGGGCGAAGGGTGCACGGCGCAGTATTATTTAGATAAGTATTATCCATCCTATTTCCAGGGTAAATGTTTCTCTGCGATGATAGGATTCTCCTTTGGTTTCTAATGGCATACGTAGCAACGATAGGTTTTTTCGATGGTGTACATAAAGGCCATCGTTTTTTGATTAGCGAGTTGCTTCGTGTATCCCGTCTCAATGGGTTGCAGAGTGCGGTGCTGACCTTCGATGAGCATCCACAGAGCGTGCTTAGTGGCACACAGCAGCCCTTACTTTCCACCTTCGATGAACGTACCGCTTTACTCAAAGCTACGGGTGTGGATGAGATCTTTTCGTTTCACTTTGATGTGATCCAGCAGATGACGGCGGAGGAGTTCATGCATATTCTGCATGAGCGTTGCGGTGTGGAGATCTTACTGATGGGTTATGATCATCAGTTTGGTAGCGACTGTATGACCGATATCGCCGATTATGAAGCGGCTGCCCATCGGGTAGGGATGACGATACAGCCCGTGACGATGGCTCCCAACGGACAGGTATCTTCGTCTAAGATACGCCGTGCTTTGCAGCAAGGCGATATGGCACGCGCGAACGAGATGTTAGGTTATACTTATACGCTGTGTGGTGAAGTGGTGCACGGGAAAGGATTAGGACGAACGATAGGCTTTCCGACTGCGAATATTGATCTGCCGGCTGAGAAAATGCTGCCTTCTCATGGAGTATATGCAGGTGAAGTGATTGTAGAGGGGGTAGGGAAAGTGAAGGGAATGGTGAACATCGGTACTAACCCGACCATAGGCAATGACCATGTGACGGTGGAGGTATATCTATTGGATTATACAGGTGACCTATATGGTCAAACCATCTCGGTGCAGTTAGTACGTCGTGTACGGGAAGAGAGAAAGTTCGCGAACGTAGCCGCTCTGCAGCAGCAGATCCAGGCTGATATTGATAGCATCCGGCATCAGGACGTTGATTGAGCGGACGCTCATTACCCAAACGATCGCGCTGGTAGCGTACATCTTCTAAGAGCACTAACGAATCGCCTATGCCCCGAGCAGGGGAGAGAGAATCGAGGCGAAAATCGTAGTAGTTATATTCCAGATACTTATAGTAATTATTGACAAAGACGGGCAGGGTGTCGGTCTTTTGCCAGTATATGTTATGGCTAGCCTCGGCAATAGAATCGGCTTTGAGGTAGTTACCATGTATATCGTAGGTGGAAGGGGTAGAGGTGGAGTCCATTTCTACATTATTGGTGCGTACACCATCGACGATACAATTGATGAATGTCACTTGTGTAGCGCCGTGTGCCTCGGTAGAATCGATATAAACGGCAGGCACATCTTCGCGTCGAACCGATTGGATACGAACGTTCGTATGATTAAAATAGGACGCGATGGTGTTATGTATAAACCGATGCTTGCCGCCTTGCAGATAGACGAGATAGGATGCGGTGTTACTTATTTCTGTATTAGTCACCTCGGCATCGAAGTTCTGTAAGACAAGACCATAGCGTGAGTGGTTATGAATGAGCGAGTTGGTGAGATGGAGTGTGGGTTTATTCGCCATGGGAGAGTTATATGCCCATAGACCGACATTGGCGGAACGTACCTCCACATGATTGAGATCATAGGTGCAACTGCTGGCTTGGGACGAATCGGGTAGGAGGAAGAAACCTGTCCACATACCGGATACATAAGCGTATGGCACGTTCTCAAAGAGTCGGTCGATACGATCACCTTGCAGTTGGATAGGTTGATCGAGTGTACCTTCGGCTTTGACTGAACCGAGGGCATAGAGTCCCGCGTTGTTATGGAAATAGAGGCGTGCACCAGGTTGGAGGGTAAGACGTCCTGTGACAACGACGGTATCGTAGATAAGGTATGGCTTGTTAGCTACAAAACCTTTCCTATCGTAGATGGTGTACCGCTTATCGGACTTGATGAGATACACATCTTGACCAATGGCTTCGAGGTGGATGGTTTGGGTATTGCCATTGACCATAAAGTGGAGATTATCTTCGAAGAGAACGGGATTATTCTGTTTCGTGGGATCGATATTAACTTTGACAAACAGGTAGGCGCTATCGTGTCCCTCAATGACTAAGTCGGTGATGTTGGTGAGTTGGTTCTCTCCATCGAGGTTCGGGTAGAAAGGACTCGAACTTAGATCTTGCCACATACGGGTGATACGTAGTGCGTTGGCGTTGCGGTTATAGATGAGCACGCGTTGAGTGGTTGAACCTAAGTTGGTGAAGACGGTGTCAAACGAGATCGTATCTTTGCTGAAAGACAAATATAACGTAGGATCATCGCTGATGCGCTGTTCCTGACAACCGATGAGCACGAAGGCTGCTAACACTATGTAAATAAACTTATTCAAAATTAAATGTAAGACAGAGTTGGTGGGACTTGAGTTGACTGATGGCATCGGCATAGAAATAGTTACCTTCCAGGAGTTGTGGGTGCTCCTCATGAGGGGTGTTGAGGTTTAAGAAACCAATACGGTAGGTGAGTTGTGGACAGAACTTGAACCAACGGAAATAGAAGTCGCAACCGAAACCGACTTCGACGAATGCGTCGGGGCCTTTGAGCATGATGGGCATTTCGGCATCGCGATAGACGTTGTATTCAAATCCGCCACCACCGATGAGGTACGGGCGGTAGTTCTTCTCGCGCTCGGCAGACCACTTGAGGTAGAGTGGCACCGTGATAGGGATAGAGAGCAGACTGACTTGGTTGGTCAGTTTGCCGTCGGCACTGCGGATAGGTGTTTTATCTTCGCATTCATAGGTGATGGTACGTTGTGCAAAACTCAGTGCAGGGCAGAAACGGAGGTTAAGGTGTCGGCAGAGGCGCACATCGGTGATAAAACCGACGGAGAAACCAGGGAGTAGATTGCTCACGGAGGCATGCAGTACCTTGGGTGGCATACCATCGTAAGGGAGGACAACAGGTATATCACTATTGTTCACACGCAGGGACATGAGGTTGATACCTAAGGAGAAACCGAAGTGAACGACTTTATCGTCCACATACGGGTTATTCTGTGCTCGAGCTGTCAGTCCGAACATCAAAAATGCTACTATGACTATCCTATAACCTTTCACCTCTAAACTCTAAACTCTAAACTATTCCTCCCCTCCCATATCCATCATACCGCTAGACATATCGCTGCTACTGTTATTGCGTTTCATATCGGGTTTACGTTGCTGCTGTGTACCGAAGTTCCAAGTGAGTGTGAGACTGATAGAACGGGAGTGCCATCTATTCTCTTGGTATTGCCAGAATCCTTCGCCCCATGTGTAGTTCTTGCGTGCACGTGAATCCAATATATCGCGTACATTGAGGGCGAGGGCTAACTTGCGATCGAGGAAGGTCTTGCGCAGACCCAAGTCAATGGAGTAACTATGTGAAGTGGTACCTTGTGCCACCACATGTGGGCTGCGGTATTGTCCGCTGATTTGACCCGAGAAAGTCTTGGTAAATAGGAACTGCGCATTGAGACGCACCGACCATGCGAGTACGTTTTGGGCAGGTAAATCAATGATTATACTATCGCCATTGACCATACCTTCGTAGTGTTCGGCGGTCATCGTGTTCCAATAGAGGTTGGCACTGGTGGTGAGTTGGAGCAGTTCTCCAAACAGTTTATCTTTGGCGACCACTTCGACACCTAAGTCCTGTCTGCGTGCGACGTTGATAAAGGTGTTCTTCATGATTCTATTATCATCGGTCATGAAGCGCACGTTCTGCACGAGGTTATCTTGATAACGCCAGAAGACGCCCGCACTGAGTGTATGACGTTCCCATGTCTTGAGGTAGTTCAGTTCCAAGGACGATGAGTAGGACGGGGTCAAAGTGGGGTTACCGATACGGATGTTCGTAGAGTCGGAGAAGTCAATACGTGGGTTGATCTGGTGTCCACGTGGACGATCGACACGACGGGTGTAGTTGAGTTGGAGTTCGTGTCCATTTCCAAAATCGTAGCTAAGGTAAGCACTGGGGAAGAGTTGGAAATAGGCAGTATCTTTACGTCCTTCATTCTTGGCAAAAGCATCCTGCACATCCCCGTTGGCATCTTTGTAGTACGAATCGAGGTGGCGGATGAAATATTCGCCACGCAGACCGACCTGTACACTGAACTTATCCCAGAAGCGGTTGCCGTAGGAGATATAGAGGGCGTGGTTCTGCTCCTTGTTGGAGAAATCGGAGTAGTAGGTATATAGTTCCTGTTGGCGTTGGGTATCATTAAAAGCCTGTGCGAAAGTGGTGCTATACCCCAAGGTTGCTTGATATCCGGCTTCGAGACGTGACTGTTTGGTAGGTTTCCACTCGTAGTCGGCTTTGATCTCTATACGTTGATCAGCGCTATTGTTGAACTGCTCTTGTATCTGATCAGCACGACCTTTCTCGACCGTTGTATAGGTAAAGTCCTGATTGAAACCGAAATAGTTATACGAACCACTGATCATCAGTTTGTGGTTATTGTAGTCGAGGGTATAATCCACCATACCCATTCCTCCTGGATGCCATCCGCCACCGCCTGTGGCACGGCTGTAGTCACGGAGTGTATCGCCCGATGGATAATCGGTGATGAGGTAGGTCTTTGTATCGTTGTTATAACCACGGAAGACGTTCTTATCGCCCACCATACCAAATCCGCTGATACCGATAGTAGAGTGCTCGGCTACATGTAGGTTCACACCGCCACGCAGGAAGAGTCCATGGTTCTGACGTTGCGTCTGTCCGTTTTCGATGAGGTGCGACTCAATCAGGGATGAGTCTAAGGTCTGTGAACCATAGCCGTTTAAGTTATAGCGGTCGATGTAGGTGCCACCATTGTTCGAGAAGAAACGATAGCCTACATTGAAATAGGCTTCGGCTATACCTTTATTGAAATTGATATTAAAGCCCGTATTGGCTCCCGGAGGTATGTTCCAAGGTGGAGCAAGACTATAGTCGAGTCCTGCGGATAGGCTACCATAGTAGCCCGCTTTGCGGTCTTTCTTGGTCACGATGTTGATGATACCTGCCGTACCTTCGGGTGAGAACTTAGCACCGGGGTTGGTAATGAGTTCGATCTCTTTGACACCATCCGCAGGCATTTGTGCCAGTACCTGACCTCTGTTCTCAGCGGTTAGACCAGCCGGTTTGCCATTGATCCACACTTCGACCGCTTCGGAGTTTCGCATGGAGATTTTACCTTCCTGATCCACTTCGACGGTAGGGATGTTTTCCAATACCTCGGAGACGCTAGCACCTGCGGCAGCGACGTTTTGGTCAACCGTATATATCTTGCGGTCCAACTCAAAACGCATTGTGGAACCTTGTGCTACTACTTCCACTTCTTTGAGGGCCTTTGTATCCTCTTTGAGGAGTACTTTGCCGAGATCGACGTTTTGATCCTTCACTTTGATTTCTTGTGTGAGGGTCGTGTACCCCATGAACGAGATGGTCACCACATACGATCCGTTGGTGATATCCGTGAGGGCAAATACGCCTTCGGCATCCGTGACGACGCCGGTGATGGGAGTGGTGGAGTTCGCTTTGGCAATGGTGACATTGACGAAATCCAGTGCTTGGCGTGAATTGGCGTCCAGCACTTTACCTGTGACCGTAGCAGCCCATGAGGCAATGCTAACGAGGGAGGTTAATAAGATAATCCACAGCTTTTTCATAGCCTTTTATACCTTCTCCGACGATGGTGAGTGCGCAGACATCGGTTAATAAACTATGCTGCCTAAAGGGTTCGCGGGTACGAATGTCGGAGATATGAACTTCGACCACGGGAACACCTTGCTCCATCACATACTCCACTGTATCGCGTAGCGCAACGCTCGTATGTGTGTAGCCGCCTGCGTTTAGCACGATACCATCAAAATCTATGCCATTCTGTAACCAATCGATTAAATCGCCCTCGTGATTGGATTGTTGGTATTGGAAATGCACATCGAGCCAGCGTCGTTGAATAGCGATCATTTCGCTCTCCATCGACGTCGAACCATAAACCGCAGGGTTACGTTTACCCACCAAGTTTAGGTTTG
>DCID01000007.1:0-84210 GCA_002315745.1 Bacteroidales bacterium UBA1735 | reverse complement strand
TATCTTTCTCCATTGACGGCGAGTAGGAACTCGTCATTATCTTCGGTGCGCTCCATGAACTGTTTGAGTTTCTCCATGGCTTCCATACCATTCATTTCGCTCAGTTGTTTGCGGATCATCCACATACGGCTCAGCACATCGCGTGGCAGCAGTAAGTCGTCACGACGGGTACTGGATGCGGGTATATCGACTGCAGGGAAGATACGTTTATTGCTCAAACGGCGATCTAACTGTAACTCCATGTTACCTGTACCCTTGAACTCCTCGAAGATGAGATCATCCATCTTACTTCCGGTGTCGGTAAGGGCGGTAGCGATGATGGTGAGTGAACCACCACCTTCGATGTTACGGGCAGCACCGAAGAAACGTTTGGGTTTATGGAGTGCTTGTGCTTCCACACCACCAGACAACACTTTTCCGCTCGAAGGTGCTACGGTGTTATAGGCGCGTGCCAGACGGGTGATTGAGTCGAGTAGGATGACTACATCGTGACCGCACTCGACTAAGCGTTTGGCTTTCTCGTGGACGATGTTCGCTACTTTAACGTGGTTCTCAGCCGGTTCGTCAAAGGTGGAAGCGATCACTTCCGCGTTGACGCTACGTGCCATATCCGTTACCTCCTCAGGACGCTCGTCGATAAGGAGGACGATCATATATACTTCGGGATGGTTGGCGGAGATAGCATTGGCAATCTCCTTGAGCAGTACGGTCTTACCAGTCTTAGGTTGTGCCACGATCAATCCGCGTTGACCTTTGCCAATAGGGCAGAAGAGGTCAATGATACGAACGGAAAGAGGATCATTATGACCGGAGCAGAGTTTGAATTTCTGATCCGGGAAGAGTGGGGTAAGGTTCTCAAAGGCGATACGTCGTTTGACTACTTCGGGATCGAGGCCATTGACACGGATCACTTTCTCCATGGGGAAATATTTCTCACTATCGCGGTTGGTACGTAGGGTACATTCCACGGTGTCACCGGGTTTGAGACCATACTGACGGATTTGTTGCTGGCTCACGTAGATATCGTCGGGTGAAGAGATATAGTTATAGTCTGCTGAACGAAGGAAACCATAGCCATCAGGGGCACATTCGAGTGTACCCATGGCTATCACGTTCTCACCCAATTCAATAGCGGGTTTTTCGGGCTCTTGCTCTACCGGTGCTTCTTGCACCTCTTTAACCTCCTTAACCTCTTGGACCTCTTTCACCTCTTTAACCTCTTTGACTTCGTTGACCTCTTTCACTTCCTTCACTTCCTTAGCTGGGCGACCCCGTTTTTTCTTGGGTTGTGGCTCTACCGCCACTTCCACAACGGGTTGTGGTTGTGGTTGTGGTTGTGGTTGTGGTTGTGGTTGTGGTTGTGGTTGTGCAGCTAAGGGCTTGCGTGCCTCTACGGCTTGTACGGTCTTGTTAGCCTTGTGATTATTGTTCATGAGCTGCTCTTTCATTTGTCCCATCTGTTCTTTCTCTGAACCAACGGTAGCGACAACGGTAGCACTCTTGAGGTTATCGGTACTCACTTTCTGTGCGCTTCGCTTCACGCGCGTGCGCTTGCGTTCACTAATAGGTTGTGATGCATGCTGTTCCTTTCGCGCGTCACGCGCATCCTCTTTGGCTTGTACTTCGGCTGCGCGGTTATCTGCCTGTGCATCCAAAATAAAGTAAGACAACATTTTAGGCGTGTGAGCACGCTTTACCTTAACGCCTAATCCTTCGGCGATAGTCCGTAATTCATCGAGCGACATTTGCTCGAGTTTCTGCAAATCGTATAACATAAATTGAAATAAATATTTTCGGAAAAAATAGGGTAATCCCTAAAAACGCGTGCAAAGGTACTATTTTATTTGCAAATATGCAAATTTTTTTCAAAAAAAAAGCGAATATTTGTATAAATAGAATATTTTTTGTACCTTTGCGCCCGATTTTTATATTTTACCTATGGAAAAAGAGCAAAATAACAGGGCGAAGGGAAAACCTCGCAATCCGCGGGATCCGCGTGATCCGAATAACGGCAAGCGTCGTTGGATAAGCACCATTTTTTACATGGTGATTTTTGTGCTATTAGGCATGTGGATGTTTGGCGGTAGTTTTGGCCAGCAGACGCAGCAGAAGAGTTTAAGTTACACGAAATTAACTTCCTACATTGAGAATAATGCGGTGGAGAGCATGACTATCTATGATGATAACCATGCGACGGCGAAGATTCGTAAGGAGAGTTATACGATAGTCTTTGGTGATCCGACTAAGGCAGAAACGGCCAAGGGTGAGATTAGTGCTCGGATACCTTCTGTGGAGGAGTTTTCCAAGTATATGGATGATGTCAATGCTACGCGACATAAGCAGAACGTGCCCGCTATTGATACCACCTATGCTAAGTCGCACGATTATCTCTACCTTATTTTGGTCAATGTGTTACCATTCATCTTCATCATCCTTTTCTTTGTATGGATGAGTAGGGGTGCTTCGGCGGCTATGGGTGGTGTCTTTGGGGTAGGCAAGGCGCGTGTACAAGTGTTTGATAAGGAAAAGAAGGATAAGGTCACCTTTAAGGATGTGGCTGGTTTGGCGGGTGCCAAACAGGAAGTGGAAGAGATAGTGGCTTTCCTGAAGAATCCGAAGAAATATACGGACTTAGGAGGTAAGATACCTAAGGGTGCATTGCTCGTTGGCCCTCCGGGTACGGGTAAGACGCTATTAGCCAAGGCGGTAGCTGGCGAAGCCGATGTACCATTCTTCTCGATGTCGGGTTCGGACTTTGTGGAGATGTTCGTAGGCGTGGGTGCGAGCCGCGTACGTGATCTCTTCCGTCAAGCCAAGGAGAAAGCACCTGCTATCATCTTCATTGATGAGATCGATGCGGTCGGCCGTGCTCGTGGTAAGAACGTGATGACGGGCGGAAATGATGAACGCGAATCGACGTTGAATCAGTTACTCACGGAGATGGATGGTTTTGGTACCAACTCGGGCGTCATTATCTTGGCGGCTACTAACCGGGCGGATGTGTTGGACTCGGCTTTGTTACGTGCAGGACGTTTTGATCGACAGATACATGTTGATTTGCCCGATTTGCAAGAGCGTAAAGAGATTTTCCAAGTGCATCTCAAGCCGTTGAAGTTTGATGCGACGGTGGATATTGATTTCTTGGCGAAACAAACCCCGGGTTTCTCGGGTGCGGATATTGCCAATGTATGTAACGAGGCAGCATTGATTGCGGCACGTTATGACCGCAAGAAAGTGGGCAAACAGGACTTCATGGATGCGGTGGATCGTATCGTTGGAGGATTGGAACGTAAGACGAAGATCATGACCGAGGAGGAGAAAAAATCCATTGCATACCACGAGGCAGGCCACGCTACTATATCGTGGGTGCTGCGTTGGGGTAATCCTTTGGTCAAAGTGACTATTGTGCCGCGTGGTATGGCATTAGGTGCTGCATGGTACTTACCGGAGGAGCGCCAGTTGACCAATAAGGAGCATCTGCAAGACGAGTTATGCTCGCTCTTAGGCGGTCGTGCGGCGGAACAAATCTTCTTAGACCAGACTTCAACGGGGGCACTCAATGACCTCGAACGCGCTACGAAGCAGGCATACTCCATGGTTGCTTACTATGGTATGTCTGACCAATTGAAAGATTTATCTTTCTACGATTCCACCGGACAATACGATTTGGGCATTACGAAGCCCTATTCGGATCATACAGCGGACTTGATTGATAAGGAGGCGGCTAAGATCATCGCCGAACAGATGGCTCGCGCGCGTCAAGTATTAAAGGACAATGAAGCGGGGCATCATGCTATTGCCGAACTGCTCATGGAGCGGGAAGTGATCACTAGCGACGATGTGGAGCGTATCTTGGGTCCACGCCCATGGAAGAGCCGTGGGGATGAGATCATAGAAGCGAATGCTAAGTTGACCACAACCACAACCAAAACGAAGACGAAAACGAAAACAACGAAAACAACGAAAACAACCAATAAAACGAAAGGAGAAAAGAAATGAAAAAGTTGATTTGGAGTGCTGCGGCACTGATGATGGGCTGTATGGCTTTTGCCCAAGAGCCTGTGCTATTACCGATTGATTCGGCGGTCCGTGTAGGACATTTAGAGAATGGATTAACCTATTATATTCGTCACAACGAATGGCCGAAGCAGCGGGCGGAGTTTCATATCGCGCAAGCGGTGGGTGCTATCTTGGAGGAAGATAACCAAAATGGTTTGGCGCACTTCTTGGAGCACATGGCGTTTAATGGTACGCAACATTTTGCAGGGAAGGGAATAGTCAATTACTTCGAATCCATCGGTGTTAATTTCGGTGGCAACATCAATGCATACACCTCATTGGATGAGACGGTCTATCGTCTGTCCGAAGTACCGACCTATCGCGAAGGTATCATCGATTCTGCATTGCTCGTGATGCACGATTGGGCATGTGGTTTGCTTTTGGAAGGGGACGAGATTGATGCAGAGCGGGGTGTGATACGTGAAGAGTGGCGTACTCGTTCGGATGCCAATCGCCGTATGTGGTCCGCGCTCAATCCACTCATGTATCCGGGTAGTCAATACGCCAAACGTGATGTGGTGGGTGACACAGCCGTTATCAATAACTTCTCGTATGATGCATTGCGGGATTATTATAAGAAATGGTATGGACCCGACAACCAAGCCATCGTGGTGGTAGGTGACATTAACGTCGATTCCATCGAGGCGAAGATCAAGCGTCTATGGGCAGATGTACCAGCGCGTGCTAATCGTGGTGAGCGTCCTATCTATTCGGTGGATGATAATGTGGAGCCTATCATTGCGCAGGTGAAAGATCCGGAGGCACAGTATAGCCGTATCTGCGTGTATTATAAGAAACCGGTGTTGCCGATGAATTTCCGTGGCACAACCATCGATTTTGTACAGCATGTGGTACATACCTTGATCTCCGACATGATGGATCATCGTATGGAAGAGTTGGCACAAGACCCGAATGCGTCCTTTGCTGGTGGAGGTACGGGCTATTACGATCTGGTCAAGGATAAGAATGCGTTCGCAGGTGTGTATGTGGCTAAACCTGGACAGGAGAAGCAAGCCTATGAGGACTTGCTCTTCCAGTTGGAGAAAATGCGTCGCTATGGTTTTACCAATGCGGAACTGGAGCGTGTGAAGACGGAGGTGTTAACCGAGGTAGAGAAGGGTTACAATGAGCGTAACACCACGCGTAATATTGCTTACACACGTCAGTATATTCGTCACTTCTTAGACCAGATGTATATCCCCGGTATTGCATGGAAGTATGAGATATTACCGCAAGTGTTGCCGATGCTCACGCTGGATGTGATCAATCAGGAAGCTTTGGGACTGGTCTCGGACGAGAATATGATCGTGGCTATGACCGCTCCTGAGAATGCGGTATTGCCTACCAAAGAGGAGTGTTTAGCTTCGATTGCTGCGATGAAATCGTTGGAAATAGAAGCTCCGGCAGAAGAGAAGATACGCACTACTCTGGTGGAGAAAGCACCGAAGGCGGGTAAGATTAAACGCATGGAGATAGATAACGAGATGGGTACATCCGTTTGGACATTGTCCAACGGTATCCGTGTCGTCATCAAACCGACCGAATTCAAGCAGGACGAGATACTGATGACCGCTTATTCCTTTGGTGGAACGAACGCGATAGACAATGCGGAGGATCTTTACTCCGCTAATCTGGCGTCGGACGTGATTGAGATGTGCGGTATTGGTGATTTTAGTCGTACGGATTTGCAGAAAGCCTTGACGGGTAAGTTGGTATCTATCCAGTCGGCTATCAATACCAATTCGGAGACCATAGATGGTAGTTCGAACATCAAGGACTTTGAGACCTTGCTTCAACTGACTTATCTCTATATGACGGCACCTCGTCGTGATGAGGAGGCGTTCAAGACCTTGATGAGTCTGATGGAGACGCAGTTGAAGAATAAACAGGCTAATCCTAAGTCCGCATGGTATGATTCCATTCAAGTGATGACGTCTGGTCACTCACCGCGTCATATTATTTATTCGTTGGATAACCTCAAGAACGTGGATATGGACAAGGCATTGGCTATCTATAAGCAGCGTTTTGCTAATCCGGCTGACTTTACGTTCTTCTTCACGGGAAATATTGACCCCAATGACGAGACGGTACAAAAACTCATTCGTCAGTGGATAGGTGGTCTTAAGACCAACAAGAGTCGCGAAGAGGTGACGGACAGACATGTCCAGGTGGAGAAGGGTAATCAGCAGAACTATTTCCAACGTTCCATGTTGACCAAGACGGGTTCGAACTATATCCAATACACGGCATACGATATGCCCTATACGCTGTCCAATAGTCTGCAAGTGGATATGGTTGGTCGCATCTTAGATATCCGTTACTTGGAGTCTATTCGCGAGCGCGAAGGTGGTAGTTATGGGGTAGGGACGTATGCTTATCTCTCTCGCTTACCACAGCCCAGTGCTCAGTTGTGCATGTACTTTGATACCGATCCTGATAAACAGACCAAACTGATGAGTATCATCCATGAAGAGGTTCAAACCATCTTGAAGAATGGACCTTTGTCGATTGATCTGAGCAAGGTGCAGGCTTCGATGGTGAAGGACTTTGATGAGAACTTGGAGAAGAATGGCTATTGGGATAACACGATCCTGCCACAATATTATATCTTTGGCGAGAACTACCTCCGTGATTATGTTCCTTCTGTACAAGCCGTAACGGCTGACTCTATCCGTGAGACTTTGCAACGGATGGTAGGGGAGGGTAATGTGATGGAAGTGGTGATGATGCCTGCTGCTGAATAAGATGCGTTATTTTGTGCTGGCTGGCGAGCCTTCGGGTGATCTACATGCAGCGTCTCTGATTGAGACGCTGCGTGTTCAAACGCCTAATGCCGAGTTCTATGGCATGGGCGGTGATCGTATGCAAGCCGCAGGCGTGGAACTGTTCCAGCACTATACGAAGATGGCATACATGGGGGTAATAGCGGTGTTACGCCATGTGCCTGATATCATCCGCAATTTTCGCATTGCCCACGAGGCGTTACTCTCGGTGAAACCGGATGTTTTGATATTAGTGGACTATCCGTCCTTTAATCTCAAGATAGCGGCGTTTGTGAAGAAGCATCTACCACAAACGAAGATTATCTATTATATCCCGCCTAAGGTGTGGGCATGGAAGACGCATCGTATCCATCGTATAGCTGCGCTTTGTGACGAGGTGTGGGGCATCTTCCCCTTTGAACCTGCCTTCTATGCGCGGTACGGCTATCGTTGTACGTATGTGGGGAACCCCACTGTCGCCGAACTCTCACCGTTCATCGCTCACCGTTCATCGTGCACCGCTAACCGCTCATCGCTTATCGCCATTTTACCGGGTTCGCGTAAGGCGGAGATCAAGAACTGCCTGCCTGTCATGTTAGCCGCCGCTAGAAAAAATGGTAACCTGATTGTCTGCGCTGCTCCATCTATCCCGGATGAACTGTATCGCCGCTATATGTTGCCCAATGAGACCCTTACGCGTGATACGTATGGCACGTTGGCAAAAGCGAAGGTAGCGGTAGTCAATTCGGGTACGGCGACCTTAGAGGCAGCGCTTATTGGTTGTCCGCAAGTGGCGGTGTATCGGATTGTGACCAGCCGTTGGTTAGGTTGGCTGCGGCCGTTCCTGTTCAAGATCCCATACTTCACGTTGGTTAATCTGATTGCTAACGAGGAGGTGATCTATGAGGCGATAGGACCTCGCTTCACGCAGGCCAATATCGAACGCGAACTGCATCGTCTCTTGACCGACGAATCTGCCTGCGAACGCATGCAGCAGCAGTATGCGAATATCCGTAAGATAATATCAAACAATGAAAATCCAAGGTGATAGTACCGAGTGGTCGCGGAGTGGTCGCCTAATGGTCGCGGAACGTCGATGTTCACGCTATCTGTAGGTGCTACGTGAGTGCTACGGGGCTAGATCTATTGTGTATAAAATGAAAAGGGCTATCTCACGATAGTCCTATTTCTTGGTATTAGTCTGTTAAATTTTAAGGTACAAAAAAGATTGAATTGTTAGGATTCCCTTAAATCCGATGCAAAAGTATATCTTTTTTTTGAAAGTACCTATTAAAAACGTATGTTATAAAACATATTTTGGCATTTTTTTCCAACTTTTTTCATTTTGCAAGCAAAAAGGCCTTATTCGCGGTTTAATTCAATCACTTCGAGGTCTTGGATTTGATCCCTATCGATGGAGAATCGTAAAAGTGTCTGTACGGTCTGCCATCCTTGCTTGCCTGCAGCACCGGGGTTCATGGTGAGCATTTTCCATACCGAATCGTACTGCACTTTAAGAATATGCGAATGTCCACAGACAAAGAGCATTGGGGTCTCTTTCTGAAACATAGGTATGAGCCAAGGGTTATAGTGCCCAGGGTAGCCACCTATATGGGTCATCATCACTTCCACGTCTTCCACTCGGAAACGATAGAACTCACTTAACGAATAACGCACATCGCCACTATCCATGTTACCAAAGACGGCGCGGGTAGGTTTGAATTCGCGTAATGCCTGCAGCACCTCCATCGAACCAATGTCACCGGCATGCCATATCTCGTCCACGGATTGGAAGTGCTCGAGCACGCGGCGGTCTAAGTACGCGTGGGTATCTGATAATAAACCGATGCGAGTCATGGCTTACGGGATAAGATTAGGATAGCCCCCACGAGGGCGATGATGCCGATAGTGATAAAGAGCAGCACATCGCGCAGATCCATCACACCGCGCGAGAGGGCAGAGTAGTGGTCTTGTAGGATGACCCAAAAGAGCACAAAACAGAGTAAAGCGCCTAAGATAAAGGCTACAATCTGACTACGCGTACAGCAACCTGCTAACACACCTAAGGAGAGGAACGTGCCACTAATAAGCATGAGTCCGATGAATGATCCGGCGAACTGTCCACCATCGATGTTACCAATGGGTTCTGCCATCGCATAGACGATGAAATAGTGCACGAGGTTAGGTAGCAAGGCGATGAGCATCAGCGTCCATGCTGCCAAGAACTTAGCGAGGACGAGAGATGACAGACCGCTTCGCTGATAGACTAATAGGATATCCCATGTGCCGGTCTGACGTTCCTCGGCAAAGAGCCGCATGGTGAGGGCAGGGCAGAGCAGCATCATCAGCCAAGGGCTGAGTCCAAAGAGTCCGTCCACTTGGGCATATCCCGAGTCTATGATGTTCCATTGACCCGGGATAACCCAGAGGAAGAGACTAATCGTCAATAGGTAAAGCCCGATGACGATGTAGGCTATCGGCGACGCAAAGTAATATGCTAACTCTTTTCTATACATATTCGTCCACCTTCACCGACTTTTTGACAGGGGTTTTGGGGAAGAGGAACCAGAAGAGAACAGCGACTATGAGGGCATAGGTGGCGAAGGTGAACCAACTAGATTGCCAGCCTGACCAGATAGTCATAGCATCTGCACCGGCAGCAGCAGGTGTATTGACGAAATGGTTAACGACAGCCTGTGCAGCGAGGGTACCGATAGTAGCGCCTACACCATTGGTCATCATCATGAACAGACCTTGGGCACTAGAACGCATGGAAGTGTCGGTCTCTTGGTCCACATAGAGTGCGCCCGAGATATTGAAGAAATCAAAGGCAAAGCCGTAAACGATACAACTGAGTACGAACATCCACACGCCTGCGCCAGGGTTACCAGCACCGAAGAGACCGAAACGCAGTACCCAAGCAATCATTGCCATGAACATCACGTTCTTGATACCAAACTTCTTGAGGAAGAACGGAATGAGCAAGATACAGAGTGCTTCGCAGATCTGCGAGATAGAGATGAGGATATTAGCATGCTGCACACCAAAGGTTTTGGCGAACTCCTCGATAGCACCAAAACTGGTGAGGAAAGGATTGGCAAAACCATTGGTTATCTGTAGGCTCACACCTAAGCACATGGAGAAAATGAAGAAGAGAGCCATTTTCTTTTGTTTAAAGAGTGCAAACGCTTTGAGTCCCAATGCATCGGCGATAGACTGATTAGCTTGTGCGGGTTTGATGTCGCAGTTAGGCAAGGTCAGCGAGTAAGCGGCTAAGACGATACTGAGTGCACCGGAGAGCAGGAACTGGTAACTAGTAGGTTGGAAACCTAAGAGGTCGCAGCACCACATGGTAGCAATGAAACCGACTGTACCAAAGACGCGGATAGGCGGGAAGTCCTTGACCGTATCCATGTCTGCCTTCACGAGTGCATTGAATGCCACCGAGTTGCTCAGCGCAATAGTAGGCATATAGAAGGCAACGGAGAACGTGTACAGGGTGAAGAGTTGGCTAAACTGTACAGCATCCCCTGCGGTGTAACCATACCATCCAGCCGCGATCATGAATGCACCGGCTAAGAAATGGCAGATACTTAATAACTTCTGTGCTGGAATCCAGCGATCGGCTACTATACCCATCAGTGCGGGCATAAAGAGCGATACAATACCTTGGACGGAATAGAACCATCCGATCTGGGTGCTCATACCATGCAAAAAGAGGTACGTACCCATTGATGTCAAATACGCTCCCCAAACGGCATATTCGAGGAAATTCATGACAATCAAGCGAAATTTCATGTTCTTCATAATTTAAAATTCTGATGTAAAATGGAACTTTATATGTTTGTAATCATTTTGAGCCATGTTAAGCACATAGGCGCTATCTGCCATAAAGACATCGCGGCCTTCCTTATCGGTAGCCATATACTGCGCTTTGCGCATCTTGAACATCCGCAGTTCTTCGGCATCGTCCGACTCTATCCAGCATGCTTTGTACATCGCCATGTTCTCCCAACGGCACTTGGCATTATACTCATGCTCGAGGCGGTATTGGATGACCTCAAATTGTAGTTGTCCTACGGTACCGATGATCTTGCGGCCATTGAGTTGGCTGACAAAGAGTTGGGCAACGCCTTCGTCCATGAGTTGGTGGACACCCTTGTCTAACTGTTTCTGCTTCATTGGATCGGCGTTCTCGATGTACTTGAACATCTCTGGAGAGAAAGAGGGTAGTCCTTTGAAGTGCAGGTTCTCGCCACTAGTGAGTGTATCACCAATCTTGAAGTTACCTGTATCGGGCAGACCCACTATATCGCCGGCATAGGCTTCGTCGACGGTCTCTTTCTTCTGTGCCATAAAGCAGGTGGGAGCACTGAAACGCATCTGTTGGTTCTTGCCCACGTGCTTATAGTACGTGTTACGCTCAAATTTACCCGAGCATATCTTAAAGAAGGCGATGCAACTGCGGTGGTTGGGATCCATGTTCGCATGGATCTTAAAGCAGAACCCGGTGAAGGCATCCTCCATGGGGTCCACTTGACGTTCTATGGCTTCCACAGGACGGGGTGATGGTGCATTGGCTACGAAGAAGTCGAGTAGTTCTTGCACTCCGACCGTCTTATATGCTGAACCGAAGAAGACCGGGGCTAAATCGCCGGCTAAGTATGCTGCCTTATCAAAAGCGGGATAGCAGGAGAGCAGGTCATTGGTCTCGGGGGCAATAGCCGATTCGTTGTTTTTGATGACGAAGGAACGGTTGAACTTGAGACCTTGTCCGTCTGTCCACGTGATGGGGGTGACATGTATCCCTAGCTCTTTCTCCACATCGTCCATGAGGTCAAAGGGGTCTTTGCCTTCGCGGTCCATCTTGTTCATAAAGACCATGACGGGTGTTTTGCGCATGCGGCACACTTCCATGAGGCGGCGTGTCTGCGTTTCCACACCTTTGGCGGAGTCGATGACGATGATGACACTATCGACCGCGGTTAATGTGCGGAAAGTATCCTCGGCAAAGTCTTGGTGACCAGGGGTATCGAGGATGTTGATATGGTAGTTGTTATAATCAAAACCCATGACGGAGGTCGCCACGGATATACCACGCTGTTTCTCTATCTCCATCCAGTCGGAGGTAGCTGTTTTGCGTATCTTATTGGATTTGACGGCACCTGCTACGTGAATAGCGCCTCCGTAGAGAAGCAGTTTCTCGGTGAGGGTCGTCTTACCGGCATCTGGGTGAGAGATGATGGCGAACGTTCTGCGTTTGAGTATTTCTTGTTGTTCGGTGTTAGAGAGCATAATCAGTATAAATCTCGTGTAGGGGTGTTAGCACGAAGTCACGTTGTTGATAGAGTGGGTGAGGGATAGTGAGTTCGGGTGTAGTGATGGTGATATGTTCGTATAAAATGATGTCTATATCTATCGTCCTATCTTCGTACGTGCGCGTGGGCGCTGTAGAATGAGGAGTGCGTCCTAATTCGCGTTCGATGGCCTGTAAACGATGTAGGAGCACCAAAGGATCCAGTGTTGTCTCTACGCAGACACATAGGTTGCAGAACTCATGTTCGGACTCAAAACCCCATGGGGCAGAGTAGTAGAACGCAGAGCGACGGATGACGGCGCCCACTTGGGCTTCGATACAGGCTATCGCCTTATGGATAGTCTCTTCTCGGTTCCCTAAATTAGATCCGAGGGAGAGATAGGTCTTCATAAGGGGTGATAGAAAGTAGGTACTCGGACAGTTCAACGGCGTTGGGATACACAACGGACTTGGACTTCAGGTCGCTATTAAGGATATGCCAACGGCTATCTATGCTATGGAGGCAGAACGTCACCACTAAGACGACTAAGCCATACTTAGCCACACCGAAGAGTCCTCCAAAGAGGCGATTGATAAAACCTAAATGGATGGCTTTAAGTAACTTAGAGAAGAGTCTACCTAAGATATTGAGTACCACGGCAATTGCCAAGAAGATGAGCGCATACGCAACGGTATTGCACACAGCCTCAGGCCATGTGAACTGCTGCATGAGCCAATGGGCAAAGTCAGCACCCCATAGTCTAGCTCCCACAAATCCGAGCACCACCGCCGTGATGGCGATGAGCTCGGAGATGAGTCCCCGCATTAGGCCTCTAACGAGACCTATTAGCAGGGGAAGGAGCAGTAGTATGTCTAACCACGTCATGACTTATTGGATGGTATCTTTAAGTCCACCATACTCTGTGGGATCCCACTTGGTATCCCATAGGATGTCGTTGATACCGGGAGCAATATCTCCGGCGAGGCGTAAACCACGTGGAGTGATTGCCCATTTATAGGGCAGACCTTTTGGGTAGGAGGTCAGTTTACCACCATTATCTGCGTAATAACTCAAAATACCTCTAATGCTACCCACCATCGTGTCTGCGGGCAAATAGAAGAAGGCGTATTTAGCATACTCAGAGTTAGAGATATTGGCATAATTGGTACCATCGGTGATGATACGACTTTGTGGGAAACCTACGTTCTTGGTTGTTGGTGCAAAAACACGCGCATTTTGGTCTTCGGAAGGATTGCCATCTGTACAATAGCTTAATGATCCTTTTTCATCGGCGTATCTACCTAAGAAAATCTGAGCGCTATCTAGTACGACAGTGTCACCTACTATTCTCCAGAATTTGCGATAATCATATTTGCCATCGCAATGCACATTCTCCAAAACCACTAGACGGGCATCCTTGTAGATACAGTAGTCTTTGAGACTAGCTTTATCGGTACCGGTCAACGTATTGAAGTCAGTGATTTTGATGACGTCGCATTGCAGTTTGGACTGGTCGGGTTTACCAATCAGATGGCACGCTTTACGGAACAAGGGACCCGAGATACGTCCAGGAGCCCATCCCACTTTCTGCTCAGCGTTCTGTGCATACATGTTGTTGTTGTAGGTAGGAATACACAGTTGCGCTTGGTTGGCATAACGGCCTAAGCACAAACCATTACAACGAATGATCACCTCTTGTCCCATTTGGTATAAGCCATTGGCAGAACCCATATCGATGGAGATACGCAGGTTCTGTTGTTCGCCACCCACAATCTGTTGGATAATGAACGACTTATAGAAGTTTCCTCCGTAGTCATCGGTAGAGATACGACCACGAATATAGATACCTTCGCCATCCTTAGGCAGTGTATCCAAGGAGAATAGTAACCAATCGACACCCTGTACAGTACCACGAGTGCGGTATAAGTTCTGGGCGCAATAGTTACCGGTATCGGATAAGAACTTCTCTTTGAAGTCATTGAGGTTATAGACTTTACCATCTTTGGTAAGTTCGGTCACTTGATCTTCAGAGAGGAAAAGTTTATCTTCAGAAGGCGCATTCACATTGCATGAAGTGAATGTCCATGCTGCGATGCACGCCAATGCGATGCTATATAAAACTGTTTTTTTCATTTTCATGTCCTCCTAATTAGAATTTATAAGTAATGGTGCAATACAAGTTAGGACCCCACGCATAGTAGTACTTCGATTGGAATTTCCAAGCGTTAGCACCGACTACGGAGTTCTCGCCATCGTTGGCACCTTGCTTAGTCTGGCGAGGCAGACGAGCTTGTTGGTAACCACCGGTCTTGAACTTGAGGTTGTGGCTGATATTGGTCACAGATAAGTTGATGGAGAGGGATTGGCGGTTAGGCAGATAAATGAGTTTACCTACGCTGAAGTCAATCATGAAACGGTTCAAAGGATTGGTAGCCGTTAAGCTCTCCTGTTGATCCAATAAGTTATACGGATACTTGAGTGAGTAGTTGCCGTACTTATCTTGTACAGGAACACCACTTTCGTCGGTGATGAGGGCTGTCTTGCCGCCAATAGCGTCAAAGTAACCACCATTGACTTGTGTACCATCTGCGCGTGTGCCGGTATATAGACCCATCATACGACGCGATGGAGCAACAGACATATAGTTCCAATCGTAGTAGCTAACGGTCACATCAGCAAACCACATCTTGGGGTGGAAGAAGCTCAGCTTGAGGCTAGTGTTGACTTGTGGGCCGTTCGAAACGCGTAAGCCGTTGTACATGACGGTGTCGGCTGTTTCCAGTACAGGATTACCGGTGATAGGATCGGTAGCGAGTGCCATACCGTTCTCAGCAGAAGTGACTACATACGCATTGCTCTTATAGCGGTAGTCACCCACAGCGGCTACACCTGTTAAGGTGAAGTAGGTGCCGAGTTTAACAGAGAGGGCAGCCTCTACACCGCAGTGGCGTTTGTTGATACCGGTGATAGCCTGGTTGACGAAGGTACGCGCCTCATCATCATAGAAGGAGTTGAGTTCGGTTCCATCCCAGAAGCGGGTGTAGTAACCGGTCAAACGTCCACGAACGATGGGGAAATTGAATTCGTAGGTGAGGTCACCGCCGATGATCTTCTCCGATGCAGCATAGTAGTCTGCCAAGGACGAAGCATTGTCGTGACGATAAACCGTAGCTACCGCGCGATCGTGTACACGTTGAGAGATGTACGCATTACGAGCCAAAGGTGCTTGAGTCTGTGCGAGTGCATTGAATTTCAATCTGTTACGACCATTGATCTTGTAGGTGAAACCTGCCTTGAAGGCGGGGTCTACGAAGTTGTGCTTAGCACCTGCAAAAGTACCCGATTGGAGCGTGAGACTTTCGATCTGTGCCATGATGTTATCCGCATCGGATCCCAAGTAGTAGTGTGCATCTTCAGGCGATTGGTAAGCCAGATACCAAGCACGACCGTTGATCATGTTCGTGGTACGTTGCATATAGGAATAGGTAGCCTGAATAGCGTAGTAGAAATCGATGTCTTGGAAGCTCCACTCGTTCTGGAACCATACTTTGGCTGTACCGAGGTTCATACGATAGTCATAACCGAAGCGGTCACCATCATGTACCTTAGCAGCGCCGCCGTTATTAATGAAATAGGCGATATCGTTTTGCTTAACGACAGCCATGGCTGTTTGTGGCAAACCGATGTTGCTAGCCAACTCCTTAATATCACGATCGGCGAATGGGTCGATATCGTACCATTGGTTAGCGCCCAGAAGGTCATCCATGGTCTTATAGTGAACACCTTGTGAGAACTTACCTTCGAGTCCTAAGGTCATCTTGAGATGATCGAACTGGTCATTGTTCCACAGCACATTAGCAGCCGCCTCTTGGATATCGTTGTGACGACGTTCTTGCACGTAACGAGCCATACCCTCTGGGGTGTTGATGTTGTTCGCATAGTTAGCGGCATAGATAGCATCCCAGTTGATTTGGGTGACTTGTGGGTCACGGTTTTTCCAGAGATTAACCATCTCGTTATAGGTCGATTGATCGACGCTGGGACCAATGTTCTGACCATCAGCACCTGTGAAGCCATCTCCTAAGGGAGTACCTTCGCCATTAGCAGCGTAGGATTCGCCGATGAATAAGCCATATTTATAGTGCTCGCCATTGGCGTCAAATAACTGGTCGGAGTTGCTGTGCACGATCTGTCCATCCCAATAGAAGGAAGGCATGTTACGGTAGTAATCCGGGCGTGGATCAGGAGCGTTGTAGAAGTTGATAGCGGAGTTGGAATACAAGGAATAGTGGTAGCCCAGCGCGAACTTCATCTTGTTGTGCTCATCGATGTTGAGATCATAGTTCAACACGATGGTTGGGTCAAAGGATTTGACGATACGTGAGTTACGCATCTTACCATCTTGGTAGCCCCAATAGGGGTTGTAGTTGTTGGTACCGGTTAAGTTATAGACTTCTTGGGTAACGGCACCATTCTGACCGCGTTGCGTAGGAGCACCAAAAGTGGTGATGTTCAGTTTGTTACCATTGCTCCAAATCTTCTCAGCCGAGAAGAAGTAACCGAGCGAATAGTAGGATATACCTTCGCCGATGATACCCAATTGGGAGCAATAAGGTGAGAAACGGAAGGCAACTTGTCCAACGAATGACCAACCATTTTTGAGAGGTCCACTGGCGTAGGTCAGACGCGCTGCAGCTTTGTAGTTACGGTTGGTACCGGCGAGGCTCACTTTCCAACCTTGTGCATAACGGCTTGCGTTCATCAAGTAGTTGGTAGATTGTCCTAAACCGCCGAAAGTGAAGTTAGTAGCTTCAATAGGCAGTACCACTTCTTTGTAACGGCTTGCATCGTTCAGACCGCCCATGGATGAGAAGGAGAATGTTCCGCGCTCAGCGGTGTTGAAACTCAAACCATTGATGTACACGGTCTCATAGTTCTGCGCATATCCACGATTGCGGTAACGCGCGGTAGACCAAGCATAAGAGATGGTCGAATTGAACACATCCGTACTAGCTGACGTCGCAGAGGCTTGCGCTTGGCTTTTACCTTCGTCGTCATTGAGATCATCATCGGAGATGTTGACCAAGATCTCGTCTTGTGTCTCTTTGGCTACATCGACCGATAACTTAATGGGATCCAACTGTTTGGTTTGTCCATTTTCCAGGGAAACCAGTTCAATTGTTCCATTATAACCTTGTGCTTCGATGACTACTTCTTCGTCCATAGCATCGAGGTACAGTAGAGAGAACTCACCAGCCTGATTGGTAGTCGTGCTGATGTTTTGGTTCGCTAAGGTGACGGTAGCACCGACGATAGGTTGATTAGTCGTCTCGTCGATGAGTACACCTTTCAGCGAAGTCTGTGCAGAAGCCATAAGGGCTATCGTGCACATAACACATGTAAATAGTGTTTTCCGCATAAAACTGTTTTTAGGGTTAATAAATAAGTTAACTATCATAGAATTTAGAATTCTGCTGTTTTAGGAGTACGTGGGAAAGGAATAACGTCACGGATGTTCTGCATTCCAGTAACAAAGAGCATCAGTCGCTCAAAACCTAAGCCAAATCCGGCATGTGGAGCAGCGCCGAAGCGGCGTGTGTCTAAGTACCACCACATATCTTTCATCGGGATATGGCGTCGTTCGATCTCGGCGTTAAGTTTGTCGAGTGACTCTTCGCGCACCGAACCACCGATGATCTCACCGATTTGTGGGAAGAGTACATCTGTTCCCTGTACGGTTTTGCCATCCTCGTTGACCTTCATATAGAAAGCCTTGATATCTTTGGGGTAATCGGTCATGATGACGGGTTTACCAAAATGTTTCTCCACGAGGTAGCGTTCATGCTCGGAGGATATATCGTCGCCCCAGTTGCAGGGGAACTCAAATTTTTGTCCGTTCTTGATGGCTTCTTGGAGGATAGCGATACCCTCTGTATAGGGCAGGCGTACGAACTCGGTGTCCACGACGGAACGCATACGTTCAATGAGTTTATGCTCAGGGTCGACATACTGGTTAAGGAACTCGAGGTCGTCCATACAGTTGTTTAATGCCCAACGTACGCAGTATTTGATGAAGTCTTCTTCGAGGTCCATCAGTTCGGACTTATCGATGAAGGCTACTTCGGGTTCGATCATCCAGAACTCGGCTAAGTGGCGTGGCGTATTGGAGTTCTCGGCGCGGAAGGTTGGTCCAAACGTATATATTTTGCCCAACGCCATAGCGGCTAACTCACCTTCCAACTGACCAGAGACCGTGAGAGAAGCTTGTTTGCCGAAGAAGTCGTCGGAGTAGTCTATCTTTCCGTTCTCATCTTTTTTGAGGTTGTAGAGGTTCTTGGTGGTTACTTGGAACATCTGACCAGCACCTTCGCAGTCGGAGGCGGTGATGAGTGGGGTATGGAAATTGAAGAACCCGTGCTCATGGAAATACGTGTGAATAGCCATCGTCATGTGGTGGCGGATACGGAACACGGCACCAAAAGTATTCGTACGCGGGCGCAGGTGCGCTATAGTACGGAGATACTCCATAGACAGACCTTTCTTTTGGAGCGGATAAGTCTCTGGGTCGGCGGTGCCGTAGATCTCTAATTCGGTCAATTGGATCTCAACCGCTTGACCTGCGCCTTGGGAGGGTACGAGAATACCCGTTGCGGAGATACAACTGCCGGTAGTGACCGGTTTGAGTTGGTCTTCGGAGAACTGGGTCAAATCAACCACGATCTGGATGTTCTGGATGGTGGAACCGTCGTTGAGGGCAATGAAACAAACCTGTTTATTGCCTCGACGCGAACGTACCCATCCACGCACATTGATCGGCTGATTCAAAGCCGTACTCTTAAGCGCATCAATAATTACTGTTCTTTGCATATCGTGTTATCTGTTATTTTTTTTTCTAGGCTAGAAAGGGACATCGTTTTTTAGGGAGGCGCCATCGGGTGACATATCTACGGGCGCATTATTGACGATGCGGTTCATCTTGGAGGATATGGTCACATTGCCTTCCGTGGGTAGTGGTGCCAAGTCGCTATCGTCGAAGGTCTCGTCCTCGTTCTGGAACTTAGCGAACTTAGAGCGGAAGCGTAGCCATATCGAGTCGGTGGCACCATTACGGTGTTTAGCGACGATGATCTGTCCTAATCCGCGTAAGTCTTTACCTGTTTTCTCATCGTTGTAGAGGTGATAGTACTCAGGGCGGTGAATGAAACAAACCATATCGGCATCTTGCTCGATGGCACCTGATTCACGCAGGTCGCTCAGTTGTGGTTGTTTACCCTCGACACCCGTACGTGCTTCGACGCCACGGTTCAACTGTGAGAGGGCAATGATAGGTATATCTAACTCCTTGGCTAACTGCTTGAGGTTACGGGAGATGATACTAACCTCTTGCTCACGCGAACCGAAAGACATACCGGATGCATTCATTAGTTGCAGGTAGTCGATGATGATGAGTTCTACATGATGTTCGCGCACGAGTTTGCGGGCTTTGGAGCGCAGTTCAAAGACGGATAGGGAAGGGGTATCGTCCACGTAGATAGGTGCGCCTAAAAGGTCGTTCACTTTATGCTCGAGTTGCGACCATTCGGACTTGGTTAGTTTACCATTCTTGATCTTATCACCTTCTATCTCGCACACGTTCATGATGAGACGATTGACGAGTTGGACATTGGACATCTCGAGGGAGAACATAGCCACAGGTTTTTTATAGTTGACTGCGATGTTCTTCGCCATGGACAATACAAAAGCCGTTTTACCCATAGCAGGACGGGCTGCGATGATGACGAGGTCGGAGCGTTGCCAGCCCGAGGTGATCTTATCCAGTTCGTGGAAGCCAGAAGGTACACCGGATATGTTTCCTTCGTTTTTGGAGGCTTTACGCATGCGCTCAAAGGCTTCGCCGATGACGGGGTCTATTTGGGTGACGTCACGTTTCTGGGAGCGTTGACTGATCTCAAAGATGCCCGCTTCAGCCTCTTGCATGAGGTCGTCTACATCTTGGGTATCATCGTAAGCATGCTCTTCGATGCGAGCAGCCATAGCGATGAGGTCGCGTGCTGTTGCTTTCTGTGCGACTATCTGGGCATGGTAGTAGAGGTGGGCGGTAGATGCCACCTTGCGGGTTAATTCGCTCAGGTAGAGTGCACCACCGGCTTCGACTAATGTACCTTGTGATTTGAGTTTCTCCGCCACCGATAGTACATCAATAGGCTGATCTTTGGCTGCCAGTGCACGGATAGCTTCAAAGATCAAGCGGTTCTGATCTTTATAGAAAGATTCAGGACGGAGCAATTCGGACACGGTCACGTATGCTTCTTTCTCGATCATGAGCGCACCGATCACGGAGTCCTCTAATTCGAGGGCTTGTGGTGGCAGTTTGCCTACATCGTTGGCACCTACTTGCGGTGCTGGACGGTTAGTTCTTTTAGTTGTTCTATCGGCCATTGTGATATTCGGTCAATAATTGGTTGGCAGCGATGAAACTGCTTATTTCGTTGTTTAATACTTGTTGTTCTGCTTTGGCGATGAGTGCTTCCATGCGTTCGTTTTGGTAGAAACCATTGAGGAGTGCAGCATTGATTGTTTCGTACATCCAGTATTTCGATTGCTCTGTTCGGTGGTAATCGAAGTATCCGTTTTGACGTGTGAAAGCAATATATTCTTCAATGTTTTTCCACACCTCTTGGATGCCGGTGTGTTCTACGGCGGAGCAGCAGATAGCATCGGGTTTCCATCCTGATTCGGAGGGAGGGAAGAGGGCTAAGGCATTGCGGTAACTTACGCGTGCGGCGCGTGCGCGTTCCATATTATTTCCGTCGCATTTATTGATAGCGATGCCATCTGCCATCTCCATGATACCTCTTTTTATCCCCTGTAGTTCATCCCCGGTACCTGTTACTTGCAGTAGGAGGAAATAGTCCACCATGGAGTGGGCTGCAGTCTCCGATTGTCCGACGCCGACTGTTTCTAATAGGATGGTATCAAACCCAGCGGCCTCGCATAGTACGATGGTCTCGCGTGTCTTACGTGCCACACCTCCGAGACTACCTGCACTGGGGGAAGGGCGAATGAACGCATTCGCTTGGGTGCTGAGTTCGTTCATACGGGTCTTATCACCTAAGATCGAACCTTTCGATCGCTCGGAGGAGGGATCAATAGCGAGGACGGCTAAGTGTTTGCCTTGGTGGCATAGTTCTGTTCCGAGCGCTTCGATAAACGTGGATTTGCCTGCGCCAGGTACGCCCGTGATGCCCACTCGGATAGAGCGAACAGCGTGGGGTAGGCATTGCTCAATGACTTGCTGAGCAATGACCTGATCGGAAGGCAGGCTACTCTCCACCAAGGTCACGGCTTGACCTAGGATGGAGATGTTGCCACGGAGGATACCGTCCACGTATTCGTCCACGCTCAAATGACGTTTCTCGCGATGGAACGTAGCATACGGGTTGACGGATGGAAGATTGACCACGCCGTCGTTGACGGTTAACCCTTTATATTCCTTATCGTTCTCTGGATGAAACATAGTTTACTCGACTGTCCAATTCACTTTGACGGTTTTGCGAGGTTGGTTAGGATCATTGGTGATCACTACGATCTCGCGGGAGTAAGCGCCTGCCGCTAAGCCTGCGGTGTTGAGTTCGATCTTCACATCGGCTTTCTTGCCCGACTTGATAGCACCCTTAGGAGCAACACCATTGAGGCATGCGTTCGAAGCATATACGCGACGAACGTACATGGCGTTATTGCCGCTATTGGTCAGTGTCAAGTTCTTCTTCACTTTCTTGCCTGCCGCTACGTTACCGAAGTCGATTGTTTCAGCGGTGCTGAGGATAGGTGCTTGTTGACGTTGCTCGACGGTGAGGTTAGAGAAGTCTTCCTCGATATCGGCTTTGATGGTCATCTTATACTCGTCGGTGAGAACAGGTTTATTGTTCACCACTACGTATGCTTCTACTTCTAATGGGCCATATAACTTGCACACTTTAGCGTCGAACAGGCAAACGAACTTACCGGTCTGGTTGGGCTTAACGGTATCGAGTGTAGCGGTAGCCTCGAGGAAGTTATCTTCAGGGCTGGTAGCCAGATAAACCACTAAGTCATGATCGGTATGGTTAGCATACTCAATGTCATGATGGGTCGATTGACCTTTCTTGATGCTCCCTAAGTTGATGGTTTTAGCTTTGACGCTGAGTTCACCCATTTGTACCGGATATTGGTTAACGGGTTTAGCGGGCTTCGGGATAACTTCACCTTTGATGAACAGTTTCTTGGTAGCCTCGGTAGCGTTCGAAGTGACGGTGATTGTTTTCTGGAAACGACCGGGACGGCCATTCGGGTTATAGGTCACGGTGATAGCACCAGTCTGACCCGGCTCGATGGGTTCGCGAGTCCATTTAGGGGTGGTGCAACCGCAGGATGCGCGTACATTACTCAGTACGAGGGGAGTCATACCTTCGTTCTTAAACTCAAAGACGGTAGTCACACGGCCATCGGCTTCGTTGATTTTACCGAAATCGTGCTCGGTAGTTTTAAACGTGATGACAGGTTCTTGTGCCATCATTGCCATTGCGCAGAGCGCAAAACTGAAAACGGAAAGAATACGTTTCATTGTGTTGTTAAATTTGATTTATTATTGGTTGGTTTATGTTTCCTATAACGCGGTGAGCGGACATGACCTCAGACATGTCGAGTAGGGCGTTAAATAACTCTTGCAATTCGTTTCGGTCATAGACATACACCTCTAACTGTCCGGTGAAGATACCATCTTCGGAGGTGACGTATATGGTGCGGAGGTTGATATGGAACTGGGTGGTGATGACGGTCAGCACTTTCATCAGCACGCCGAACTTATCGATACCGCGTATCTCTATTTGTTCCACAAAGGACTGCACATGATGGGTGTTCCAATTAGCGGTGCAGATGCGTTTGCCATGGGCAGTCTTTAACTTCTGTGCTTCGCCGCAGTCAATCTTATGGATGTGTACTTTGCCGTCTTCGTCCACGTAGCCCAGCACTTCGTCGCCTGGGATAGGGTGGCAACATTCGGCTAAATAGTAGTCTTTGTTCAGTCCGTCATCTGTCAAGATGATCGAGTGTATGATCTTGCCCGCCTTGCCCTCTTTACCACTTGCCTCTGTCTCTGTTATGGTTGTGGTTGTCGTTGTGGTTGTCGTTGTGGTTGTATCGCTGCTAAAAGGATTGATACGTTTCCAAAGGCTCTTCTTGGGGAAGACCACTTGTTGTAGGTTATCTAGTTTAATATCACCACGACCGATCTGTAGGTATAGTTGATTGGGTTGCACCAAGTGGTAGTAGTTGATGGTGCGTTGTAGCACCATATCTTTCGCTTCCTCCACCTTCATCATCTGGACGGCATCGCTGAAAAGTTTCTCGCCATTCTTGATATGGGCACGTTCTTCGCGGCGGAAATAGGCGCGTAGCCCTGTCTGTGCCTTAGCGGTACTGACCATATTGAGCCATTCGGGTTGTGGATGCTGTGAAGGGGACGTGAGTATCTCTACTTGGTCGCCACCCTTGAGCACGTACGACATGGGTTGTAACTCGTGGTTGACCTTCGCGCCGATACAGTGTTCGCCTAACTGCGAGTGTAGGAAGAAAGCCAAGTCGAGTGCTGTCGAGCCTTGAGGCATGGTCATGATATCTCCGCCAGGGGTGAAAACGAACACTTCGTGTGCGAAGAGGTTGAGCTTGAACGTGTCGAGGAAATCCATCGCATTGGGTTCGGGGCTATCCAGTATCTCTTTGATCGTCTTGAGCCATTTATCGAGTTCGTTCTCTTCTTCGCCGGTCTTATATTTCCAGTGGGCAGCCAAACCTTTCTCCGCCAACTCATGCATGCGCTGCGTACGTATCTGTACCTCTACCCATTCTCCTTGTTGTCCCATCACGGTCACGTGTAATGCTTCGTAGCCGTTCGCCTTAGGCGTGCTGATCCAGTCGCGGATACGCTCCGGGTGAGGACGGTATATCTCCGTGATAGCGGAGTAGATCATCCAACATTGATCTTTCTCGGATAAGTTATCATGTGGGGTAAAGATGATGCGGACGGCAATGAGGTCGTAGATATCTTCGAAGGGGATGTTCTTCTCCTGCATCTTCTTGTAGATGGAGTAAACCGACTTGATGCGGGCATGGATGGTGAACTCGTATCCCATTTCTGTAAGTTTCTCACGGATAGGTGCCACAAAGAGTTCAAACTTATTGAGTTCATCGTCCTTGATAGACGCCACTTTCTGTGCAATATTGGCGTACTCCTCCGGATGCTCATATTGGAAACTGAGGTTCTCCAATTCGGACTTAATGGGGAAGAGTCCTAAGCGGTGCGCGAGCGGTGCGTAGATATATTGAGTTTCACCCGCTATCTTGTACTGCTTCTCCTTGGGCTGCGCGCTGAGCGTGCGCATGTTATGCAGGCGATCGGCTATCTTAATGAGCACGACGCGTATGTCGTTGGACATGGTCAGTAGCAGTTTGCGGAAGTTCTCCGCCTGCTCACTCGCTTTGCTACCAAAGACGCCACCGCTGATCTTCGTGAGACCATCCACGATCTCAGCTATCTTATCTCCGAAGAGTCGCTGTATATCCTCAATGGTGTAGTCGGTATCTTCCACGACGTCGTGGAGTAGGGCAGCGCAGATACTAGTCGAACCTAAGCCAATCTCTTTGACCACGATCATCGCCACGGCGAGTGGGTGCATCAAATATGGCTCGCCCGAGAGACGGCGTACGCCATAGTGCGCTTTGTTCGCAAAATTGAACGCACGGGTAATCAGATCCACTTTCTGCGTGTGCGTCGTATGCGCATACGCGTCCAGCAGCCCCTCAAAAGCCTGTTGGATCATCTGTTCCTCTTCCGGTGTAAATGCGTTCTTATCCATGTTTCACAAAAATGCGCACAAAATTACAATTTTTTTTTCATATACGCAAGCGCACGCGTGATTTTTTCACTTTTTTTTCAAAATATTTGTCCATCCCACTTTTTTTTCCTACCTTTGCAACGTGTAACTGTACACTGTGCATCGTAAATTGTCAACGAATGAATATATCCATCATTGTTCCGCTCTATAACGAGGCGGAGTCATTACCTAAGCTCTACGAATGGATTGAGCGTGTTATGCAGGAGAATAAGTTCTCCTATGAAGTCATTTTTGTCAACGACGGCTCTACCGACTCGTCTTGGTCGGTTATTGAGGACTTGCGTAAGCAGTCTAAGAGTGTTCGAGGCATCTGTTTCCGTCGTAATTATGGTAAGTCAGCTGCTTTATACTGCGGTTTTAAGGCTGCGCAGGGGGATGTGGTTATTACCATGGATGCGGATTTGCAAGATTCGCCGGATGAGATCCCTGAACTCTATCGGATGATCACGGAGGATGGTTTAGATCTCGTTAGTGGCTGGAAGCAGAAACGTTATGATAATAAGTTGACGAAGAATATTCCTTCTAAGCTCTTTAACGCTACTGCACGTCGTGTGACGGGTATTCAGTTGCACGATATGAACTGCGGCCTTAAGGCGTATCGTCAGGAGGTGGTGAAGAATATTGAGGTTTTCTCGGAGATGCATCGCTATATCCCTTATTTGGCGAAGAATGCAGGGTTCACGAAGATTGGTGAGAAAGTGGTGCAGCATCGCAAGCGTGAGTTTGGAGTGTCTAAGTTCGGTTTGAATCGCTTTGTCAATGGTTACTTGGATTTGATGACCTTATGGTTCCTCAATAAGTTTGGCAAACAGCCCATGCATTTCTTCGGTCTCATCGGTAGTTTGATGTTCTTAATTGGTTTCGTGGCGGTCATTGTGGTGGCGTCCATGAAGTTGCATGCATTGGCTACGGGTGTGCACGCGATGTTGTTGGGTGTTAACCCATATTTCCATATCGCCATACTGATGATGATTCTAGGTTGTATGCTGTTCTTGGCGGGTTTCTTAGCGGAGTTGATTATTCGTAACTCCCAGTCTCGCAATGATTATCTGATCGCCAAGGAGATCTAATTGGATGGAACTGGAGGAGCAACGCAATATCATCGAGCGGGCATTGTCGGAACGCATGCTCCATCATGTGCTGACCATTTTGCGACAATGGGCAAAAGAGGTGGGTACAGCGCGTTACGAGGATCGTATCCAGTCGTTGGAGGATAATTATCGGTGTACTTTCGACTATTTTTTAGGCAATGATGATGCCGATCGGGATGAAGTGCTCGGTCGGTTGTCGCATGATGCTTATTGCTTAGCCGATGAGTTGTATGGGGATATACGCATCAAACGGGGTATGTCGCCTGAATTGAACGACTTTAATGCGGATGATACGGAGAGTGTATTGCGTTATTTTGCGACCTGCGTGCATCTGCGAGAAGAAGACCTTGATTGGTTCGATGAAGTGGTGCATGATAAGAGTAGGGGAGTGACAGCGCTTGTGTTGGTAGCTGCATTGTCGAAGAACCTCCGAGAGGTCTTTCAGGAGGAGGCGTTATGCCGTTTGATCATGGCGACCGACTCGCCTAGTGAGATGGTAAAGAGTCAAGCTATAATGTCCTCCATCAAGCTCATGGCGCAGTGGGATATACGTATGGATTTCTTCCAGAAGGTACTAGAAACTTTTATGGCCTATTTAAGAGACGAAGAGGCTACTTTTGGGGCATTGATGACGATGGTTACTATGTCGGAGGCCAATCTCAAACGGATCATGGTCGATGAGCTCAAAGAGTTGGATGAGATGCCGGAAGAACTGATGGATTTTATGGATAAATCTCAACTCTCTAACTTGTCTGATATGGTGACGAATAGTGAGGCAGGGTATATTCGGGCTATTGTGGAGATCTTACCTCAGACGTGGGTATTTGATATGATTATGTACGACAATGAACACTATCAGGAACAGATAGCCATGCAGTACCTATCTATTGGTAGGATGAATCTCGTGTGGGATCATATAGACAAGGCAGAGGACTGGTTAGTGGAGCGTTTACGCTCGGGTGAAGCCAAGCCTGTTGATTATATCAATTATGGCCATTGCTGCTTCCTCCGTGGCGATCGTTCGATGGCGTATGAGAACTATCGGGAGGCGCGAGCGCGATTGAAGTCTGCTCGTAAGTTCATGGAACTCTTCCGTCCCGACCGCAAAGCCTTAGCCGACAAAGGTGTACCATTAGATGATATCTACTTCGTCGAAGACCAGTTAGTTCACCTCTAGATTTTAATCTGGGAACTCCATGAGGTAGGCTTTGATGAAGGCGTCAATATCGCCATCCATCACGGCGTTGACGTTGTGGGTCTCGTAGTTGGTGCGATGATCCTTCACACGGCGGTCATCGAACACATACGAACGGATTTGACTGCCCCATTCGATTTTCTTTTTACCGGCTTCCACTTTGGCTGCGGCTTGGCGGCGTTTCTCTAACTCCAACTCGTAGAGTTGGCTACGCAAGTGTCGCAAGGCGTTTTCGCGGTTCTTAGGCTGGTCTCGGGTCTCGGTGTTCTCAATGACTATCTCGTCGGGTTGACCGGTGAGGCAGTTGATGAACTTATAGTGCAGGCGCACGCCCGATTCGACTTTGTTCACGTTCTGACCACCCGCACCGGAGGAGCGGAACGTGTCCCAACTGATACCTGCGGGATCGACCTGGATATCGATGCTATCGTCAATGAGTGGCACGACAAACACGGACGCAAAAGAGGTCATGCGTTTGCCTTGAGCATTGTATGGGCTCACGCGCACGAGACGATGCACACCGTTCTCTGATTTGAGGTAGCCGTATGCCATATCGCCTTCTATATTGAAGGTAACGGTTTTGATACCGGCTTCATCGCCTTCTTGGTAGTTGGAGATGGTCACTTTATAGTCATGTTTCTCGCAGTAGCGCTGATACATACGCATGAGTTGTTCCGCCCAGTCTTGGGCTTCGGTACCACCCGCACCAGAGACAATCTTCAGCACAGCAGGCATCTGATCTTCCTCGTGGGAAAGCATGTTCTTCATCTCCAAGTCTTCCACGGCTTGAAGAGCATGTTGGTAGGCGGTATCCACATCGGCTTCGGTAACGAGACCTTCCTTGATAAAGTCCCAAGCGAGGCTTACCTCTTCCATCTTACCTCTTACCTCCTCATAACCTTCTATCCAGCGTTTGAGGGCTTTGACCTTGCGCATCTGCGCTTCGGCGGCTTTGGCGTCATCCCAGAAGCCAGGGGCTTGGGTATGCAGTTCCTCCTCTTCGAGTTGGATACGTTTATCGTCTATGGCGAGGTACTGTTTAAGTTTCTCCGCCCGTTGTTGTACGTCTTTTAATTGCTCGATGGTAATCATGCGGTTCTAATTGTAGCACCAAACTTCTCCTCAAAGGTCTTGAGTAGGCGTGCCATGATGGTTTCTATTTGTTGGTCTTTGAGTGTGTTCTCTGCGTCTTGCAGGATGAAGGAGAGTGCATAACTCTTCTTACCGGCTTCGAGGTTCTTACCCTCATAGACATCGAATAAGTACACGTTCTTGAGCAGTTTACGCTCGGTGTCGAATGCCGCGCGAGCGATGTCAGCGAACTGGATGTTCTTATCCATGAGCAATGCTAAGTCACGCTTCACTTCGGGGAACTTAGGCAGGTCGTTGATGATGGGCTTATATTGCTTGTTCTGCTTGAGCAGTGCGTTCCAATCGAGGTCGGCGTAGTAAACAGGATTATCGATATCGAACTGTTTGAGCAACTTAGGAGCCACGATAGCCATGTATCCGAGTACTTTACCATTCTGTGCTTTCAGCACTAATCCATCGGCAAAGCAAGCCGCTAATGGGCAAGGCGTGCCGTTCGGATCAACAGCCGGTTCGAGGGTCAGTTTATCGACGGCTACACCGAGACGGCGGAGGATATTGTTCACATAGGCATGCAACTCATAGAACGAACTCTGCTGTTCTTTGAGTAACCAACTCTGAGTCATGGACTTATTACCTGTGATCCATAGTCCTAAGTGTGGTTCCTCGTTATACTGCTGAATGGGCTCAAATTCTGCCACCTGTAACCTATCACCTGCAACCTGATTAAAGTGGTAACAGTGTCCGAACTCATAGAACTTGAGATCAGCATGTTTACGGTTGGCATTGCGTTGGATAGACTCCAATCCGCCAAAGAGGAGCGTTTGGCGCATGACGCCAAGGTCTTGGCTGAGTGGGTTCATGATGCGTACGCATGTGTTGAGCCACTCACCTTCGTAGTAACTAACTTTGGTCAGCGAGTTATTGAGTATCTCGTTGAATCCTTGTGCGGTCAGTTGCTCCGAGATACGTTTCTGCAATGCCTCGGGATTGGGTTTGACTCCATAACTGAGACTGGTGTTCAGTTTGTCTGGGAACTCCACATTATTGTAGCCGTATATACGCAGTATGTCTTCGACTACGTCGCATGGACGCTGTACATCGACACGATAGGCAGGAACGACCACGTTCCAGCCACCTTCGACGCGTGTGTACTGCATTTCCAAAGCACCTAATATCTTTTCGATAGTCTCTTTTCCTAAGACTTTCCCTATCAACTTATTGACATAGTCTTCTTGCAACTCCACCTTGAAGCCTGGGAACTGTGCAGCCGTCTTATCGACGATGTTCATAGCAATCTCGCCGCCTGCTACCTCTTGGATGAGCAATGCGCAGCGTTGGAGGACATAGAGGGTGTTATTGGGATCGCAACCGCGTTCATAGCGGAAGGACGCGTCGGTATTGAGTTGGTGACGGCGGGCGGTCTTACGGATGGATACGGGATCGAAGTATGCGCTCTCTAAGAAGATGTTCTTCGTGTTGTCAGTCACGCCACTATCTTGTCCACCGAACACGCCGGCGATACACATCGGGCGGTTGGCATTGCATATCATTAGGTCGCGGGCATCGAGGGTACGTTCTACACCATCGAGGGTAACGAACTTATCGCCCTGTTGGGCATTGCGAACGATGATCTGACGTCCCTCTATCTTGTCGGCATCAAACGCGTGGAGTGCTTGTCCCATCTCGAAGAGTACGAAGTTGGTTGCATCCACAATGTTATTGATCGGGCGCAAACCAATAGAGGTGAGAGCTCTCTGTAACCAATCGGGTGACTCATGCACGCTCACGCCTGCGATGCTCACACCCGTATAACGTGGGCAAGCGTTGCTGTTCTCGACCTTGACGTCAATCGTGCATTGTGCATTGTTAACTTTGAACTTCGACACATCGGGTCGAGTAAGGGCGATATCCTGACCATGGGCTACGTAGTAGGCGTGCAGGTCGCGTGCTACTCCGTAGTGACTAGCGCCATCATTGCGGTTAGGCGTGATGTCCACCTCGATAATGGTGTCATTCTCTAAATGAAAATAGTCCTTCGCAGGTAATCCTACCGGCGTATCGGCAGGTAGTACCATGATACCATCATGGCTGGTGCCGACACCTATCTCATCTTCGGCACAGATCATACCGAGCGATTCTTCGCCGCGTATCTTGCCGCGCTTGATGGTGATACATTCTTCGCCGTCGTAGAGTTTAGTCCCAATGGTGGCAACAATCACTTTCTGCCCAGCGGCTACATTAGGTGCACCACATACGATCTGTATGGGTTCTTCGCCTGCTGCTACGCGGGTGGTAGTGATATGGAGGTGGTCGGAGTTAGGGTGGGGCACACAGGTCACCACTTCGCCGACGACGAGGCCTTCTAAGCCGCCACGGATAGATTGGACTTCTTCTACTGTACCTACCTCCAAACCGATGGAAGTAAGGATCTTAGCCACTGTTTGGGCATCATCTGTGAGCGCGATATAGCGCTTGAGCCAATTATACGAAATATTCATTGTTGTTATTAATTATATGCACGAGAGAGATGAAATTGGGATTTAGTAAGTTTGCGTTGGATGCCCAAGGACTCGTCTTCCAAGTCGGTGATAGCATATTCAATAGGTACGGAGAAACCGTAATTACTATTGTATAGGATGAGCAAACTATTCTTTTTCGTTTTCCAACGGAACCAGCCATTGCCGTATTCATCGAGATCGTCCTCGAAGATGTTATCGGCTTCGTTCCACTCTTTGCCCCAATAAAAACCGTCCCCGGCATCGTCTAAGGAGAAGACGGTGTAAGCTCCATGGTCCGTCTTGTCTGCCCATTTGCCATAGACGGCTATCTCTTCGTCCGTGAAGGCGGCGATACTATTGGTACTGAGGGAGTCACCTGCCTCATGACGCACGACTGATTCGGTGCGATAGTCGTTATAGAGGGTGTGGTAATAGTACCATCCGCCGAGCAGCAAGATAGCGATAACCAGCGGTAGGGATACGAGGATGGAGATAATGGTCTTTTTCATATTATTGGAGCAGGATCACTTTGGCTTTTTGGTTATCCATACCGGGCATGGTACGGCCGACGCCGGCACCGATGAAAGTGGGGTCGCAAACAATATATTTCTTCTTATTGAATTGGAGATAGTCTCCTTTGACTTCGTCCTTAAAGTGCACGGCTGCTGCTAAGTGCCCTGGATAATAGAGCAGTACTACTTCGGCACCCACGATATCGCGCACCAGACGAGAGAAGAGGATAGCACGATCTTCGCAGTCGCAATATGGGTAGTAGAGCGTCTCGGTGGCGAAGAAAGCACGATCTCCGCCCCACACTTTGTCGTCATACTCATAGGCGAAGGCGGTTTGTACCCAGTTGAGGATCTTATTGACCGCATCGCGCTCACTCATATCCTTGATGGAAGTGCGTATGGCGGGATAGAGTATATCTTTCACCTGTTTCTCAAGGGGAGTGTTGGCATAGGTAGCCCACGTGGTGGTGACATCATCGTTGATATACGAGCGCGGGTAAGCGTTGTAGAAATCGATGAGGTTCTTATTGACACACACATCGGCAGCGAGCCCCATCTTAGAGACGAGATGTCGGGTGTCGGTTTTTTTTAGAGCGAGTTGGAGTGGGGATGCTATTTGCATGGAGATGGTCTTCTCTTTCTCGTAGAGGGACGGGCAGACTTGTACGGACTTGGGGTTACCATTGACCACGAAGAACTTACGCCCATCAACGGTGAGCGACATACGATTGAAGAGGTTGTAGTTACTAGCCACAAGCAGGTATAGTTGGTTATTATCTTTGGCTAAACGCACCCGGTAACCTGACTGGGTAAGTAGGTAGGCTTGTGCAAAGATGGCTTCGTTGGTTTTGCCCCAATGCTTCTCCATAGCAGCTTGTAGGTACTCTATATATGCCCAGTCGCAGAGGTTATACTGCTTACGGGCATTGAGGGCGCTGCTCACGAGCACGTCGTAACTCTTGTTGGACAACTGAGTCCATGCGGCAGATAACTGCTTCTCACTGATCCCGGCTAATCGGAAGGTAGCGGAGGCGGGATAGTGGAGGGCAATCTTTGTGCCATAGAACAGTACCGATTCGGTGAGGAAGTTCTCTTCCTTAGGTTCCACCACGGGTGCAATCGGTTCGGGGGCAGGTTCGGGAACAGGGATAATGACGGGCACGGCTTGGATAGCGATCTTCACCGGCTGCTTGATCGGTTGTACGGCTATCGTATCTCGTTTAACTGCTATGCGGTCAATCGTATCTTTCTTCGGTAACACCACGGTGTCGGGCTGTCGGACGGTATCCTGTTGCTGGATGGTGTCGGGTTGTGGTTCCTCGCACACGACGGGGGCAATCTTTGGAACTTCGGGCTCTTGGATAGCGGGCTGGGTCTCCACCGGTTGCCAGCGTTCTCGCATCATCTTAGCGTACTCCGCGTTAACCTGTTTACGAAAAGCGTCAAACTCCGCCTGACGATCTTTCTTAAACTGATTATACTCTGCGCGTTGGGCTTTCTTAAACTCCTCAAACGAGTCCGTCTGTGCCATAGCAATCGCTACGCACAGAATAGAGGTAATGCATAAAAGAGTCCGTTTCATACTATTTTTCCTTAAAAAGCGTGCAAAAGTACAAAAAATAAATGAAATATGCAAATTTTTCTTGCATATATGCAAAAAAAAGTGTACCTTTGCACCCAAATTGGTGATAAACTAATCCAATTAGTATTAACAACTTACGTGAAACGACTCTTAGAAGTCATATTAGTGGCAGGGGTGATGGTTGGATGTCAACGAACCCCTGCCTCTTTTTTCCACCAGCAGCCGGTGACGCGCGTGGCGGTGACATCCTGCACTCATGTTGGTTTCATCGATGCGTTAGGCGAGTTGGATAAGGTCGTTGCTGTGTGCAACAAAGACCTTATATATACTCCACTATCGGACTCGGTCATCGACCTCGGCGATGCGATGTCACCCAATATCGAACGGCTGCTACAGGCGCATGTGGATGTGGTGTTCGTCTCGTCCTATACGCAAGATAAGGTAGCAGCGCAGATGAAGCGTCTTGGTTTGCGGGTCGTTGATATCCACGAATGGCAGGAGTCTTCGCCCTTGCAACGGACAGCATGGATAACAACTTTTGGTGATGTGCTCGGTTGTCGCGAACGGGCGGACTCTATCTACCAGTCTGTCGTGGCGCGATACGACACGTTAGCCGCTTCTGTCTTAGGCGTACAAGGACGGATGGTCATGGCGGGCAACGATTTTCGTGGTACGTGGTATGTGCCGAGTGGGAACACGTTCATGGGCAAACTTTTCCTAGACGCGGGAGCACAGTATGCGTTCTATGACGACGATAGGTTATCGAGTATCCCGCTCACGATGGAGAAAGCGCTGCTCACTTTCCGCGACGCGGAGGTGTGGGTAGGAGTGAATGCCCGCACGTTAGCCGAATTGAAGGCTATGGATAAGCGCTACGCCTGGTTGCGGGCGTATCAGACGGGTAACGTCTATAACTGGTTAGCCCAATCGACGCCATCTGGCGCCAATAACTTCTGGGAAAGAGGGGTTGTCCACCCCGACGAGATCCTCAAAGATCTAATAGAGATAGTACATCCTACAGGACATCATCGCCTTATATACTCGGCGAAGGTGTACGAATAGGGGTGATCGGTATCGGCGTCGTGATGTTCCTCACTGATAAGACGCCAATCTTCTGCTTTTATTTCTGGGAAGAACGTATCCGCCTCCGGCCAAGCGTGGTGGATATGGGTGATATACAGTTTATCTGCCAATGGCATGAACTGTCGATAGACCATACCTCCACCGATGATGAATGCTTCCTCGTCGGGTTGCACGAGCGCTTGTGCCTCAGCAATAGAGTAGGCTACTTCGGCACCCTCAAAGGTCTTGCCGGCTTGATCCGTGATGACGATGTTTCGGCGATTAGGTAGTGGGTGCTTGGGTAACGAATAGAATGTGCGCTCACCCATGATAACGGTGTGGGCAGCGGTAGTGGACTTAAAGTGCTTTAAGTCGTTCGGTAAGTGGCAAAGGAGTGTTCCTTTGAGCCCTATCGCGTAGTTCTCGGCTATGGCAACAATAATACTAATCATACGGCAACAACTCCTGCAATGTGAGGATGGGGATCGTAGTTGAGTAACTCAAAATCTTCGTATTGGAAGCCGAAGATATCCTTCACCTCGGGGTTAATATGCATAGTAGGCAACTGACGTGGTTCTCGGGTGAGTTGGAGACGTACTTGGTCTAAGTGGTTGAGGTAGATATGGGCATCGCCTAAGGTGTGCACAAAATCGCCACACTGCAGCCCTGTCACTTGCGCCATCATCTGCAGCAGTAACGCGTAGGAGGCGATGTTAAACGGCACACCTAAGAAGATATCTGCCGAACGCTGATAGAGTTGCAGCGATAACTTACCATCTGCCACATAAAATTGGAAGAGCGAATGGCAAGGTGGCAGAGCCATCTTGTCTACTTCGGCAACGTTCCAAGCCGAAACCATCATACGACGCGAGTCGGGATTGGTTTTGATCATGTTGACTACATTGGCGATCTGGTCAATCGAGCCGCCATTATAGTCCGGCCACGAGCGCCACTGATGTCCATAAACAGCCCCCAAATCGCCATTCTCGTCTGCCCATTCATTCCAGATACGGACGCCATGCTCTTGTAGGTAACGGATGTTCGTGTCTCCCTGCAGGAACCACAGCAGTTCGTAGATAATGGACTTGAGGTGCAGTTTCTTTGTGGTTAATAGCGGAAAACCATCCGCCATGTGAAAACGCATCTGGGCACCAAAGATAGAGATAGTGCCCGTTCCAGTACGGTCATGCTTCTCTGTGCCTTCTTCCAGCACGCGTTTGCATAGGTCTAAGTATTGTTGCATATTAATACAGTTTATACGTTGTTTTGAGCACCTTGAACTCGGTGCGGCGGTTGATCTGGTTGCATATCTCCTGGCGCTCTTTGGATAGCGTGAGGATGAACGCCTCGTCGAGTACTTGATCCTGTGGGATCCAAGAGTACTGTTTATGTAGTGCTGCATCCGCTACGACGGGCTTGGATTCGCCATAGCCGACGGGAGTCAGTCGTTCTGCTTCGATGCCATGCTTAATGAGGTAATCGCACACGGACTTAGCGCGCTTAAACGAGAGGGTGTTGTTCGAGATAGAATCACCGATCATATCCGTATGGGCAGCCATCTCGATGGTGATGTTCGGGTTATCGTTGAGCAGTTTGACCATTGCTTGCAAGCCCGTCTCACTGCTAGCGGTGAGTGTCCACTGACCGAAGTCGTAGAATATGTTCCCCATCGTAACCGGTTTGGAGATAGGAGCGAGGTTGAAGTTCTGCTCGTAGGTCTTACTATCTTTGAGATCCAATGTGTGGAAAGTGGCAGTCTGGTTGAGGTAACCGCGGGCGGAGGCGAGCATCACATATTTGACCTCGCGATGCAGTTTGGTGGAGTATGTACCATCCTTACGGACGGACATCTTTGTGTTCGTACCATCGTTACCGACGAGACGCAGTTTGGCTTCGCCGATAGGTTCGTTGTTGTTATCTGTGACGGCACCCTCAACCTGAAAAACCATCTCGGGTAGGATAAAGGAGTAGATCTCGTCAAACCCTTTTTTCTGAGCGCGATTGGATGAGAAGAAACCGTTCTGCGAGTTACCTTCGAAGGTGATACCAAAGTCATCGCCATTGGAGTTAAAGGGTGTGCCCATGTTATACACGAGCCAACCTAAGGTATCGACTGTATCTTTGATGGCATGGAAGATATCTAAACCGCCATAGCCTGGGTGACCATTAGAGGCAAAATAGAGCGAACCATCTGCATGGATAGTGGGGTAGAGTTCATCCTCGGTCGTGTTGATGCGTGAGCCTAAGTTCTGTGGATTGACCCATTCGCCGTTATCCAATTCAGCCATCCATATATCTTTGCCACCTATACCTCCGGGGGCATCGGATACGAAGTAGAGGGTATCGCCTGTGGGACAGAGGGCGGGATGACCAACTGTGATCGTGCTGTCGCTGAAGAGTTTGACCTCTTGCGGTTCAGCCCACTGACCACTCGCACGCGAAGCGGTGTATATCTTTGCCCCCTGATCTTGTCCTTTGATGGGTAAGGAGTAGGTGAAGAACATCGTCTTGCCGTCAGCAGAGAAGCAGCATACGCCCATTTCTGCCGAACCAGCTTTAGGTACACTATCACTCTCGCTGCCACTTTCACTGTCCCCATATAGTCCTTCGGCTAACTCGATGTCTTGCCATTTGCCTGCGGCATCCTTGCGCGCTGAATATAGTTTGCAGGTCTGTGCACCGGTAACAGGACTGGGGCGTTTGAGCGATTTCTTGTTGCCCGACGCTTGTTCCTGACGATTAGAGGTGAACATGAGCGCATCTCCGGACGAGCCGATGAAAGCAGGGGCGAAGTTAATCGTACGCTTTTGATTGAACGGCTTAGCTAGGGCTACCTTGTATCGTGTCGGATCTTTCTTCCATTCGGCTACTTGCATGCACGCATATTTGCCGGCACGAGCGACGTAGTCGTTGGGATGGGCTTGGAGGTAGATATCGTACTGTTTCTCAGCCTCTTTGTACTTAGCTTGGTACTGCAGGGCGAGGGCGTAGTGCAGATAGACGATAGAGTCCTGATACTTATTACGAATAGCGTTTTGGTAGCAGGTAGTAGCGCGGGTGTTATTGATATGTCGATAGCACTCGGCTTGGTAGAAAGCGACGTGGGCTTTGAGTTGTTTCTGCGTCTTGGACGAGACACGCTTGTAGCACTGCTTGTATATATCTGCTGCGTCGTAGTATTCGCCGATAGCATATTTCTTATCGGCCTTTTTAATCCGCGCTTGGATACTACAAGAGGTGCACATACTCGCTGCCACCACTACACATAATATGATCTTTACTATTTTCACACTAACTTATGGATGATGAGTCCGGAGCGGAGTTTGGGTTCGAACCAGGTCGTCTTAGGTGGCATGATATTGCCCGAGTCTGCGATGTCTATGATCTGTTGCATTGTGACGGGGTAGAGTGCCAATGCTGCCTTCATCTCGCCACTATCGACACGGCGCTTAAGTTCCTCTAACCCTCGTATGCCACCTACAAAATCGATGCGTTTATCGGTACGGAGATCTTTGATACCCAATACATTATCTAAGATAAGCCGCGACGATATGGTTACATCTAATACCTCGATAGGATCATTATCCTTGTAGCGACCGGGTAGGGCAGTGAGCGAGTACCATTCGCCGTTAAGGTAGAGTGAGAAATTGTGCAACGCGTTAGGATGGTATATCTCGCAGCCCTTGGGCTCGATCATGAAATCTTCGCTCAGACGGGTGAGGAACTGGCGTTCGGTAAGACCATTGAGATCTTTCACTACGCGGTTGTAGTCCATCACTTTGAGTTGGTTATCGGGGAAACATACGGCGAGGAAATAGTTATACTCCTCGTTACCGGTATGGCTCGGATTGAGGTTCTTTTTCTCGTTACCCACTAATGCTGCGGCAGCCGAACGATGGTGTCCATCGGCGATGTACATGGCAGGTATGTCCTTGAATATCTCCGTGATACGTGCGATAAGAGCATCGTCAGAGATGACCCAGAACGTGTGGCCAAAACCGTCAAGGTCGCTGATAAAATCGTATTCAGGTTGCTGTGCAGTCACCTGTGCGATGATAGCGTCTAACTCGTTCTGATGGGGGTAAGCGAAGAATACGGGTTCGATGTTGGCGTTATTGATACGCACATGCACCATACGATCTTCCTCTTTATCTTTGCGGGTCAGTTCGTGCTTCTTGATACGTCCCTCCATATAGTCCTCTACCCATGCGGCTACGACTAGTCCGTACTGGGTACGGCCGTTCATAGTCTGGGCATAGACGTAGTACTGCTCTTTGTTATCCTGCACGAGCCAACCTTCGTCTTGGAAACGCTGGAACTGCTCTACGGCACTGCGATAGGCGCGTTCATCCCGTTCGTCGATGATAGGGGTGAAGTTGATCTCCGGCTTGATGATATGATAGAGCGATTTCTCGTTCCCTGCCGCCTCTGCTTGTGCTTCTTCGGAGTCGAGTACATCATACGGACGGCTGCTCACCTGTTTGGCGAGCGCTTTAGGAGGGCGAATGCCCTTGAATGGTTTTATTCTCATTGTTTCTTCTCTGTTGCAACTTTACCCATAGAGCACGAGCCGTTGAATACAGCATTAGGCTCAACGATGAGTGTTTGGGTGGTCACATCGCCTTGGATGTTTCCGGATGCGCGCAGCGCCAAGGTGTGCTTAGTCTCTATCTTGCCTTCCAAACGACCTAAAATCTCGGCGTTTTGGCACTCGATGTTACCTTTGATACGGCCTTGCTCTCCAATGACCACTTTGCCATTGGACTGGATGTCACCTTCTACGACGCCATCGATGCGGAAGTCAGAATCTGCGACGATGGTGCCAATGATTTTACTGCCAGCGGTCAGCGCGTTATATAGCGTTCCCGTCTGTTGAGGTTGATTAGTCATATTATCTACTTTTAAATGAGTTCACAAAAAACGCCGCAAAGATACAACTTTTTTTTGGAATATGCAAATAATTTCTATATAAAAAACAAAAAAGGCTACCAAATGGCAGCCTTTTTATGTACTATACTACGAGTGGTTAACGGACTTCAGCGCCGAGGGCGTTGTAGCGTTTGCCGTTCTTGTAGATGATGAGCTGATTGTCTTCGATACGCTTGATGGTGTTATCTTCTGCATCGACATTGTTATAGCCGGTCGGTTCACCCACGATGATGGTGAGTTGAACATTCTGGCCACTAACCTCGATATTGCGAACATAAGTACCTTCAACTGTACCTACAGGCAGCAGTTCTGTATCGTTGACGATATAAGGCAGATCTTCGACTTGAATCTGGTCGGTGACTTGGAGGGTGACATCAGCTACCATCAAGTGGAGCGTAGCGACGCTGTCGCAACCCCAAACGGTTTGGAGAGTAACAGGATAATCGCCAGCCGTACCAAGACCTTGCCATGGACCCTTGTTATACTTCTCACCTTGGAGAATGATAGCGCGGGTGGTCGAAGAATCGCTGTTATGCGTATAAACGATGAGCGTGGCAACGCTATCGCAACCAAGTGCGTTCTTGATTGTATCTATATAGGTACCTTCTTTGCCAATCTTACCATACTTACCAAACTCGACGGAGTCGCCTGGGCATAGATGCTCTTCGGTTGTACCGGTGAGAATAGCGTTAACGGTGAGATAGAGGGTGTTGAGACTATCGCAACCCGTTACCAACGAAATGAGGGTATCGGTATGGATGGTGTTGGTGTAATACTTCACACCATTGAACTCAAAGTAGTCACCTTGGCAGATGGTCTTCTCGACGGTGGACTCAATCTTCGCATACACGTAGAGGTTGAGGATAACAGTCGAGTCTGCACCTGAAATAGTAGTGAGTTTTTGCTTGTACTCAGCGCCCTTAGTAGCACCATAAATCTCGAAGTTGTTCTCCATATAGTTATCACCATAGCAGATGGTGTCTGCGATGGTATTGATAATCTCAGGAACAACGGTCAAGTTCAGAATCGTGTATTGGTCATCGTTGATGCCAGTAGATTGCACATACTTCTCATAAGTGGTAGTTGTACCAGGAATGAGTTCGTCAGCATCCAATTGGAAGTTAGCGTCCTCATAGTCTGTCCACTCCAGGATAGTCTGAGCATACTCGTTCTTAACGTAGGTGTTGAGTTGGACATTGTCTACATGCATCTCGTTGCTCGAGCAAGCAACACCTAACTCACTGTATGCGCTGTGTGCAAAGGCGATCTTGATATTTTGACCCGCATACTTAGACAGGTCGATCATACGGATAGCCTTTGTGCCTGTGAAGTCATAAGCACGATCAGCATCGGTAGTATCCACTGCCCAGATGGTCGCATTCTCACGCAAGAAGGTCTTACCACCATCGAGGCTGACTACAACGACTAACTGGTCGTGGATAGCAGGCAGGTTGAATGGTTGGTTACCATTATTGTTCGTGAGATAAGCATCGAAGGTGAGCATGAGCGAATCCTCTGAACCTAACTTCGTGAGGTCAATCATAGGAGTGATCAACCAGTAGTTGTAATAGGTGGAAGAAGAGGATGAACCGGTAGCCGTACCTGTCGAAACAGCGATGTCACCTGTGTTCGGATCACGTACCCAGTTAGCGGTGATGCTTTCAGCGATTGGGTTAGGTGTGATACTGTCGTAGAGAACCTCTTTGACCTTCGAGTTAGCACGGCTCCAGTTGGTAGGATAGGTGCGAACTTCGTTGAACTTCTCGGTGAAGCGAACAGCGTAGTAGGTAGTGATTTTCTCGCTGACAGCCCAATCAGACGCTTCGTCTTCTGCGCAGAAGTGCATGAGACGAGCATAGTAGTCTTGACCAGGTTGCAGATCCTTCACTTGATACAAGCCTTCGGCGTCGACCAAGATACTATCTACCACGATGGAAGCCGAGTCGAACTCAGCTGTTGTAGCAACTTGCAGTTGTACGCTATCTTTACCTACGATAGACCAAGTGATATCCATCGCATCGGATGAGATATTAGCCGCTTGGATGTTGGTGATAGGCGTGCAGAAGTCAGCCATGACTACTTCCATGTCGTCGATGTACATATAACCCGTCTTCGTGCCCAATGGGTAGAAGAGAACGATACGACCAAGATCTTTGTATTTCTTGAGAGGCAGGATAACCTCGTACCAGTAGTTGTTACCCGATTCATCGTTGTAATCGTAGTTGGTAGCAAGGATCTCGTACGGATAAACAACGCGGTCAATCATCGTGAAGGTCGTAGGATCAGCCTCATCGGTGATGACACCTACCTGCAGTTCCTTCGGATAGTTGGTGTTGGCTTCGCGTGCTTTGTTTTTGTTGGCTGCCAAAGCAGCATCAGCAGGCCAGAACTGTGCGCAACGTACCCAGAAACGGAGAGCGGTGCTGTCCATGTTCACATTGAGTTCGGGCAGGATAGCATAACTATTACCATAGGTGTTGGAGTAGTTATAGAACTGCAATGCGCGGTCGGTCTTATCCTCTTTATCACGCGAGTAGTTGTACGTGTTACCATTGTTCTGCTTAGCCTGTGGCATATAAAGCAAGGACGTAGCCGAAGCCTTAGTCAACTGCCCTGCATCCCAGCAGTCAGGTATGAGATAACTAGTACTACCCGTGTAAGCGTTGGAAGCGTTCTTGAAGTCCCATTTAGCCTTGTCCATAGTAGTAGGCATACAAGGGGTCTTGAAGACTTTCTTAGCAGCAGCCGATTTGACTTGTCCTTCGGCATCCATAGCGCTCACCTCTACGACGTAGTTAGTGATAGGCTCCAGAGCACTGAAGGCATAAGCCATTGTGGTGACGGTGTCGGTACGTAGGATGCTGTCCTTATCGTTCTTGAGAACAACTTCGAACTTCGGCGCACGTGAAGCCCAAGTGAATTCAGCGTAGTCACCTATGAGCGTTTCTTCGTTCAATTGGAGCTTGGTAGGCATGTTCAGACCCGACTCTTTCTCTACGCGGACATTATCAATCCATGCGTAGTTGGTTGCATTGTATTCAGAGAGGAAGACAATAAATTTACCTTTAGCCTGATAGAGCGAAACGGTTACATCCTCCCAGTAGTCGCCTTCGACCTTGGTCGAGCAAACGGCATTCGTTACCTCTTGGAACTGGTAGTCAACCAACTCCTCGAAGGTGGACATATCGTATGGATCGGTCACCGTACCTACCTTGATACCACGTGCGTACGTCCCCGTAGCATAGGTGTTGTAGTACTTGGTGAACTGACCACGCGTAGCAGCAGTGGTGCTGTAAGACTCGTAAACGGCACGACCCTTGAAGCTGATTTGCATGGTGTCGAGATCGGCAATGAGTTCAGGAATAACGACGTATGCACCATTATAAGTTGCAGTAGAGTAGAACTTGTAAGCGCAACTATCGGAATAAGCATATCTAGTAGAGATAACTTCCGAAGAATAGCTGTTCTTGTTAATATAAGGAGCATAGGAGTACGATGTACTCATCTTGTTACCATAGAGCCAGCATTGCTCTTCCTTGTAGGTAGTCGAGGTAGAGAGCGTGCTCTGCACTTGGGTAGCAGCATCGTCGAAGTTCCATGCAGCATCCTCGGCATTCACACGGCAGAGGGTCTTACCAGAAGCCACTGCACTCCATTCGGAGACATCACCGCCACCGCAGTTAGCGCGTACATAGAAGTCGTACTCCTTACTATCTTGCAAGCCTGTAATGGTAGCAGGAATCGTATCGACGGTGATGAAGGTTGTACCGATCTCGGCATCCTTCTCTACGCATACTACATCCCACTGTATCTCTTCGCCTTGTGGTTTCCAAGAGAAGGTGAGCGAGTTAGCCGTTGCGCTTTGGAAGGCAGCATCAATAGGACGGAAGCACGAAGGTGCTTTCTCTACATAGATATCGTCGATATATACGTATTGACCAGTCGTTGAGAGCGAAGTTGCAGCCAGATTGCCACCATAGTTCATGATAACGATGTGCTTGCCTGCACCTTTGTATGCAGCCAAATCGAAGGTGTAATAAGTCCAGTCTTTGCCAGCAATATCCTCAACCGAGTCGATCCAAACAACTGTGCTGAGGATGCTGTCGTAAGGTTCGTTGTATTCCGCCATACCAATCTTGAGGGCACGTGTACCCGTGGTGCTAGAAGCCTTGGCATTGAAGTGCAGCAGACCCGTCTGCAAGCCATTCATGGCAGGTAGAACGACTACGGATTGCGTAGCAGGAGTAGTACCTGCGGCATTACCTGTGGTCGAGCCCATGTAGAAGCCATTACCAGAAGTACCTTTCTTCGCGGTAGCATAGATGTAGCAGTAAGCGGTGGAAGCCGTTACAGCGTCTAAGCCATTATACCAAGTTGTCCAGCAGTTCGGTTGAACACGTGGAGCCGTGGTCTTAGCGGTATAGGAATCGAAGTTCTCCTCGTAAGGCAGTTCGTAAGCCACAGGGCATTGGGTGGTGAACTTAGCCATAGGTGACCAGAAACTGGTGTCACCGATGCCGCAGATAGTACGCACTTGCATATAGTAGGAAGTAAGCATCTCGAGACCCTCGAACTTAATCGAGTTATTAGCTACGAGGGTATCTACAATCACTTCTTTCTTCGCGTTGAGCAGTTGTACTTCGTAGTTATTGCTGATGCTGTCCCAAGCCATGGTAGCGTCGTAGGTATTCACCTCTACCTCATCAATGTTGATAGGCTCCCAACAAGATGGGATCGTATCCACTTGCATGGAGTAGATATAGACGTAGTTGGCTACACCACCGTTCTCGGAGATGAACATGATCTGCTTACCATAGTTGCCCTCATAGTCACCGAAGTAGTCATTGAAACGAACAACATAGGTCTGTGCCTCTTCGAGGTTCTTGGTATGGTTGGCTTTGCTAATCGTCGTAGCTACCAATGGTAACTTAACGGTCTCCAACGGCGTGAAAGTACTGAGGTCGTTGGGGTTGGTGATGATACCTACGGTCAGTTCGCGTAAGTAAGCAGCACCTGTACCACCCGCAGCGGTGAAACGTACTTGCAGACGATTGATGCTATCGATGTCGATAGGAGGCATGATGGCGTATGCACCTTCGGATGTAGCGGAGTTGAACATATAGAGGTGGCTGCCATCGGTGATGGAAGGAACAGCGGTAGTACCCTCACGACGACCCACTGTCCAGCAGGGGAACTTATTGGTCTTGAAGTCCTTCTCGGCGAAGTCAATCAAACCGTATTCAGCAGCGGATTGAGCGACGCAAATGGTCTTAAAGCTGATCTCGTTCGACCACTCACCCTTGTTGCTTTCGTCGCAGATAGCGCGAACATAGACGAAGTACTCTTTGTTGGTCTCCGGGCAGAAGTCGATGCTGAATGGATTAGCAGCGACGATTGTGTCCTGAACGAGGTTAGTACCTGCTGCGGCTGGATCAGCCACGGACTTGTCGGTTACCACCATTTCCCATAAGGAAGATGATTGTGCTACCCAAGAGATGGTAGCACCTGCCGAATGGAAGTTAGAAGCAGCAACGCCTTGGATCTTCTCGCAGTTAGCGAGGAAATCCACTTTAACATCATCAATATAGAGGCTACGAGACGATTCACGAGCGGTCTTCATGAAGGCGATGTACTTGCCCTCACCCTTGTAGTTCTCCAGACGAACGATGTACTCGGTGTAGTTGAGCGTGGATCGTACCATGGTAATGGTATCGAAAGTAGATATATCCTCAGGATCGGACATGACACCCACATAAACGGTATCGTTCACGAGTGCACTACCACCCGCCTTCATCCAGAAGCTCAGTTGGAGGGTATCCAAACGCTCGCTCATCAGAGGCAATACAGCTACAGAGGGTTTGCCCACCATAGAAGGTGTTACACCTGTCGTAGAACTGCTATAGCAGAAGTAGAAGCACTTATTACCAGCGTGTGCCGTAGAAGCATAGTTGTAGATATATGGATACCAAGAGGTGCTGCTTTCGCCGCTACCCGAGTAGGTATATTTCTGCAACTGGATAGTCCAGCAAGCAGGAAGGTCTTGGGTAGTAGAACCGCCCGTATAACTCTCGAAGTCTTCTGTATAAGGAATGAGTTCGGAAGGACGGCAGATGGTCTTGAACGAAGAAAGATCAGATGGATACTCCTTACCACCGCAGAGTGCGATGACTTCAAACCAATAGGTGGTATGAGGCATGAGTGAATCCAACGATAGGCTATTTACCTTCACAGTGTCGCTCAAGAGGGTATCTTTCTTCGCAGCATCCTTATAGACATTGACAATCCATTCCTTCATCTCGTTGGCATTCCATACGAGGGTAGCTTTGTCAAAGGAGATATTCTCAGCCTTGAGGGCGGTAGCAGGCATGCAACCACCTTTCTTGAGATAAGAGATATCGTCAATCCAAGTAGCACTCATGTAGTAGTCCTTATAGGACGAACCGCTACCTGAGCCTGAACCACCAGACCAACTCTCGTCGGTAAGCATGGTGGCAGCCATGATAGCAGGGAAAGTTCCTGCACCCTTGTAGTCCGCGAAGGAAACGAGTGCCATACGGAAGTCATTCTCCGTAGTCACCAAAGCGATCGTATCAAACGTAGTGGCATCGAATGGGTCGGTCATCATACCGACATAGACACCGGCTGCTTCGGGGTGAGCATTGCTATAGGAAGCGGAGTAGAACTGGATATAGGAGTCCGCAATATCTGCGACTGCGATCTCGGGCAAAGCAATGTATTGTCCGTGAGGCATAACCCATACTGTACCATCCCCAAAGACACGGCGGTCGCGTTTGAGATAAACGGCCCCCTTTGCACTATGATACTTGGAAGCTGCGGAACTCAATAATGGATAACGAACCGTATAGATGGTCGAAGACGAACTCAGACCGGGTTGAACCATAACGTCTGTGATCATCTCGTACGGGTAGGTATAGGATGCGGAGTTGTTCCAGAAGTTCTTTAACTCGTTGACAGTGTAGTTCTTAGATGCAGTGGTGGTATCAAAGTTTAGTATGAACTCGGAAACACCATCCCAACGCATAGGAATGAGTTGCTTGATAGGCAGAGGGAAATCACTACCTTGCTCGCCCTTGATGTTCTGTACATACACTTGTACGAACTGACCATTAACAGTAGCAGGCAGTTCGACTTTGTATGGGAACGCGGTGACATCATACGTAGCGATGATGTTCTCTGCACCAAACGTAGAATCGGTCGGATCGAGCAGCACGCGTTGGGTCGTAGGATTAACGGTGTGCTTGGTGATATAGAGTTTAGAAGCACTCTCGCCATTCATGTTCGCATTCACCATCAAACTCGTAGAAGTGGTATTGAACACACTCACGTTAGTAGGAGCTTTAACAGCAGGTGCTGACTTGATAGTGAGATCATCCATGTAGAAGATATTGTCCTTCTCCGTGAAATTACTTGCAAAAGCGATGTACTTACCATCTCCTTTGTAGTCAGAGAAATAGACAGTAAAACGATCGAAAGTCTGTGCACCTTGGATATAGACGGTGTCCACAGGCACGAAGGTGGTGAAGTCGGAAGGATCGGTCATAACACCGACGATGAGACCGGCTGCCATATCGTTATTGTAATAGGTATAAACCGTTCCCCAGAACTCGGCTTGTGCGTCTTGGATGCGCTCGATATTGATCTCGGGGGTAGCGGCATAGACATACTCGCCCGCAGGAATAGCGGAAGAGGTGTTACGTGCACCCGTGAAGACGAGACAGGTTGTAGAAGAATACGAATAGTTCTTCAACGAAGTCTCGGAGGAATTCTGATTGATGAAAGGCATAAACTCCATCGACAGATCCTCTTTCTTGATGCTGGTGCCGTGTGTCCAGTAGTCCACGTGGCTGATAGTTCCAGCCGCATATTCCATGTTGAAGTCTTGTACATAAGGCACGTTGACTTGGTTCTTCGTAGTGAAGGATGTTTGTGCCCATTCTGCTTGCTCCATACCACAGTTAGCTTGGATAGCTACATAGTACTTGGTGTTCTGGATCAAGCCTGTTATTTGGACGCCGAAGTCATAGACCATCGTATCCAAAACAACGGATGCGGGATCTTCTGCTGCCGTGGATAAGACGACATGGAAGGAGTCTGTATCGAACGATCCAATCCATTGCAGGTCAACAGAGTTGACGGTCAAACCATTGAAACTGATGTTGTTAGCGGTCTCGCAGGTGGGTTCGGGACGAACAATCACCTCGTCTAACGCGATTCCACGACCATAATTATCTGTGCCTTCAAAGGCAATCTGATAGGTCGCACATTGGGCAGGCAGGGCAATAGTGTCCAGTTGCCATTTAGTGATCTTCTCGTCGAACTCTTTGAGTTTGACCCAACGGCCTTCCGCACTGGTGCGGTAGTACACGCGGAGCGTGTCGAAGTCGCCAGTGCGTTGAGCTTGCGCATGGGCGAACACCAGAATAGGTCGGAAAGTCTCCGAGATGTTCATGACAGGTGAAACTAAACGGGTTACGAAATGTTGAGTCTGCGAAGAGGTGTTGCGTAAAGCGGCTCTATAGTTCCCCTCAAACGCTCCAATGGGGAACTTGGCAACTGAATCGGGTTCAACTGCCCAAGCTTGATTACCCAGCACATTCTCTTGACTCCAAGTGGCAAAAGTGCTGTCACTTTCAAACCCCTCGTACAGGACATAGAGTTCCTCTTTGCCTGCAAAACTGGCTACGGTCATCATTAAACCAGCCAGTAACATAAGTAGTTTGTGTCTCATACTTGTGTTGTTTAATTTGTTAATAATAAAGTTAATATTGTCTATATACAATATCTTTCGTGTTAATAGTTGTAACAGTGACATGGTGTATGGGTGTTATCCACATTGATGAGCACTGTTATTTTGATTCCCACCTCCAAGTTGTGCGGCAATTGGCTATACAGGTTGGACTGATTGAGTGGCCGCCATTGGATATGGTCCTTGAGATCTTGTTCATTCTGCGTTTTGGGGTCTAAGTTGACTTGACTGAGATTAAGCAAGTTATTCGTGCTAGCCGAGCCCATACGGATACCATAAGAGGCATAGACACCGACACGCAATTGGGTCTTCGTTTTCTCCAAGGGAATGAATGAACCTAGTTCCAGACGTGCATGTACGGACATCTTGTCCTTGTAGGACGCTTTATAGGTATAAGGGCTCATGGCGTAGTAGCCATAAGTTGTAAAATCGTTGATACCTTGCGTACGGACGGGTTCAATACTCCATTCGTAGATGCCTTGGGTCAGCATATTGGTCTGCACTTGATAGGAGTTGGCAACGGGTAGGTTGATGCTAGCACCGATGGTGGCATAGAAATAGTCTCCAAAGCGTCCTCCCACATAGATAGGCACATTCACACGGAAAGCATTGTCCGTTTGGAGGTAGTTCTCGTGGTAGTAACCATAGAGGACAGGTTCGTTTTCAAAATCGGTACGCGAATACTGCTCCAAGTATGTAGCCATAGCATCGCGATTGAGTTGGTAACTACCTTCAAAACCCACACCGAAGAGGAAAGCACCATATTGGAGTTCGTAACCCAAGCCGAGGTTAGCACCAACACCAGCCTTAGCCTGAATAGACGTGCCATAGTGGAGGTTATTGGCTTCACCACCGGCGAGCGCTACCCACATGTAACTCTGCACTTTATTCATCTTAGGTTCGGCAATCAAGGTTGTCCATGCGCACAAACCTACGAGCAGTAGGATATATTTAATAGAAGAGTTTGTACGCATTGCCTTGTTGATCTTTAATGATATATATGCCCGGAACGAGTCCGCTTATTTCGTGGATGGTGTTCCATTCGCCCATTTTGTGCCCCGTAGTGTTATACACTTCATAGGGAGCTGCTGTGGTGTGTGTGGCGGGGTAAGTAGGAATAGCCTTATATATAATTTCGCACGCACGCACGTGTGCGCTATCTGCATCGTTGTGACGTACCAGTTCGACGGAGAAACGACTATCGATATCCTCATCTGTGACGGAAAAGACGGAGTAAGTAGCGCCGTTGATTTTCGTATCGTTCTTGTACCATTGAAAACTATCCCAAATATATTGTCCACCATTGAAGCGCTCGTTCATCACGCCGAGCATCCCTTTCTTGACCTTGAATATTGAGTTAGCATAGCGCAGTTCTACGAGTATGTCCTTGTCCGAGACGGAGCAGTTGTTCGGAGTGAACTCCACGTGTGCGGAGAGCAGGGTAGGGGCTATACTATCGGGGATATGTATCTGCACTTCATCATCTGAGTGGAATATATAGAGGGAATCCATACCTTTGCTTTGGGCTTTGGCATCGAAACGGATGAGCATCTCATTGAATTCGCCACTAATGGTCTCGTACTCTATCTCCAGGACGCGATCATCCTCACACACATAGAAACTATCGCGGTAGCGGATAGCTAGTAGCGGGGTCGTGCGGAGTGTGAGTTCGACGATGCTGTCGCAGCCGTACTGATCAGTGAAGGGACGACAATAGACGCCATCGGTGGTGAGGAGAGTGTCCTTGAAGAGGATAGTGTCCCCTTCGCAGATAGTCATGTCTGCGGGGAAAGGAATAGTGTCTGACCAACGGAGCGAGTAGTTGATGAGACTATCGCAGCCAGATACCTTAGATACGAGGGTGAGGATGGTGTCAATATCGTGGAAGAACACCGCTATCTTTTCTCCGTAATCGGTGTAATAAGGATAACCAAATGGGTAGTCTTTGCGGCAAACATGTTCGGATTCGTCAGTAGGCGGAATCTGCAAGTTAGGTAGGCGGATAGGCAACTCTAAGGTTTCGACGCATGCATCGTTGCTAATACCTGCACTCAGACGCATGGTATAGACGCCACCTGTATCGGGATAGAGGTGCTTCACCATCGAATCCAAACATTGTACCACTTCGGTACCATCGCCAAAGTCCCAATAGAGACTGGTGATCTTTTCGTTGGAACGCTCGTATTTGCCTGTTATTTGATTCTTGAGTTTGATGTAGGACTTGTTGTTAAACATTACCACGTTCTTGCAGCGTTCTGCCACAGCACTATAGTCTGCTACGGGCACGGGGATACGTGGCCAACCGCATGCGGACAAGGTATAGAAGCAATCCTCATTCGTTTTATTAATCACATCGACATGGTAGGTGAGGGTATCCATAGGGTCGATGATGAACGTATCGGCGGTACTGAGTACCTGTGTGGGATCGTTTAAATACCAGCGGTACTTGAAACCTTCTGGAGCCGTGAACTTCGTAGTAGGATTATCCTCACCACAATTCAGTCCAGACATCTCGCCACCCGAGCAACCGAGGGTGAAGTAGGCATAACCATAGTGACCTTGTTGGGTGCAATCGTAGGTGGTGAGTTTGATGGTGATAGTCTCGCCAATGTAGTCTTGTAGGTTGATAGAGACAGTTGTCCACTCTTTCCACATAACCTTCGCAGTCCCTTCGCCTATGGTATGCCATCCTTCGGCGGGGGAGAGAGTTCCGCCAGAGACAAAGTTCGCCTCGCCGCAACCGATATGAGCACTACCCTTATGAGTCATTTGGAGGGTGAAACGAGGTTGCGCTGCTTCGTCGTGATTAGGATCTTCCATGACCACGGCATAGCGAAGTTGAAGGATGGCGTTATCGTCATCTGCCACTTTGTATTGGTAGGTGATCTGTTCGGCTTCACCACCTATATTCCAGTTACCCAAACGTACGGATGCTAGGGCATCATCGGGTTTGGTCTTCAGACAAGAACCATCTTCTCCTACGGTACGCGGGTCGATCTCGTTGGGTACATAGTGTAGTGTATGACGGCTATATTTGTCGGCATACCCAAAGTCAATGACACCTTTGGTAGCAGCAGGGTTGGCGGTTAAACCATAGGCGCAGTTGTTCTTGGTCAGATCCATATAGTCGATACAACGTACACCTTTATGGAAGATGAACTTCTCGTACTTGACCCATTCGGAGTGGGTGTCACCACAATGGGAACGGAGGAAGAAAACACCTATACCCTCTTCGACATTGGAGATAAGGGCTGTTTGCTTAGGAGCTATGGCACTTTTCACGTTCTGTTCTTGCCATGCGCCTGTCTCATAACTATAGGTGCGGATATCATAACTATCGGCATTGCCATCCCACTGGAGGTTCACATCCATGCCCGTGATGGTGTGTGAGACATTGGTGGGGGCATTGCACCCTACGTTGGTGAATATCTCAATATTATCCACAGCCGGTGCCGGATCGACGGCAGCGCCTCGGGTAGCGAAGAACATAAAGACGAGTTTGAGTTGTGCGGTCTGCGAGAGCGAGAAATGAGCCGTAGCAACCGACCAAGTCGAAGTACCTTGCATCACCGTATCCACTGTCATAGGAATGACGCAAGGTTTGAACCATGCCATCGTTAAGGCAGTAGCACCGGAGTAGGTGTTTGTACTAACGGGCACGAGTAAGGCATATAACCCCTCTTGTCCACCTTTGCCGTTAGCTATCCAGTTGAAGGTGATGGTGTAGTTACCCGCTTCCATCTTAGGGAGGACACGGTAAGCGACGTTCTCAATCGTTTTAGCACCGCTACATGCACTCTCTGTGGCACTTTCGCTGGTGCCAATAAATAGGCCATTCTCACCATTTGGGGCAAAGTGTCCTGCCTCGCCGATGTTCCAGAAATTGGTGAGGTTAGCTTTCTGCTGCGGGTTAGCCGCCGCATTGAGTATCCACTGCGCCCGTTCTGTTTCGTCCTCGAAGTCGCAGGAGTATATCATATTCGACTGTGCTGCTACGGGCAACACAGGGATGAGTGCCAATAATATGTAGAGTAATCTCTTCATTACAATACCATAAATTCTACGCGGCGGTTATGTTGACGACCTTCCTCGGTGTCATTGGTGTCAATCGGCATCGATTCGCCTTTTCCTTCGGCTTCGATACGATTACCATCTATACCGCGGTCAATCATAGCTTGACGTACGCTGTTAGCACGACCTTCGGACAGTTTCTGGTTATCTTCCTCACTACCTATATCATCCGTGTGACCGGTAATACGGATACGTACCTCGGGGTGCGTGGCGAGCATCTGGTATAACTGGTTGAGACTAGCTTCGGACTGTGGTAGGATAGTGGTCTCGTTGGTGGCGAAGAAGAGGTTCTCCAAGATGATGGGTTGCTCTTTCTCCGGCACGATGATCTCCTCTACGACTGGTACGGGAGCAGGAGGAGGTACGATCTTATGCAGTCCGATACGCACGGTATCGTTGTCACGTGTGTGGTAGAAAGCGCGTTCTGCTGCGGGTTCGAAGCCATTACATTGCGCAGAGATGGTATAATCACTTTCTGGTTCACGTTTGATAGCATAACCACGCGAGTTGGTGGTGCGCTTGGATGTTTTCTTAGTGGTCATGTTGGTCACTTTGATCGAAGCACCGCCCACGGCAGCCATACTGAGATCATCGTACGTGAAGATAGCGAGGTAGCCGTTCTGCTTCATCTCGTCCTTCACCTTATTCATTTGCAGTAAGTACGTGAACTTAACACCTACTAGGAGGCTATTGAGTTTGGATGTGCCCCATTCGCTGCTCATCCATGACTGCGAGGTCAGTTGGTTCTCGTCCACGGTTACCATGGTTGTGTTGCCTTGAATAGACATGTTGTTGAGCCCATAGTCCGCGAAGATCGCTAAACGCATACGGTTAGGACGTTGACGGGCTTCGTTGTTCTGCTGCCAATTGGCAGAGAGTAAACGATCCAAGTTGATACCCACTTCGGCACTGAGGGCTATATCCAATCCGAACTTATTCGTTCCACTTTGCGACTGCGTGTATTGCCCTGCATTATAGTGAGGCATAGGGATCTGCCACTCTTCGTACGCCATGGGGTCGGAGATAGTGGCGTGGATGTCCATCGATTGTTGGTAGTTACCTACGACCGAGTAACCAATCTTAGCACCTGCCTTGAAATAGAACTTGTCCCACTGTCCACCGAAGAGGATAGGTAAGGTTAGTTCGCATAGCAGCGGGTTCTCGCGTGAGTTGGTGAGGTAGTAATACTTGGTTTGATCATATTCCAATCCGCTCACCGAATAGGGGTTAGACCAATTCAGTTGATCGGAACCGCTGAGAATTCGCAGTTCGAGACCGGCGGACAAGAGAAAATGTTTATAGTTATATTCGTAACCTAAACCAATCAATCCTCCTACGTTTCCTTTGGCTTGGACAGAGAAAGTACCCGTATAGTTGAGTCCATCGGTGGCGGAAACACTAGGATGGAGTAGGGATGAGTAACCAACCCCTCCCCACACATAGATATTGTGGATATCAAAACGACGGATGTTATAACGACGTATCTCGTCCGCGGTCATGCTATTGTTATTCTTTTTAGCGGGTGCAGCCCATATCTGTGAGTTGAGAGCAAGAAGGGCTAAAGTACATATGATAATTGTTTTTTTCATGCTTAATCCTCCTTTATTCCTTCTGCGTTATAGCGTGCACCATTCACTTCGATGATGAGCCGACTATTCTCAATGCGTTTTTGCGCCTGACTCTTGGGGGCCTCGTAGGGCTCTGGATGATAGGGACACGAGATGAAAGTAGAATCTTCCATTGTGGTGACTTGAATGAGGTACTCGGCTGTGGTATCTAACCCGCCAGCCTCGTAATAGTACGATAGTGTCGCATTCGGAATAGCTACACTATCTTTGAGCCATTGGAAGGCTTTGAACTGCTGCCCGCCAATCAGATCGCTATTATAGACGGAGAGCACATCTCCCCAGCGTTGGAAGATCATATCCTGACAAGGGTAGGACATCTTTTGTGTCATGGTCTCGCTGCAATTGAGTTCATTAAAGAACTCGAAAACAAATACACCGCCATTGTAACCCTTGAGGACTGTGTCGCCTGCTTGCGGTGCAGGATATTCCTTCATATCCCCATTATGCGTTATGGTGTAACGTTCAAATCCTGTACCATAAATAGTAAACTCACCCGAGTTCTGCTTGCTAAGTTCCACATCTTTCATGATGACGACAGGCAGGATGCTATCGAGCACGGTTACGTTACATACGACTACGCTATCGCAACCATATTGATTGAGATAGAAACGTGGGAATGGGGCTGATTCGCTGTGTGCGAAGGTCTTACCTCCAATGGTCAGGACTTGTCCTTTACAGATGGTTGTATCTGGCGTGGTTGTCTTGGATTGCGGATAAACAGCCACATTGATTTGACGGATACTATCGCAACCAGCAACAGACTTGAGTGTATCATAGAAAGTGCCTTCTATACCAATATATCGAGGTTTTTTCTCACCAAAAACGATATAACTACCCTCGCAGATAGCTGTGTCTTGGGAAATGAGTGTATCGTTTAGGTAAGGTAGTGTGATCCAAATTGTGTCTTCGTCGTTGCAGCGTCCTTCGGAAATTGCGGAAGTGAGCACAACAGGATAGATGCCGCCCTGTTTAGGGAAGGTATAGACGGGATTGATTTCGGCACCTATGTCTCCGGTACCATAATCCCACTCGTAACTATCGCAAGGTTCATCGTAGTGATGCACGGTATCGCCATCAAAGACGGTCATGATATGACTGCGATTGATGAAACGAACTTTGTTCTCACACTCAGACGGCTCGTAGCGATAATCAAACTCGGCAATGGGAAAACGAGGGCGAACGGACGAGTAGAGATCAAAACTACACTCTTCATTCTCCTTGTACGAAAGGTGACAACGATAGGTGGTGGTGTCGGATGGCTCCACTGCTAATTCTTGTTCGGTAGAGACTAAACTATCGTATTTATTATACCACTCGTATTTGAAACCATTAGGTGCTGCCACAGACAGTTTAGCATCGTTACCACAACTAGTACCAATCAACTTAGCGCTGGCGCAACCGAGGGTAAAATAGGCATATCCAAAGTGAGCCGACCATGCGCAGTCTTTGGTAGTGAGCCGGATGGTAAGTAGTTCACCATCTTCCACACCCGCTTCTTCGAGGTTCAAGCCAATCGTAGTCCACTCTTTCCACGAGACAGGGCTACTTGATCCAGGGGCTTTCCCACACGAGTGCCATCCTTTATCTTGACGCGTTACGTCCGCATAGAAATCGGCATAGCCGCATGTGGGGCTAATGAGTTCTCCATCTTCGTTGAGTATCTCTAACATGAAACGGGGGTTATCGTTTGCTCCGTGACCAGGGTCTTCTAAGACGACGGCATATTTCATAAGTAGAATAGCGGCATTCTCTAGGTCAGCGGTGTAGAAGAAGGAAACCGATTCTCCTTCTGCACCATTGTTCCAGTTACCTAAACGTACAGAAGCTAATTCTCCATCTGGTATAGTGGGCAGTTGGTTACACGTACGCGGGTCGTATATATCGGGTTCCCAATTGACAGTGTGACGGCTATATTTATCGTCGGAACCATAATCGATGACGCCTATATTCATATCGGGGTTCTTGTACGTACCTGCCGTACATAACACCTTTGTACTATCGTATAGGTTAACATAGTTGATGCAGTGCTTTTCAGGGCAGAAGATAGCAAAAGAGTTCAAATAGGTGTAGGCGCTGGTGTCATTTTGCTCTGTGCCGCCACATACACCACGGACACGCATGTCGTATAGACCTTCGTCTAACCCCTCGAGAATCTTGCTCTCTTTGGTGATCCCTGTTATCACAGTCCATTTGTTTTTACCACGTTTGCGGTATTCGAGGCAGTAGAACTCACTCGTGCCTTCCCAGTTTACCCATAGGGAATCGCAGGTGGCGTAGGCGGTGAGATTCTTCGGCTTAGGGCATCGCGCCGAAGTAATCTGTACATTATCAATACAACCACCCAACGGCATGGCAAGATTGTTATCCTTGTTGGTGCTAGACCATACGAAGAAGAGACGATATACGGTAGTGCCATTAGTGGTGAACTTCATGGAGGCATTTTTCCAAAGGCTCGTCCCTTTCAATACACCGAAAGTATTGCACCAATTGGCAATCTGATTGGGCACGCGTCCTGTTTGCCAGTCAGCCACCATATAATTCTCCACATTGCTTCTTGGGGCTAAGCCTGCATACATACAGGCATTTTCACTACCCATGCAACGCCAGTCGAAGGATAATTCGTAGGAGGATTTAGGGAGCAGTATATCGCGATAGGCATATTGCACATTCTGTGCCGAATCAAATTCAGCCGTATAACCACCATCGTCGCTGATATACAATCCTTGTTTACCACTATTGTGTGTAGCAGTACCGACACACCATTGGTCGGGACATTTCCACGCATTCGTTCCGGGGTTCAGTACCCAGTTCTTCAATTCCAAGGAGTCGCTCTCCTCAAAGCCCATGACATAGGGGACATTTACATCTTGCGCACGCACGCATTGCACGCCCGCAAGAAATGTGAGAAATAAGATCAGTATATTCTTTCTAATCTTCATGTACTTAAATTTGACAAAAAACCGCGCAAAATTACTACTTTTATTTGGAATAAACAACTTTTTGTTACTTTTTTAATCATTTTTGTACCAAAAAGAATAAAATGATAGATGTAAATATCAGTTTTTTTGAAAAAATATTTGCGTAATTGAAAAAAAAATACTAATTTTGCCGCGTATTTTAATTGAACTTCGCCTTTTAGGGCGTATCTTATTATGGATAACGAAAAACAAGCGCTCATCAATGAGCTGAAATCACTGTTAGAACAGGTGGCACAATCTGGTTCAGAGAAGATTGTGGATGTCAAAGATCAAGTGGATGAAATTAAAGGAAGATTCTTCCGTCTTTACCACGAAAAACAAGCGGCCTTACGTCAGGCAGCCGAGGAAGCTGCAGCTAGAGCTGGGGAAGTGTTAGGTGAATGGACGCCTGAGACGGATGAGGAGGATGGTATTTTCCAAGCCCTCATGAATGAGTATAAGACAAAGCGCGCTGAGGTGAGTAAGAAGTTGGATGAAGAGATGGCGCAGAACTTACTTCGTAAGCAAAATATCATTGAGCAGATGAAGGCCATGGCAGAGGCGGAAACCGCTGATGTGATGGGTAATTTGCAAAAAATGCGTGACTTGCAAGCCGAATGGAAGACCATAGGTGCTGTTCCTCCTACTAAAGTACAAGAGATATGGAAGCAATATCAGCAATATCAAGAGCAGTTCTACGATTTGGTGAAGATCAATATCGAGTTACGTGATTTAGATTTCAAGAAGAACTTGGAGTTAAAGACGCTTTTATGCGAAGCGGCAGAGAAGTTGAAAGATAATGCGAACATTGTGGAAGCGAGTCGTGCGTTGCAGCAATTGCACGACGAGTGGGCAGAAACGGGTCCCGTTGCGCGTGAGTTACGCGAAGAAATATGGAATCGTTTCAAAGAGGCATCGTCTGTGATTAATAAGAAACATCAAGCTTACTTCGATGGACTACATGCCAAGGAGAATGAGAACTTAGCCCAAAAGCAAGCCATTATCGAAGAGTTGAAGAAAATTGATTTCTCCTCTTTCAAGACCGGCGGTCAATGGGATAAAGCTGCGGATAAGATTCAGCAATTACAGAATCAATGGCGTACGATTGGTTTTGCACCAAAGAAACATAATCAAGCCATCTACGATGAATATCGTCATTTATGCGAGTCCTTCTTCAAGGCTAAAGCCTCTTTCTATCATGGTTTACGTGATGTGTTAGGGGAGAACTTAGCGAAAAAGAGAGCCCTTATTGAGCGTGCTGAAGCCTTGCAGAATAGCGAGGATTGGCAACAGACGGCACAAGCTTTGATTGAGTTACAGAAAGAGTGGAAAACGACTGGGGCAGTAGCACGCAAGTATAGCGACGAGTTGTGGAAGAAATTTACAGACACTTGCGATGCCTTCTTCAACCGCAAAAGGGAGGCAGTTAAGGAGGCTAAGTCGAATAGCCGCAATGCTCGTGTAGAGCGCGCGATGGCTGGTGGAGATAGAGCGCGATTAGTGCGTATGTACGAGAACATCTCTCAAGATATCAAAACGGCTGAGAACAATATCCTCTTCTTTACTGGAAAATCGAAGGCTGCCAATAAGTTAGTGACTGATATGCAACAGAAAATAGAGGCATTGAAGAAACAACAGCAGGAACTGGAGGATAAAATTAACGCAATAGATGCTGCACAATAATGGCAGAATTGATACAATATAAGGATGTGGCTATTCATCAGGCAGAACAGATTGTACTGCATGATGTAAACGTGACCGTCTCGTCGGGTGAGTTTGTGTATTTATTGGGCAAAGTAGGAACGGGTAAGTCCACCTTTATGAAATCACTATATGGCGCGTTGCCTATTCATGATGGGCAGGCTTTTGTGTTAGGTTCGGATATGCGTGAGATTCGTCGTCGTCAGTTGCCTTATTTACGTCGCCGTATTGGTGTGGTATTCCAAGACTATCAGTTACTTACGGATCGGTCGGTGGAAGAGAATTTACTCTTTGTACTGCAAGCGACGGGGTGGAGCAATAAGCGCATGATGCGGGAACATATAGTGGACATTTTGCGTCAAGTGGGTATGGCGGATAAGGCTTATAAGATGCCCTATCAATTATCGGGAGGAGAGCAACAGCGTGTGGTTATTGCCCGTGCACTGCTCAATAGTCCTGAACTGATTCTAGCGGATGAACCGACGGGAAACTTAGATCCGGAAACGGGTAAGGAGATTATGGATCTGCTCTATTCGATCAGTCAGTCGGGGATGGCTATTGTGCTATCTACCCATAATCTAACTTGGCCAGAACAATATCCAGGGCGCCAATTACTCTTTGGAGGCGGCTTGATACGTGAGTGCGAATAAGCGCATTTGATTGAGCATAGCCACCAAACCGTTACTACGGGTGGGCGAAAGATGCTCACGAAGATTGATTTTGTCGATGAAGTATAGATCTGCATCGACAATTTCTTTTGGACTATGTCCGCTCAGCACCCGAATAAGTAATGCGACGATGCCTTTTACTAGAATGGCATCACTATCGCCTTGATAGATGATGAGTCCATTCTCTATATGGGCAGTGAACCACACTTTAGATTGACAACCATCAATGAGGTTGGCATCGGTACGGTCAGCTTCGGGGAAGGGTGGGAGGCTGTTGCCTAACTCAATGAGCATGGAGTAACGATCCATCCAGTCGTCGAAACAGCTGAAGTCGTCGATTATTTCATCTTGGATTTGATTAATTGACATAGGTGTAATGCTAGTTCTTGATCGTTGAGATCGCTAAAAGCCTGTAATGGGGCATCAATGATGATGTCTGCTTTTTGATAGTAGGGTTCGCGTGCTTCTAATTGAGGTTGAATACAAGCGAGTAGTTCGGCTTCGGTTTTGCCTTGCAAGACAGGGCGTTCGCTGAGGTCGGTCAGTAAAAGCCTTTTGGCTAGATGCTTGGGCTGCCAACGAATATAGATACTGGTACCTAATTCGTGTAGGCAATCCATGTTATCTTCCCAACAGGGGTAGCCACCGCCTGTGGCGTAGATTACTTTCTCATACGGAGACGCGTCGGCAATATCTTCTAGGACATACTTCTCCTTGCGGCGGAAGGCTTCAACACCATATTCGCGGATATACTCTGCGGGCGTGTATCCATGTATCTGCTCGAAAGCGGCATCCAAGTCTACAAAATGCCATTTTAAAAGTTCCGCTAACTGTTGACCAATACTGGTCTTTCCGGCACCCATGTAACCGATGAGATAGATGGGTAATTGCATTATTTTTTCTCCTCCTTATCTAATATGAGGTCGGTGTTGTCTACCCAGTGGAGCACATAATGCTCGTCGAGGGTAGCGTAGGGGAAGATACCCTGTATGGTGGGGGTAATGGTTCTAATAAGGTGGTTGTCCTTATTATATATACGCGCGCGTGAGGAACAGATGGGAGCACATACGGTCTCTACCACGAGGGCTGAATCACCATAGTCCACCACTTCGACACGACAACTATCAGGCAGTTCGTATCGGGTGTACTGTCCTTCGGTAACGACTCTTGGATTCGTACCTAAAGCCATCAATGTTGCAACTATCTCTGGAATCATAACCTGTAACCTGCAACCTGTAACCTATAGCAGCAATGCTACTGCATACGCAGCGATGCCTTCTTGGCGACCGACGAAACCGAGATGTTCGGTGGTCGTGGCTTTGATGCTGACTTGATCCACGTTCACACCCATCACTTGTGCTAAGCATTGCCGCATGGCGTCTATGTATGGACTGAGTTTAGGTGCTTGGGCACAGATGGTGCAATCGCAGTTACCTAACTCGTGTCCTGCTTGGCGAATCATATCCATCACGCGACGGAGTAGGATCTTAGAGTCGATACCTTCGAACTCATTGCCTTTCGTGTCGGGGAAATGGTAACCAATATCGCGCAGTGCAGCCGCACCTAGAATAGCATCGCATAGGGCATGGATGAGCACGTCTGCATCGGAATGACCTAACAGTCCTTGTTCAGCAGGTACCTCAATTCCCCCTAACCATAGTGGGCGGTTAGGGGAGAATTGATGCACATCATATCCAAAGCCAATACGCATTATTTCTTGTTGTTGGTAAGGTCTTTGATACCAGCTAGGTCGAAACCAAGGGTGAAACGCATGGTACCATCCAATGGGTTATTGCCCTTCAAACCAATACAGTAGCTCACGTCTAACATCACGATAGAGAGGTGAAAACCAGCACCCACGGTGATGTAGTTACGGTTACCTTTATTATAATCCTCGTAGCTATAACCGAGACGAGCAAAGAACTGACTGTTGTATGTATATTCGAGACCTGCAGCCCAACGAACCTCCTTGAACTCCTCTAAGGCACCGCCTGGTGCATCGGCAAAGGACTTAAAGATACCACTGACGGAAGAAATGCCCGAATATGCCTCTTGTGTCATTGTCCATGTGTCTGGGTTACTGGGATCGATAGGCTCCTTGGTATCAGGGTTCCACAAATCTTTGTTTTGGGCAGTCTCGTAGGTGGTATATTTAGACTTACGAGAAGGAACCATCAGTTTATCTGCTTGGATGTTGAAAGTCAGTTTATTATACTTGTCGAAGGGCAACTCATAAGCCACACCGATACGCATGTTAGCAGGGATGAAGTTCTTGATATCATCGCGGTAACTCATCTTACCTCCTAAGTTCTGCAAGCAGAAACCTAAACTGAAGTAGGATTCACCCATTTTGATAGCAATAGGCTGTTTGTAATATAAGTCGATGTCAGCAGCCATCGTCCATGCAGCATGATAGTTCTCGGTACTCGATGTGCTGGAGATACCATTGCTGATGTCACTATACATAAAGCGCAGCACAACACCCATACTTACATATTCGTGTAATTTACGATAGTAGCTGGCATCCACGGCTAACTCATATGGACGGCAAGTGATTCCTTCTTCTTCGGGTAAACCTTGAGTAGTTAAAGTTACATCACCCATCGAGAAATACGTAAAGGATAGACCAATACCTTGCAGGTCATCCCATTTGTGGAAACCTTCCAAGTGTGCAAGGTCAATATCGGTTACTAACTTACGTAACCAAGGTGTGTAGTTAGCCACAATACCTCCATGACTCTCATGGAAAGCAAACTTAGCGGCATTCCAATACTGAGAGTTCATGTCAGCAGTAGTGGCTACACCCAAGTCACCCAAACCTGCTGCACGAGCATCGGGGGCAATAGACAAGGACGGCATTGCCGTAATCAAGGGGTTTAACGAAGATGGTGCATCTGCACCGAAAAGGGCTACTGAACCCATCATCGCAATGGCGATTGATAAAAATACTTTTTTCATTTGTGATTTGTTATTTATGATTGGTGATTAATTTAGTTCGTAGTTTTAAACTCTAAACTCTTAACTCTTTTAGATTTGCTTCATAGGCTAATAGGTAACAATCAATTTACTGGTTTTGGTGACAAAGGATGTGGTCTTTGTTTTTACTTTCACTTGATAGGTATAGACGCCTGGTGTCAGTCCCAATCGCGAGAGATCGCATTGAATCGTCTTAGCATCTTCTTGTGACATAAAATAAGACATCCGTCCTGTCATATCATAGAAATAAACTTGGGTTTCCACTAATTCGTCAGGATGATCGTAGTCGATGGAGATGGTGACCGTGCTTGATGCAGGAGCAGGGTTAGGATAGGCTACCATCCGGTAAATCTCTGTATTGCGTCCAGTGACCACGGTATAATTGAGGTACTGGGTAGCACTATTATTGAGCAAGTCCCATGCGCGGAAGCGTAACTGGTGCTGACCATCTAACTGACGATCCATTTTATAACTAACCTGCCCCGTGGTAAAGTCTCCGTCTTTGATTTGGAAATAACTATTGAGTACATAGGTCTGCAAGGGGTCATCGTCTACGACGAGTAATAAGTCGTGTCCAATGCCGCTACCTACTGTATTGATGCCGTGCTCGTCCTCTAAGTCGGCGAAGAAATGGGGATATTCGTGCGTCTCACCGCCATCTTTGAATTGGCTATTGTTGAGATAGATGTGCATGTCGGGTCCCGTCGTATCTATGACGGCAATAGGCGAACTACCACCTACAATAAACTGTTCATAGTGTCCCACGGCTTCTGCATTGCTCTCAGTGTCCGATGCGTAGTAGACAATACGCCCCGAACCATAGTTGTAACGAATATCCTTGGGTGCCATGAAGACGGTGGTGAAGGTACCATCTATGACTTCTATTTCTCCACTATAAATAAGGTTGGAATAGTCGTTGTAGGTAATACGTTTCTTGGATGTCTCTGTGGGTTCGTCATTATCGCGGGTAGTGACTTGTTGCATCTTGTCGTATATCCATACTTGCATCTTGCCGTTAAACCATTCTTGTAGTGTGCCTGTTGAGTCAATGACTTCACCTGTAAGCAGGTTCGTCGATGTAGCTTTGATGGTATCCGTACAATGGGTGGTGCGTACTTGGAACTGGGTAGGGTAATTGAGTCGGATAGCAGGATCACCTAACAACACATACGCCAACTTATTGGCATCCACACCTGTCTTATTCTTAGCGATACGGGTGGCTTGACCCATTGTCATCTCGTAGTGGTAGACATCTCTATGTCCAAAGAGGGTGTCGCAGAACCAGCGGTTGATCTGTGCATTCTGATTGGCATAGACGGTTCGGCAAGCCGACATCACAGCTAATGCAGCTCCGCTAGGATTGAGCACAGCTTCCTCTGCTGCGCAACGTTTGCCGCTATCATAGTGGGCAAAAGAGCAGGTGGCAAGCATCCATAGACCTTGGTTAGCATTGGTCATCGTTTGGATGGAGTTGATGTTCATGATACCTTCGTTGGTGATACCATTATAACCTCCATGTCCCGAATAGTTCATATAGAGCACACCTTGGTTGAGTAAGTTATCAATCTTATTCTTCGCCAACGGGTAACTCTCTCCGGAGGCACCAGTCTCCTGTGGATAGGCATCGAGATAGACTTTATTAACAATGAAGTCAGGATTCTTTATTCGAACTCGCTCTGCACCTGCTTCGGCGGTGGTGGTATGCAAACCTCCGTCACCATCGTCCGCGATGAAGAGTAATTGGTTTTTCCAAGATCCCAAGTTCGTATTCTGCAGATAAGCGATGGCTTTATCTGTCATGTTTTTTGCTTCCGTGGTAGAAGTGATGGGGAAACGTCCTACGCCGAACTCCATGGTGCCGCGGGCATCATCTGTGCCTTCATTATCATCCATGAAAGCAAAATAATCATCGATGGGTAATGCATCGGTCTCTTTGGTGGAGTTGACAGTTTGATAGGTGAGGAGCCATGCTTTACCACCTGTGGATATACCTGTGGTTGGACTGATGAGTAGTTGGCGATTATCAAAGGTTCCATCGCCGAAGAGAAGTAAACTACTGGGTTTATGTTTACCATTAACGCCTCGGTCATAGAGCATTTTCATCAACCAACGATAGGCGGTAGCATCCGGTGTGCCGCTAGAGAACTCGTTATAGACTTGTTCGTCGGTGACAACAGCAGTCGTGAGTTGATCTTTTGTTTCGTGTGCTTCTGCCAAACGCTGGGCATCGGATATAAACTCCTTAGGTGTGATGATGACGAAATCGATATCGCTAAGGGCATGTAAGTCTTGGTTAGTGACCGACCCCATGAAGGTAGGGGTTTTCCAACCCTCTTTTGCTGTTGGATCAATGGCTACGTACTGATGAATAGCATCCTCATTGGTACCAATGAAAGATAACGTGTCGTTCACCAAGGTTGTCGGCATGGCGTAGATATTGTCTAAGCACGTGATATCCCACACTTGTACGCGACTATTGGCATTGGCGATATTATATTGGAGAGGCGTGGAATCGTCTAAGTTACTTGCCGTGCGGAAAAATAGAGGCTCGTCATGCAGTACTAATCGGCATAGTGCAGATAACTCGATATAGTTGAGATAACCGAGTGCACTGGTCTGCGAACCTAAGTTATAGCGAATAGATAGGGATTGATCTTCGCTATTGGTAGGAGTGAAATCGGAAATGAGCGAACCTGTTTTAGCCTTTGTATAGGTCTCCGTAACGCTAGTACCTGCTACAGAGAGGAGGTTCTGTGAGGAACCCAATTGGATAGTGAATGTCGTTTTAGCAGACGCATAGGCTGCCATGTCTATCACACCATGGATATCCTCTGATGTGATGAGGTCAGGGAATTGAAAAGCGAACGAACGAGTGGTATAACCCGAATAGAATGTTTCTCCATAGAACTCACGTCCGCCACCATCACAACCTTTAGTCACATCCAAGAGGTTGAGGTAATCCTTCTCATGTAACTGATAGTTGGTGTAGGTATGGACTGGGGTTGCATCTGTACTTTCCAGTGCTGTAGCAGTGGCGATAAGATGTTGCTCTCCGGCATCGTCTGTTAGAAAGTAATATCCATAATCACTATATGGATTGCGTGTGTGCGTGAAGTATCCTCTAGTATCGTTGTATGACCAACTAAAATTAGCCTGTGCGTAGAAAAGAATATAATCCCCTTCTCCAAAGACCTGATCCGAACCTTTCTCCATCCAGAATGCGACAGCAGGAAGATCATCTATCTTGCGTAGTGTAAAGTTCTGGGATAACATAGCGCCGCCGTAACCATAGATTCGGACGTTCTGTGGATTGAGCCCGGCATCAGCCAATTGGCTATAAGTGATCTTGTGCACACCACTTTCGCTAACGCGTATCTTGACCCACTTACCGCTACTGAGCATTGAATGATCGGCATAGGTGCGAGTAGCACCCATCGCATCCAACACGATGGTAAGACATAATGCTATGAATATACACTTTTTCATTTGATCTTACAATATAATCCGTCGTCTTCTATCACTTGATTACGCTGTACAGGAGCAGCAGGTATAGGGTCCTGAATATATATCAAGTCGCCTTGACGAATGGTCATTACCTTACTTACCTCCGCAATTGCCTTTGCAAAGTTATCGTTGTTGTTATCATTATTCTCGTTCCACTCTCCTACGGCGAGTGAGTAATCGAACGCCAACGCGCTAGTCCAGCTCTGTCCCTTCTGCTTAGCGTGCTCCAATACATCCCATGCTACAAAATCTATCCCATGTGCCACTGCATCGTAGTAGCGGTGCGCGAACTTAGGATGGATCTCTTTCCCCAATCGGCTGACGCGGAGCACGGTGCATGGCACCATTCGCACATCTTTCGACCAATCGGGAACGAAGAAAGGCTTACGATTGACCAATAAACAACTGTCGCCTTTAAGCACCATTTGGTACCCCTCGCCCGTATGTACGAAACCAATGATCTTCATTTAGCGTGCAAAAGTACTAAAAAAAATTCAATTACGCAAGAATAATATCGTTTTTTTTGGTGTTTTTGTAACTGTTGACCTATTTTTCTTAAAAATAGAGTTATTTTGCACGGAAGAAAATCTGTACAGGTGTGCCGTGAAAATCCCACCACTCGCGTAACTTATTTTCTAAGAAACGGCGATAAGGTTCTTTGACATACTGGGGTAGATTCGCAAAGAAGACGAAAGTAGGCACCTGCGTATTAGGTAGTTGTGTGCAGTATTTGATCTTAATGTATTTACCCTTCGTTGCTGGTGGCGGATAGTTCTCAATGAGCGGTAGGAATTTTTCATTCAGTTGGGCAGTCGGTACTTTCTTGTACTTATTTTCATACACGGCCAATGCCGTTTCCATTACTTTATAGATACGTTGCTTGGTGGTGGCAGAGGTGAAGATGATTGGGAAATCGGTGAATGGCGCGATACGGCTACGGATGGCATTCTCGTAGCCCTTGATATCTGCGTTCGTTTTGCTTTCCACTAAGTCCCACTTGTTGATGCAGACAACGAGTCCTTTCTTGTTCTTTTGAATGAGTTGATAGATATTGAGATCTTGTGCCTCTATACCGCGCGTTGCATCAATCATAAGAATACACACATCGCTATTCTCGATAGCGCGAATAGACCTTACTACGGAGTAGTATTCGAGGTCTTCATTCACTTTCGCTTTCTTGCGAATACCGGCTGTATCGACGAGATAAAAATCTTTGCCGAACTTATTGTACCTAGTGTATATGCTGTCACGGGTGGTACCAGGTATATCTGTCACAATATTACGCTCTTCGCCCAAGAAAGCATTGATGATGCTGGACTTGCCGGCATTAGGTCGTCCTACGATCGCAAAACGAGGTAGTTGCTCTTCGATGTTCCCAGTTTCATCTTTGTGTGGGAAACGGCTGCATACCTCGTCGAGCAATTCGCCGGTACCGAGTCCGTTCTCGGCAGAGAGGATGAATGGCTCGCCCAGTCCTAACTTATAGAACTCGGGTGCACCATACTGCTGCTCGAAGGTATCTACTTTATTGACGGCCAAAAGGGTAGGTTTTTTCGCTTGACGAAGGAGGTGTGCCACTTCCATGTCGAACTGGGTAACGCCTTCGTTGACATCTACTACCAGCAGCACCACATCGGCTTCCTTGATGGCAAGATCGACTTGGCGGTTGATCTCATACTCGAAGGTGTCATCGCTACCTACTACCCAGCCACCGGTGTCGATGACGGAAAATTCTTTACCGCACCACTCGGCGTGACCATATTGACGGTCACGGGTAGTGCCTGCTTCGCCCATCACAATTGCGCGGCGGGTCTTGGTTAATCGGTTGAATAAGGTCGATTTCCCTACGTTAGGACGACCTACTATCGCTAAAATATTTGCCATAGTTGTATAAATTGGGTTAATAATTAATGACAGTTGCCTTTACTTGTGCACTCGCTGTTGCAGTCGTCACAATGACCTTTACAGTGCCCACATTTGTGCGGATGACGGATAGCCTCGAGTTCTTTGGAATCGGCATCACGGATATCTAGGATCTGTCCTACGAAATGTAGGTCTTCGCCTGCAAGAGGATGGTTGAGGTCAATGGTGACTTTGTCGTCCGTGATCTCAATTACTTGTGCATTGACTATCTGTCCATCTGTGGTGTTCATAGGTACGATGTTACCTACGAAAACGCGCTCTTCATCAAACTCGCCATCGCCGTTGTAGAACATCCGTTTGTCTAATTCGAGTACACCTTTCTCGTCATACTCGCCGTAGGCATCGGTATATGCGATGCGAAAATCGAATGCATCACCAATGTTCTTACCAGCCATTGCTTCTTCAAACTTCGGGAGCATCATGTGCTCGCCGTGGCAGTAGATGAGGGGCTTATTCTTCGTAGCCTCCTCCATCAGTTCTTCACTGCCGTTGTCTCCATTCACATACATCTTGTACGTGCATGTCACTACTTTGTCTAATTCAATCATATTTATTACATTTTACATTTTACATTTTACATCATTCTACCACCAATTAATCTGCTTATTGGTATCATCGGTGCTAGACTTATCGTATTTGAGATCTTTCAAGATAGAGGCGTTGACACCTATATGGAAGGTGTAACTCTTATATGGCCCAATAGGCACAAACGAGCAGGACATTGACCAGCAGTGTAGGTCGCGCGTGATGTTGAATGTCGCATTGGCTAAGGTGTGGGCGTTGAAATCATAATAGGCTGTTGCGGAGATCTTCCACCCTTGTCCTAGTCCCAAAGTGCCACTGAAGGAGAGGTTATTGGTCAATCCCATATCGTACTGCATCTTCTCATAATTGAAGGTGGACAGATTACGATAGGCGATGGAGTAATTGATAGTTAATGACCATGGGAACTCGGTCTTCATATATCCATCATCAATGGTGGCTTCACGATATCGTTGTTTGCCGTTGTTCTCTGTGCCATCGTCATTCGTTGTTGTTGGTTGTATCTCGTTGTTTTGGTTGTCGTTATGTTTTCCTTTCTTGAACCATTTTTTGAAGGTATCGTTGGTGAAAGTGTAACTGAAACTGAAACTACAACCATTCCAATGCGGGAAGCGACCATTATGCCAGTATTGCTTATTGGTTCTAATAGGAGTGCCTAAGGCATTGAGTTCGTACATATACGGATCCAAGGATGTGTTCATGTTGATCGTGTAGTTCTTGATAGGCAACTTGAGTCGTAGGTTGACGGAGAAATTGCTCCAGTTCATACTATCGGCGATAAAGTTATATCCGCCACCGATGCTAAGGTTATCGATGATAGACCATACTTTATAAGGGGCTTTGCCTGTGGTGTCTTTGTCGTTTCTGACCTTAACCTCTAGGTTGCTTGCTAGCGAGAAATTGAGCATACCTTGTGCCCCTTGCGCTGCTGTACCATAGATGCCGTTTTCATAGCGCGAATAGGTCTGTTGCACATACATGGGATTGCTATTAGCATCATATTGTTGTATCTTTAATCCCGTTAATGGATCAATCTTATCGGTATATACAGGCTCGTCGTACGTGCCATAGTAACCCCAGAAACTCTTTCCGAAATCGGGACGATAACTGAATGATAATGCAGGTGTGAGTACATGCCTGAATCGATCTACTTTGCCGTTAGGGAAGAGTTTGCGGATGGGGATGAAATAACCATATAGTTTGGTGCTCAAACTAATGCTCGCACTGAAGTCAAACACGTTATAGAAACCATAACTAGTATCTCGTTGCAATGCTTGTGTTTGGTTATTCCACGATTTATCAATGCGCTGGAAATACATCCTATCCGTCATTGTGATGCTAGGTGTGATGCTCAGGTACTTAAAGGCCATGAAGGAGGCGGAGATAGGTACATTATGTTTGAGACCCGTTTTCCAATCTCGTAGAAAATTGGTATGTAAGAACTGGTCTTCCTTGACGTTATCAATAGCAATCTTGGCATTACCCGTATAGGAGATGGCAATCTTCTCGTACCACTTGTCTTTACCCACGGCTTTTTTGCGCTTAAAGGGGTAAATACGGCTCATGCTGACGGTCAAGTCTGGTAGTGTGAGTGAGAGCGTAGAGTCCTTTGTGCGCTGGCTGACTAAGGCAGACATCGAGATGCTCCACGGACTATTGGGGAAACGCTGTGTGTAACTGATGGAGGAGGATTTGGTGTTCTCGGAATTGAGTAGGACATTGTAATAACTATTGATGTTACTGCGGTTATATCCTGAAGACGAGAAATTAACGCTTGCCGAGAAACTGTTATAAGGGTTGGCTTTGCTATCTTGTGTGTGCGTCCATTGAATATTGAAGTTGGTATTTTTGGCATAGTCTGGTAGATCGGGCTCGCTGATGACATCGCAGCGGTAGGATAATGATATGTTGCCGCTGAACGCATATCGCTTGATGTATCGTGAGTTGGCATAGACAGCCCATGTACCGCGAGAGTAGATATCTCCTTTCAACTCTAAATCTAGATAATCGTTGATGGCGAAATAATATCCCAATCCTTGCAGGTACAGTCCGCGTTCGTAGTTATCACCGAATGTAGGCATAATCAAACCGCTAGCGTACTTGCTCGTGAAGGGGAAGAATCCGAAGGGTATAGCGACGGGTACTGGTACATCACCTACGACTAAGTATGCCGGGCCGGCAGCGATGTAATCGCCTGGAGCGACTTTGGCTTTGGTCATATGCATATAGAAGTGCGGATGGTCATGCTGATCGCAGGTGGTGTATTTACCTTGAGCCATCAGCAGAGTATTATCCGCCAGTTTCTTGGTGCGATCGGCTTGGATGTACCCTTCTCCCTGCTCAGACACGACATTGCGGATATAGCCTTTTTTTGTTTGAATATTATAACTCATGGCTTTGGACTCGTATTTGTCGTGACTATCCTTGAAAACGGGTTTACCTTTCCACTCCTCATTGACGCTATCCCATACACCGGTCGCACGAATTAGACTACTATCCATCACGCAGTGGATGTACTCCGCTTCCAGAGTCATCTCTTCGTACTTAATCTCGCCCTTACCATGCAAATAGGCATCACCTGTAGCCGTTAAGACCATGGAGTCTTGCGAACTATAGTGAATGGGCGCATCCAACTTAGACTGTGCCCATAAACCTATGGACAAGCCTAACCCAAACAGCAATATGAGTCTTCTTTTTGCCGTCAACAATATGCATGCGCGCACAATACGCGCAATTTAGCCTGCAAAGGTACAAAAATACCATGAATTATGCAAATCTAATCCCATTTTTGTGCGTAAAATAAGTGTTTTTTCAAAAAAAAGCATTTTCTATTTGCATAAATCAGAAAAAAAATGTACCTTTGCCCCCAAATGCAGGAATATCCTTCCATATTGCTCTCTAATGCAGTTGATTGTTTCGCTTCGTTGCCGGGAGTGGGACGTAAGACAGCCTTGCGCTATGTGCTGCATCTGCTGCGGCTGAATGAAACCGATGTGGATCATTTTGCCGATACGCTCAAGCAACTTAAGCATGAGGTACATTACTGCCATATCTGCCACAATATCTCTGATCAGGAGGTGTGTTCTATCTGCCAATCCCATCACCGCGATCATCATACGATATGTGTAGTGGAGACGATTCGTGATGTGATGGCGATTGAGAACACGGGGCAGTATAGCGGTGTTTATCACGTGTTAGGTGGTATCATTTCGCCGATGGATGGGATTAGTCCTAAGGATATAGAGATTGATTCGTTGGTAGATAGATTAGCGACCCAAGAGGAGGCAGTAGAGGTTATTTTGGCTTTGCCGACGACCATGGAGGGGGATACAACGAACTTCTATATCTATCGTCGCTTGCAAGCCTTGATGGAGGCAGGTAAGTCTATCCGTGTCACGCAGTTAGCTCGCGGTATAGCGGTCGGTAATGATCTCGAGTATACGGATGATTTGACCCTGGCACGTTCGATGGCTAATCGTGTAGAATTTAAAGCATAATGCATATGAAGAAACTGAATGTTTGGTACTATGGTATGGCGGTGTTGACAGTCCTGGTGTGGACGGTATGTTATTACTTGAATAGCAAGGGCTTACTGCCTGTTATTGATCGTATGTCTGTTACAGGACAAGTGGTGCAGTACATCGTTATTTTAAATGCGCTCATTTGCATTCCTTTGGGACTATATTGGTTTAAACGCCAATGCCAATCGATTCGTCTCATCGAGGACGAGCAGGCGCGCATAGACGAGTATATACGTAAAGATAAGGTACGCATTGTCTTAGTGAGTCAGACGATGGTGGTAGCCATGTTAGGATTTTGGCTGTTAAGCCAGTACCAATCCATGATCTGGGTGGCTGCGATTGGTGCTATTGGCTGGTATTTTACCAAGCCCACTGAAAATAAAATGTGTATCGAACTTTCACCCGCAGAGGATCAATACTAATATGACGATAGCAGTAGATTTTGACGGGACAATCGTTACTCACGAGTACCCGAACATCGGCAAACCCATTCCTTTTGCCATTGAGACGCTGAAGAAACTTCAGCAAGAAGACCACCATCAGATTATCCTATGGTCGGTACGCGAAGGCCACCTCTTGCAGGAGGCTGTCGATTATTGTGCTTCGCGCGGATTGGAGTTCTATGCGGCCAATACCAATTATCCTGAGGAAGCCCCTGAGAATCGCCCGAACCGTAAGGTGACGGCAGATCTCTATATTGACGATCGTAATCTCGGTGGGTTGCCTGATTGGGGAATCATTTATGAGATGATTCATACCGGGCGATATAGTCAACCTGCGCCTATGTCGAACATGTTGACCGATAAACCGGCGCATACTAAGAAAAAAAAGTCTTTGCTCTTCCGTCTTTTTGGAGTATGATACACTTACGCAAATTGGAGCCTACGGATCTTCCTTTCCTTTATCAATGGGAAAATGATGATACTGCTTGGAAGGATGGCGACACCCATAACCCGCTGTCCCAGCAAGATTTGCGCGCGTATATAGACGCCACTACGGGGGATATATATAAAGATGGTCAACTGCGGCTCATTATAGAGCATGATGGTGCGGCGGTGGGGTGTGTGGATCTGTACGATTTTGATCCTACCAATCGTAAGGCGGCCATAGGTGTGTATGTGGCATCCGATTTTCGCAATCAAGGCTTGGCTCAAGAGGCCATTCGCTTACTCGAAGACTATGTTACTAAGCATTTGAATATGCGGCTGCTCTATGCCTATGTTGCTACGGATAATATCCCTGGCTCACGGCTCTTTGAACAAGCACACTATCAACCGTCTTCGCCCTTGAAAGCTTGGCTTCTCCAGTCTGACGCCATCCTTTGGCATAAACCTCTAAATGATATAATATGATTAGTTTAGAAATTCAAGATCGCGTGGCGTTTATCGTCATGCAAAACGCTGCTCATTACAATTGTTTGAGTGAAGTGATGTGTAATGAGATGAGTGATGCACTCGATGAAGCGTACAAGAAAGAGTGTGTAGCGGTGGTTATCAAAGCCGAGTGTAGTCATAATGTGTGGAGTGCTGGTCACGATATCCGCGAGTTACCGCTAGATGGTAACGACCCGCTGTCGTACGATGTGCCTATGGAGCGGTTGTTGCGTAAGATACAAGACACACCTATTCCTGTTATCGCGTGCGTGAGTGGCACGGTGTGGGGTGGAGCATGTGACTTGTGCGTGAGTTGCGATATGATTGTAGCCTCTGAACAGGCTACCTTTGCTATCACGCCTGCGAAGATTGGTATTCCTTATAATGCCAGTGGTATTATGCATTTTATCAATCAGTTAGGTATTAATAAGGCGCGTGAGATGTTCTTCACAGCGAATGCGATCTCGGCGCAGGATGCATTGAATGTAGGCTTTGTGAACGCGATTGCTCGTGCGGATGAACTGGATGCTATGTTAGAGACGCGTTTCTTAACACCTTTGCGTCGCAATTCGATACTGAGTATGTCGGCTATCAAGCGCCAGTTCCGTATTCTCAGCCGTGCAGCCAGCACGATCTCGTCTGAGAGTTTTGAACGTATCAATGCCTATCGTAAGTGTGTCTATCAAGGCGAGGACTACCGTGAAGGTATCCAATCTTTCTTAGAGAAGCGTTCGCCTGTTTATAAAGGCAAGGCTTCCGACATCGACGACGAATAAATACCCTAAACCTATGATACACCTATTATCCGAAGCTTCCCGTTGCCTCTTATGCACGGATGCACCTTGTACAGCGGCTTGTCCTCGTCATTTGGATCCAGCCCGTGGTATACGTGCCTTACGTTTTGAAAACGACAGTATTGCTGGTCTCTTTTTCTCATCCTCAGCCTGCGCGGATTGTGATGCGCCTTGTCAGCGTGCTTGCTTGCACTACGATATGCCTATCCGTATCCAGAAGATGTCCCAGTCTGTGGAGCCTGTAGCAGATAAACCTAATGCCGATCTGTCTATTGACTTTTGTGGCGTGCATTGCGAGAATCCTTTCTTCTTGGCATCATCGGTCATTGGTAATTGCTATGAGATGATTGCCAAAGCCTTAGATATGGGCTGGGCTGGTGTGATGTATAAGACCATCTCGTATGAGACCATTCGCGAAGTGTCGCCTCGCTTTGACACCGTTGACCGCGAGGGACAACCTTTTGTGGGCTTCCGGAACATGGAGCAGTTGAGCGAACACCATGCGGAAGAAGATTTTGCGACCATCGCTCGGCTGAAACACGATTATCCGACGAAGGTCATTGTCGCTTCTATCATGGGTCGTAACGAAGAGGAATGGACGCGGTTGGCATGCCTGGCACGCGAGGCGGGTGCGGATATGATAGAGTGCAATTTCTCTTGCCCGCAAATGACGGTCGAAGGTATGGGTAGTGATGTGGGGCAGAACTGCGACTTAGTGCGTGCTTATACAGAGGCCACCAAGCGTGGCGCAGGGGAAGTGCCTGTTTTAGCCAAGATGACTCCTAATATCACGCACATAGAGGAACCTGCCTATGCAGCCATACAGGGTGGTGCGGATGGTATAGCAGCGATTAATACCATCAAGTCTATCACCTTTAAGGAACGCTCGTCGGTGTCTGGCAAGAAGACAATCTCGGGTTATAGCGGCAAGGCGGTCAAACCTATTGCTCAGCGTATGATCTTAGACATGGCACGAAACCCCAAGACTGCGCATATACCTATGAGCGGAATAGGAGGCATTGAGACCTGGAAAGATGCGATTGAATATATCCGTATCGGTTGCGCCAATGTGCAAGTATGTACGGCGGTGATGGAGTATGGATATCGCATCATTGATGACCTTTTGTTAGGATTGCAGGATCACATGCGTCGCGCAGGTACGAAGCACCTCAGTGAGGAAGTGGGGCTGTCGCTTAAAGTGTTTGTGGATCCTTCCGAACTGGATCGTGATACCAAAGTGCTGCCTAAGTTCGATCGTGACCGCTGTGTGGGCTGTGGTCGTTGTGCTACCTCTTGCTACGACGGTGGTCACCAAGCCATCGCTTTTGACATGGTTACGCGCCGACCCAAACTGGATGGTCATCGCTGTGTGGGCTGCCACCTCTGCCTCTTAGTCTGTCCTACGGGTGCTATTCAATCCACCAATCGAATACATAAGTAGATAACGATAGCCGTAATGGCAACTATAACGAAAAAAGACTGACCCAATGTCAGTCTTTTTCTTCTCTCAGTAGTGCTACCCGGAGTCGAACCGGGGTTTACGGCGTGAGAGGCCGTTGTCCTAGGCCACTAGACGATAGCACCTTTAACGAAATCGGGTGCAAAGGTAGTGTTTTTTTTTGAAATACCAAAATTTTTAGCAAAAAAAATGAAAAAAATTTGTGTATATGTGAATTTTTTTGTACTTTTGTGGGCTAATTGATAAGTCTATGCATCAAAATTTTGGATTTGTACGTGTTGCGGCGGCGGTGCCGGCCGTACATTTGGCAGACTGCGCCTCGAATGTGCGCGAGATAAAAAGTCAGATTCAAGAAGCAGTGGAGGAAGGCGTAGAAGTGATATGCTTCCCTGAACTGACGGTCACAGGTTATACCTGCGGTGATATTTTCTTTGCCCAACAGTTGCAGCAAAATGCGTTAGAGGCGTTGGAGGAGATATGTAACTTTACCCGCGAGAAACCGATTATCGTCCTTGTGGGTGCACCTCTCAAGGTGGATAATAACCTCTTTAACTGCGCCTTTGTTATGACGGACGGCGAAGTGATTGGTGTTGTGCCCAAGATCAACCTACCGAATACGGGCGAGTTCTACGAGAAACGTTGGTTCACCAGCGGACGCGCTGTCCGCGAAGCATCGGGTTCACCGCGTATCCCGACCGTCGAACTATGGTGCGGCGATGTGCCTTTTGGTATCGATTTGCTGTTTATGACGAAGGATTATTGCTTCGGTATAGAGATATGCGAAGACTTATGGAGCCCGCTTCCACCTTCGACTCAGTTGGCGGTACAGGGTGCTGAACTGATCTTTAACCTCTCGTCCTCTAACTGCGTATTGGGCAAGCATGCTTATCGCCGTCAGATGATTGAACAACAGTCGGCTCGCGTCCATTGCGGTTATATCTACACCAGTTCGGGTGTAGGCGAATCGAGTACTGATGTCGTCTTCTCGGGTAGTACTTACATTGCTGAGAATGGGGATCTGTTGGAGATGGGTGAACGCTTCCAGCGCGAGAGTTCGATGACAATCACCGAGATCGATATAGAGCGCCTCCGTACGGATAGACAGCGTAATACCAACTTCACTAAGGATCAGCACGGCTACTATCGTAAGATCAACGCTACGCCTATTGAGCGTGAGGAAGAGAACACTGCACCTATCCATCGTCATTTCTCCATGACACCTTTCTTACCCGCTGCAGGGGAAGAAGATGCATACTATAGCGATGTGCTCGCTATCCAAACCTCAGCCTTAGCACGTCGATGGGAACATACCCATGCTCAGACACTTATTGTCGGTGTGAGCGGCGGACTTGACTCCACCTTAGCCCTCATCGTAGCAGTCAAGACTGCCGACTTATTAGGCTATCGTCGCGAGCAGATATTGGGCGTGACGATGCCTGGCTTTGGTACTAGCGGTCGCACATACGACAATGCCTTAGCCTTGATGGGACAGTTAGGCGTATCTATCCACGAGATACCTATCCGCGAGATGACGACGCAGCACTTGCAGGACATCGAGCACGACATGAATGTCCAAGACACTACTTACGAGAACGCGCAAGCGCGAATACGTACACTTATCTTAATGGATATGGCTAATCAGCACCAAGGTATCGTTGTTGGTACGGGTGATATGAGTGAGTTGGCTTTAGGTTGGGCTACCTACTGTGGTGACCACATGTCCATGTATGGTGTCAATGCGGGTATACCTAAGACACTCGTTAAACAGACCGTTGTTTACGCGGCAAATAATGTGTTTAGTGAAGATACTCGACGCATCCTCTTAGATATTGTTGAAACACCTATTTCGCCTGAGTTACTGCCCACAAACGAGGAGGGCGACATCGTCCAAAAAACGGAGGAGCAAGTTGGCTCATACGAGTTGCATGACTTCTTCCTCTACTACTCGCTGCGATATGCGTTTACGTTGGATAAATTGGCATATATGGCGATACAGGCGTTTGAGGAGAAATATGATGAAACCGTCATCCGCCACTGGTTGGGCGTGTTTATGAAACGGTTCTTTACCCAACAATATAAACGCAGTTGCATGCCCGATGCTCCTAAGGTGGTGAGCGTTAGTCTCTCGCCGCGTGGTGATCTCCGTATGCCGAGCGATATTGAGATAATGCAGATTTGAAAATTAAAAATTTGAAAATTTGAAAATTAAAGAGAACATATCATTACTGCCGTACAATACCTTCCGAATGGATGTGTGCGCCAAGGTGTATGCCGAGTATGAGTCGGTGGACGAACTGCGGAGGTTGTTAGCCCAGTATCGTGGCGAACGTATCCTCTGCATCGGGCAGGGTAGTAACCTGCTCTTTACCGGTGACTTCGATGGCGTTGTCCTGCGTTCGCAGATGGTACGGGCACGCGCTTTGGGCGAGAATGGAGACGAGGTCTATATCGAAGCCGATGGTGGATTGGTGCTCGACGAACTCATCGACCAGGTGACGGACATGGGCATGTCGGGACTGGAGAACCTCAGTTATATTCCCGGTACTGTTGGTGCATCTGCGGTGCAGAATGTGGGTGCCTATGGGGTGGAAGCGAAAGATGTCATCGTCTCCGTCAAAGCCGTCTCTATCGCTACAGGTGAAGAACGCATCTTCACCAACGAGGAGTGCCGTTTTGGTTACCGAGACTCTATCTTCAAGAACGAACTACAAGGACAATATGTTATTGTAGCCGTCACCTATCGCTTATATAAACATGGTGCACTTTGTCTCGAATATAAAGGTTTAGAAGGTGCACGGACAGCAGCCGAAGTACGCGAACGCGTCATTGCTATCCGCCGTACTAAACTACCCGAAGTGAGCGAGTTAGGTTCGGCTGGATCGTTCTTTAAGAACCCAGTCATTCCTGTTGAACAGTACCAATGTTTGGCAGCCCGATACCCCGATATGCCGCATTATGAGGTAGCGAATGGTGTTAAAGTACCTGCCGCATGGCTCATTGAGCAGACTGGTTGGAAAGGTAAGACCCTCGGTGGTGCGGCTGTCTATGACAAACAGCCCTTAGTTCTCGTTAATGCGACAGGTCACGCCCAACCCGACGACATCATCCGCCTCGCACAAGCCATCTGTGACGCTGTGCAGGCACAATTTGCTATCTCCATCTCCCCCGAGGTGAACTATATAGCATAACAAAAAAAGAAAAAATGGTCGCAAAGTTTGCATATATCAAAAAAATGTTGTACTTTTGCGGCGTGAATTAGAAAATAGTAGGAATATGAGTGCAATTGCTTTACAAAATTTGTTAGCTTACTTAACAGGAACGCTTACTATCAGCAACCGTCAATGGCTGGCTGCTCATCTCATTGAATCAAACAAGAATGAGATGGCAGAAAAACAACGGCTGAAAGAGGAAAAATACGTAAGAGACAGTTTGAATCGTGCTATGACGGAGGTAAAACAGGCAATGAAAACTGGTAAGCAATTACAGACGGCGGATGATTTTCTGCTTGAGTTGCAAAAAGAAGGGCTATGATTACGGTTGTATTGGGAGAGGAGTTCAAAAAACAATTCCGCCATTTAGCAAAAAAGTATCGTTCATTACCTGAAGATTTTCGCCTGTTCAAAGAATCCTTGCAGAGAAATCCTCAGCAAGGTGACGATTTAGGTCAAGGTGTTAGGAAAGTGAGGATGGCTATTGCGTCCAAAGGCAAAGGCAAATCAGGAGGCGCAAGGGTCATTACGTTCAATGTGCAAATGCAAGCAGATGATATACTGATTACGCTTCTCACCATTTACGACAAGAGTGAGATAGAAAGCGTGACCGATGCGTATATACAAAGTCTGCTGAAATGATAGATAGTTTCCTCGCACAACTAAAAAAGCGAGCGTCGCCGACAGACGTGCACAGCGGGACATAATTAATGGCGTTTAATAACGCTTGTTATCGAAAAAATGAGAAAAATAGTCGCAAAGTTTGCATATATCAAAAATAAGTTGTACTTTTGCGGCGTAAAATTAAAACAATAAGCATTATGGGTGATGCAGTTTTAAAACAGTCTTGGACTCCTACCATCTCAAAGGATGAATTTGAGAACAATTACATGACACTTGAGCAGTCAAGTGCGCGTGTTGATGCATTGATTCAACATCATTTTCATCCTGAAGTATCATGCAGGTAATCATTGAGAATCGAGTCCATTGGGTAATAGCAGATTTTTACGAGAAGAGTCTGCTATGCCATGTGACATTAGATGAAGAAACAGTACGTAAAAAGAAAAAGAGACTATATGATTCTCTTGAAACTTTAGGAAATTTCCCTTATATCTATCCGCAATCAAGATATCGTATAGATTGGATAACCAAGGGCTATAGGGAGTATATTTGTGAAGATTTTCATTTTGCGTATACGATAGAAGTGTTATTCGATGGATCAGAAGTTGTTGCGATACATGATGCTTGTCATAGTTTCCTCAACTACAATCCAGAGGATGTAGTAGGTAAAGAATAATAAATAAGTCGCAAAAGTGGTTGCGACAGCAGGTGAAAGTCCTGCACGACATAAAAGCGAGCGTCGCCGACAGACGTTAAACAGCGGGACAACGGAATCCACGTAGGGAGAGTGGGAGGGAAGCGTCCCTCAATCAACCCTCGCCTCAACGAGATTTCGGGACATAATTTAAGGCGTTTACTAACGCTTGTTATCGACTCTTTGAAACCTAGGAAACTTCAAATCCGTAGTTCGAAACAAGTAAGTGGTAGATGTCCGCGGGTGTATTCTTACACCTACGAATACATACAATACTATGTGTTGTGTGGATGTAGGTTAAATATACACGGCGTGGATTTCGGACTGCTTATTCGACTACGTGGGTTTTTCCTAGGACCTCAAAGAGCGGATAAGCAAGAGTAGAGATCCGCGTTTTTTTGTGTTTATATTAAAGTAAAATGCAAATATGTATATTGTTATACAAATGGAGAAAGCCGAAAATCCAGAATAGAGTAGGCACTTATCAAAACAATTATATGATGAAAAAAGTACAATTTTTAGTGTTATTGCTCATTGGAGCATTGACGATGACGTCTTGTCATGTGACTAAAACAAGTGTCAATGGTTACAACCAGACGAAGGGCGTGAGTTACCAGTATGGTAAAGCCAAACAGTGCTACCTGTTCTGGGGTTTACTGCCTGTGGGACGCACTACAGTAGCTACTCCTACCAATGAGCCCTGCTTAGTGAAAACAAAGTTCAAATTTGTGGATCTATTAGTGAGTGGCTTGACCGGTGGTATATTTGGCATGCAGACGGTGGAAGTACGTGCTAAACGCGTCGACAGCGCCAATGGTAAAATATTCGACATTGGTGAAGTGGTAACATACAAGAAAGGTGGTAAATACCTGAAAGTCACTATTGATTCATACTTAGACGAAGATGCTTACACTGTTAAGATGGAGGATGGCAGCATCAAAAAAGCTAAGGCAAAGGATCTCTCTAAGTAAGTTTAAAGTGAATTATTGCAACAGAAGGGTAGAGCAATCTATCCTTCTTTGCATTCCTTGGCTCGCGGATGTTTGATGGACATTTTGAATCATAGAAATCCTAGTTATCCTAGTTATCCTAGTTATCCTACTTATCCTAAGCCTAGACATTCTAGATTTTCTAGACCGCTACGCTGTTCTAGAGAAAGCATCTGCAAAGCCCTTGCATGTGCCGAGACGGACTAAGGTATCACTAACGAATCACTAAGGAATCACTAAGGTAGTATCGCTGATTATCAGTATTTTTGGGGGATTTGCAAATTTTTCGCACATTTTTGGAAGATTTTTTGCATATGTCAAAAAAAAGTAGTAATTTTGCGGCGAAAATAGAAGATATATCTAATGGCGAAGTTTATAGTAGAAGGAGGGCATCAACTCCATGGAAGTATTACTCCGGGTGGAGCAAAGAATGAGGCGCTGCAAGTGCTGTGTGCTGTGTTGCTAACCCGCGAGGCAGTCGTGATTCGTAATATCCCTAATATACTGGATGTCAATAACCTCATTGACCTGCTGCGCGCTATCGGGGTGCAAGTGACTGAAATGGAACGAGGTGCATACCGCTTTGAGGCAGCACAACTGAACGAGGATTTTCTGCATAGCGACGATTTTCTTAAACGCTGCAATAAACTGCGCGGTTCGGTGATGCTCATCGGTGCATTACTGGGTCGGTTAGGTGAAGTGACTTATGCCAAACCAGGAGGTGATAAGATTGGCCGTCGCCGTTTAGATACGCACTTTGCAGGCATGGCGGCATTGGGGGCAAAGTTTGAATATGATCGCACTAAACTTGCTTATACTTTTACCGCTAAGAACGGACTGCAAGGTACCTACATGTTGCTCGACGAAGCCAGCGTCACCGGTACCGCGAACATCGTTATGGCAGCGGTATTAGCCCAAGGGACGACCACTATCTACAATGCCGCTTGCGAGCCCTATCTCCAGCAATTATGTAAGATGCTCAACCGCATGGGGGCACGCATCAGCGGAGTAGGGAGTAACCTGTTGACCATCGAAGGCGTGAGCGAATTGCACGGCACGGAGCATACGCTATTGCCCGACATGATTGAGGTGGGGTCATTTATCGGTATGGCTGCTATCACCGGCTCCGAACTGACGATTAAAAACGTGTCCTATCAGGATCTAGGTATCATCCCCGAATCATTCCGTCGCTTAGGCATACAAGTTATTCAAAAAGGGGATGACATCTATATCCCTGCACAGGATCATTATGAGATAGAGTCCTTCTTGGACGGCAGTATATTGACAGTCGCTGATGCTCCTTGGCCGGGATTAACGCCTGACTTACTTTCCGTTATCTTAGTCGTAGCCACCCAGGCACGAGGCAGTGTACTCATCCATCAGAAGATGTTCGAGAGTCGTCTTTTCTTCGTAGATAAACTGATTGACATGGGTGCACAGATCATCCTTTGTGACCCGCACCGCGCTGTGGTCATCGGTCATGACCGCAAGATGCGACTTCGTCATAATAACATGACTAGCCCCGATATCCGCGCCGGTATAGCCATGCTCATTGCGGCGATGTCTGCCGAAGGCAAATCGACCATCGACCATATTGACCAGATCGATCGCGGATATGAGAACATCGAAGGACGACTCAATGCCATAGGCGCACATATTGAACGAGTTGAATAAGATTCTTAACATAGTAGTAACCTTGCTGATCGCCCTAACGGTAAGTGCGCAGGTGGTGACGCCTGTGCAGTGGTCGAGTACGCCACTCGGCGATTCTATCCGCGTGACGGCTACCATCGAGAAGGGTTGGCACATGACTCTTATCTCCATTGGTGATAGCATGATTGGCGAAGAGTTTACCGACACCTATTCCGTCACTATGGCGGAAGCACAACCTATCCGCTTTAATGCCTGTGACGATAAGATGTGCACAGCGCCCGAGCACTTCCTGCCAGAAGTGCCAGTTGAAGAAGTTCTACAGGTTGAAAAGGCAGGAACGCTTTCAACTATTGGAACTTTTAGAACCCTTTTATCCCTTTTCTTATTGGGGCTATTGGGCGGACTATTGGCCATCTTTACCCCATGTGTGTGGCCTATCATCCCTATGACGGTGTCATTCTTCTTGAAGAAAGGTGGTGGTGTGCGTGATGCGGTGGTGTATGGGCTATCTATTATCTTGATCTATGTCGGTTTGGGACTGGCAGTAACGGTGCTCTTTGGCGCTTCTGCGCTCAATGAGATATCAACGAACGCAGTGGTGAACATATTCTTCTTCCTACTACTCGTCGTCTTTGCCCTCTCTTTCTTTGGGCTATTTGAGATCACACTCCCCGATAGTTGGTCAACGCGTGTGGATGCCAAGGCTCGAACAACAGGCGGTTGGATCAGTATCCTACTCATGGCATTTACCTTGGTTATTGTCTCTTTCTCTTGTACGGCACCTATCATTGGCACCTTGTTGGTCGAAGCAGCCGGCAAGAGTCTCTTGGCACCTACCATCGGTATGCTTGGGTTTGCGATTGCTTTGGCGTTACCTTTTACGCTTTTTGCCCTTTTCCCACAATGGTTACAATCGATGCCGAAATCAGGCAACTGGATGGAAGCGTTCAAGGTGACGTTGGCGTTTATCGAATTGGCACTATCGTTCAAGTTCCTCAGTGTCGCCGACATGGCGTACGGATGGGGCATACTCCCTCGTTGGCTATTTATCGCCTTGTGGATAGGGTGCTTCGCGGGATTGGGAGTGTACCTATTGATAAAAGGTTACAGGTTACAGGTGACAGGTGGTAGACGTATAGGGTACTGGTTAGTGGCTTTGGCTTCGTTAGGATTTGCGGGGTATTTAGTACCAGGATTATGGGGCGCACCTGTTAAAGCCATTGCTGCTTTTGCACCGCCTATGCCTATTGCTGAACAAGAGGTCTTCCACGACTACGAGACGGGGCTCGCTTATGCCCGCCAAGAGAATAGACCCATCTTACTCGACTTCACCGGTTATGGTTGCGTTAACTGCCGGAAGATGGAGGCATACGTACTCTCCGATCCACGCGTGAAAGATAGACTACGAAACTATGTCGTTATTGAACTCTATGTGGATAGTCGGGAGAGTATAGACCGCTTCGCTGAAGGAATAAAGAGTATGGAATCTGGAACGGTGGGTGAGGTCAACTCCAAGATACAGCGTGAGATATATGGCTCCAACGCACAGCCGTATTTTATACAACTAGATGCCATGGGTCGGCCTATTACCGAACCTTATGCATTTAATGTGGATGTGGACGAGTTCTTGGAGTGGCTGCAAATAACCAATTAAAAATCAAAAATCACAAATCAAATATATGACAGGTATAATTCCATTATTATTGTATTTATTTATCGCGATATTGGTATCGTTTTGGTGCTCGATATTAGAGTCATCTCTCTTATCCTCGACACTCACTTACATCACTATTCGCGAGAAAGAAGGTGATAAAGCGGCAGCACTTCTGAAGCAATTTAAGACCGCACCCGAACGACCTCTATCGGCTATTCTGTCGTTGAACACGATTGCTAACACTATCGGTGCGGCAGGTGTTGGTCAACAAGCCACTATGGTCTTCGGTAGCGTATGGTTTGGCTTGGCAAGCGCTATTATGACCTTACTTATCCTTATCTTTGGCGAGATCTTCCCAAAAACATGCGGTACTGCCTACTGGAAGAATATAATGGGTTTCACCGCTCGCTCTATCCAACTCATGATATGGATCATGTATCCTATTGTGCTTCTGATGGAGTTTATCTCACGTATCCTGCCTAAGAGCGCAGATG
>DCID01000042.1:50060-51355 GCA_002315745.1 Bacteroidales bacterium UBA1735 | reverse complement strand
TCGAATCCATCTGCACCCACAAAAAATGCGAAAGCCTCAGTGTTGAGAGCGGAAGTCTTGTGCCAGTGAGCGCAGAATAAGCTTGCTTAATTATGCCGAACGCAGCCAAGACTTGCGCAAAAAATTGAGGTATCAATTTTTTGCGGAAATAGCTCAGTCGATAGAGCACTAGCCTTCCAAGCTGGGGGTCGCGGGTTTGAGTCCCGTTTTCCGCTCAGCTTATGCTGCTTTAGCTCAGTGGTAGAGCGCATCCTTGGTAAGGATGAGGTCCCGAGTTCAACTCTCGGAAGCAGCTCACTTAAATCAATTAATATAAAAGGTACGCGCGAGGGATGCTGTGCCCTTTTGTGCGGGCTTATTAACGTTAATAAAAAAAGAAAATTAGAATTATGGCAAAAGAGAAATTTGACCGTTCGAAACCACACGTTAACATCGGTACTATTGGTCACGTAGACCACGGAAAAACCACTTTGACCGCTGCTATCACTACTGTATTGGCTAAGAAAGGTCTGTCTGAGTTGCGTTCCTTCGATTCTATCGATAACGCACCTGAAGAGAAAGAGCGTGGTATTACTATCAATACCGCTCACGTTGAGTATCAAACCGCTACCCGTCACTATGCACACGTAGACTGCCCGGGTCACGCTGACTATGTCAAGAACATGGTAACTGGTGCCGCACAGATGGATGGTGCCATCATCGTAGTTGCTGCTACCGATGGTCCTATGCCACAAACTCGTGAACACATCCTGTTGGCTCGCCAAGTGAACGTACCACGTCTGGTGGTATTCATGAACAAGTGCGACATGGTGGACGATGCTGAGATGTTGGATCTCGTTGAAATGGAAATGCGTGAGCTGTTGAGCTTCTATGAGTTCGATGGTGACAACACTCCTGTTATTCGTGGTTCTGCACTTGGTGCATTGAACGGTGTTGCACAATGGGAAGACAAAGTTATGGAGTTGATGGATGCAGTTGATAACTGGATTCAACTTCCACAACGTGCCGTTGATAAACCTTTCTTGATGCCTGTTGAGGACGTATTCTCGATCACTGGTCGTGGTACTGTTGCTACTGGTCGTATCGAGACTGGTGTCATCAAAGTAGGTGACGAAGTTCAATTGATCGGTTTAGGTTGCGACGGTAAGAAGTCCGTTGTTACTGGTGTCGAGATGTTCCGCAAATTGCTGGATCAAGGTGAGGCTGGTGATAACGTAGGTCTGTTGCTCCGTGGTATCGACAAAGACGAGGTTAAGCGCGGTATGGTTATTACCCACCCGGGTGTTGTTAAACCT
>DCID01000042.1:41188-49977 GCA_002315745.1 Bacteroidales bacterium UBA1735 | reverse complement strand
TTCCACAACAAATATCGTCCTCAGTTCTACATCCGTACCATGGACGTTACTGGTGAGATCACTTTACCAGAAGGAACTGAGATGGTAATGCCTGGCGATAACTTAGAGATCACTGTTAAGCTCATCTATCCGGTAGCTTGCTCTGAGGGTCTACGTTTCGCTATCCGTGAAGGTGGTCGTACCGTTGGTTCTGGCCAAATCACCAAGATTCTTGACTAAACAGTCATTTCCTCTATAAAACCAAACAACAAGTGCAAACTTGTTGTTTGGAGAGGAGGAAGTGAGAGCCATCTAAATCGCGCGCGATTTCTATTAGGCGATCCACTTCCGACGAACGAAAGTCCTCCAATGGTAGGAGAGCGGTCTCCAAAACCGTCAATGTGGGTTCGATTCCTGCCTTTCGTGCCAAACTCTGTGAAGCTTCGCTTTTGCAAGCAAAACCGGAGTTCTGTTACAAACATAGCTTCCATTTGACGTCAATGACGCCAAATGTTGTTGTGAATATTAAAATAAATCTACATTATATGAAACTCGTAGAAAACATCAAGGAGTCGTATGACGAACTGGTTTACAAAGTCAGTTGGCCAACAAGTAAAGAACTGTCCAAAAGTTCAGTATTAGTGTTAGTAGCTTCCATTATTCTAGCATTAATCGTATGGGCTATGGACTGGTGCTTCGAAAGTATTATGTCCGCTGTTTACGGTCTGTTCTAATTTTTAAATTTTTAATTTTGAGTTATGGCAGAAATAAACAACTTAAAATGGTATGTTCTCCGCGCTATCAGCGGTAAGGAGAATAAAGTGAAGGAGTACATCGAAGGTGCGCTCGTCACTTCGCCCATTTTCCGTGAATACATTTCGCAGGTACTTATTCCTACTGAAAAGGTAGTAGCCCTCAAGAATGGCAAACGCACCGTTAAGGAGCGTAACATGCTTCCGGGATATATCCTTGTAGAATGCGATCTTCAAGATGAGTGCTATCCTTTACTCCGTAACATCCCTAATGTATTAGGATTCTTGAGCGATGGTGGTAAGAACAATATCAAGCCAGCACCCGTTCCTCAAGCCGAGATCAATAAGATCATCGGTGCAGCAAACGAATCCGAGGCAGAAGTGATATGCGAAGAGACTTACATAGTCGGCGAGAAAGTGAAAGTCACCAATGGAGCCTTCAATGGTTTCAATGGTGTCATCGCCGAGGTAATGCCGGATAAGCACAAACTCAGAGTGGTTGTCACGATCTTCGACCGTCAAACACCTCTGGAACTTGGTTTCAACGATGTAGAGAAAGAGTAGAAGACATTGTTACGGGTCGTTCGACTACTCGATAGTTCATTATTAACCGCAAGAGACCCTGATGGGTCGCCCGTATTGCAAAACTATTAAAAACAAACACTAAACTATGGCTAAAGAAATTGCTGGTTTTATTAAACTCCAGATCAAGGGTGGCGCAGCCAATCCCGCACCTCCAGTAGGCCCTGCATTGGGTTCGAAGGGTGTGAACATTATGGAGTTCTGTAAACAGTTCAATGCCAGAACGCAAGACAAAGCAGGTAAAGTATTGCCTGTAGTTATTACCGTTTACGTCGATAAGTCCTTCGACTTCATCGTCAAGACTCCTCCTGTAGCTGTTCAACTCGTGGAGGCTGCTAAGGTTAAGGGTGGCTCTGCTGAACCTAACCGTAAGAAAGTAGCTAACATCACCGAGGATCAGTGCCGTCAAATCGCTACCGATAAGATGGTCGATCTCAACTGCTTCACTGTAGAGAGCGCTATGAAGATGGTTAAAGGAACCGCTCGTAGTATGGGTATTACCGTTAAATAATTAAAACTTCAATCACTATGGCAAAATTGACAAAGAATCAAAAGCTTGCTGCTGAAAAGATTGAAGCAGGTAAGCTCTACACAGTTGCTGAGGCAGCTGCACTCGTAAAAGAGATCACTACGACCAAGTTCGATGCAAGTGTCGATATCGACGTACGTTTAGGCGTAGATCCACGTAAAGCCAACCAAATGGTTCGTGGCGTGGTAGCACTGCCTAATGGTACTGGTAAAGTAACTCGCGTTCTCGCACTCGTTGGTTCCGATCAAGAAGCCGCTGCTAAAGAGGCAGGTGCAGACTTCGTTGGTTTGGACGAATTTGTAGAGAAGATCAAAAACGGCTGGACGGATTTTGACGTCATGATTACCCAACCTCAATACATGGGTAAGATTGGCGCTCTGGGTCGCGTACTCGGTCCTCGTGGTTTGATGCCTAATCCAAAATCTGGTACAGTTACCATGGATGTGGCAAAAGCTGTAAAAGAGATCAAGGCTGGTAAGATCGACTTCAAAGTAGATAAATTTGGTATTGTTCACACTTCTATCGGTAAAGTTAGCTTCAGCGCTAAGGCAATTGAGGAGAATGCTAATGAGTTTATCCAAACCATTATCAAACTCAAACCGGTTGTTAGCAAGGGTGACTATATCAAGAGTATTTATCTGAGCTCTACAATGAGTCAGGGAATCAAAATTGATACTAAGACTATTTAATCCTCAATAATGTTAAGACAATGAAAAAGGAAGATAAAACCGCGCTCATTACTGAGCTCCAAAACACATTAGGTGAATATTCGCATTTCTATCTGACCAATATTGAGGGTCTGAATGCTGAAAAAACAAGCGCATTGCGTCGCGAGTGCTTCAAGAATGGTATCAAACTCGTTATGGCTAAGAACACCCTTCTCCAGAAGGCACTCGAAGCTAAGGGAGTAGATGCTTCCTTGTTTGCTGCACTCAAGGGTAACACAGCTCTCATGCTGTGCAACACCGGTAATGCTCCTGCTAAACTCATTCAGGACATCTTAAAGAAAGATAAGAATGCTACCAAACCCGAGCTCAAAGCCGCTTACGTAGAAGAGACTATTTACGTAGGTGCACAGAACCTCGAGTTCCTCTCCGCTATCAAGTCCAAGAACGAACTTATTGCCGACATCGTTGCACTGTTGCAATCGCCTGCAAAGAACGTCGTTTCTGCACTTCAAAGTGGCAGTACTACCATCCATGGCGTCTTAAAGACGCTGGGTGAACGCGCCTAATAGCGCAATCTAGAACATCTGGAAAAATCTAGACTATCTAGAAAAATTAAAAAGAAAACAATAAACCCTTTAAAATTTTATAGTTATGGCAGACGTAAAAGCTATTGCTGAACAATTGGTAAACCTTACTGTTAAGGAAGTTAATGAACTCGCTCAAGTATTAAAAGAGGAGTATGGTATTGAACCCGCAGCTGCTGCTGTTGCAGTTGCTGCTCCTGCTGCAGGTGCTGCAGCTGGTGCTGCTGCTGAAGAGAAAACATCTTTCGATGTAGTTCTCAAAGATGCAGGTGCTCAAAAACTCCAAGTAGTTAAGACTGTTAAGGAGCAAACCGGTCTTGGCCTGAAAGAGGCTAAGGACATCGTAGATGCTGCTCCTGCAACCGTTAAGGAAGGTCTTGACAAAGCTGCAGCTGAGGCTCTCAAGAAAGCTCTTGAAGAGGCTGGCGCAACCGTTGAGCTCAAGTAATCCTAACCAGATTATTCTGGTAAATGGTTTAGATCCCCTACGCGGGGGTCTAAACCTTTTTCTCTGAAAAAGACCAATAGTTAAATTGTGTTAAATATTGGTAATAACACGGCTTATTTAGTTAATAAACCTTAAAGTTAAAAATGGCTACAAAAAAATCAAACCAGCGAGTTAATTTTTCGGCAATGCAGCAGCAGATGCCATATCCTGACTTTCTGGACATTCAATTAAAATCCTTCCGTGAGTTTGTTCAAACGGATTCTACGCCTGAACAACGTCGCAAAGAAGGTTTATTCAAAGTATTCGCAGAGAACTTCCCTGTCACGGATACTCGTAATAATTTCGTTTTAGAGTTTCTCGATTATTCTGTTGAGCAACCTAAATATTCGATCGAGGAATGTCTCGTTCGCGGATTGACCTATAGTGTTCCACTCAAAGCTAAACTCAAATTGTACTGCAATGACGCAGAGCATGAAGACTTTGATACGGTTATCCAAGACGTTTTCCTCGGTTCTATCCCATACATGACTCCCAAAGGCACCTTCGTTATCAACGGTGCTGAGCGTGTCATTGTGAGCCAATTACACCGTTCTCCTGGTGTATTCTTCGGCACATCGATGCACTCTAATGGTACAAAGCTCTATTCGGCACGTATCATTCCATTCCGTGGCTCATGGATTGAATTCGCTACGGATATCAACAAAGTCATGTACGCTTACATTGACCGTAAAAAGAAACTCCCTGTAACCACCCTACTCCGTGCCATCGGTTTTGAGTCGGATAAAGATATCTTAGACTGCTTCGGATTAGCAGAAGAGATAAAGGTTAACAAGGAGACTATTAACAATATGATTGGCCGCACTTTAGCAGGTAATGTGCTCAAATCATGGTCCGAAGATTTCGTCGATGAAGATACCGGTGAGGTTGTTTCCATCGAGCGTAACGAAGTGATCATCGAGCGTGAGACCGTTCTTACCCAAGAGTTATGCGACCGTATTGTGGAGTCTAAGACTAAGACCATCCTTCTACACAAAGAGGAAGGTAACGAGTCCGATTACTCCATTATCTTCAACACCTTACAGAAAGACCCTGCTCGTTCGGAGAAAGAGGCAGTGCTCTATATTTACCGCCAACTGCGTAATGCAGAGCCGGCTGATGATGCTACTGCACGCGAAATGATTCAGAACCTCTTCTTCTCTCAGAAGCGTTATGACTTAGGTGAAGTAGGACGTTATCGTATCAACCGCAAACTCAATATGTCTATTGCGGAGGATATTCGTGTTCTGACTAAGGAGGATATCATTGAGATCATTAAGTACTTGGTATCTCTCATCAACTCCAACGCTGAAGTGGACGATATTGACCACCTCTCTAACCGTCGTGTTCGTACCGTCGGTGAGCAATTGTATAACCAGTTCGGTATTGGTTTAGCACGTATGTCTCGCACTATTCGTGAGCGCATGAACGTACGTGATAATGAGGTGTTCAACCCAACCGACTTAGTCAATGCCAAGGCTATCTCGGGTGTGATCAACACCTACTTTGGTACCAACGCACTGAGTCAGTTCATGGATCAGCAGAACCCATTGGCTGAGATTACACACAAGCGTCGTCTCTCTGCCCTTGGCCCTGGTGGCTTGAGCCGTGACCGTGCCGGATTCGAAGTACGTGACGTACACTATACACACTATGGTCGTCTCTGCCCAATTGAGACCCCTGAAGGACCAAACATCGGTCTGATCTCGTCTCTGTGTATCTACGCTAAAATCAACGATCTTGGTTTCATTGAGACTCCTTATCGTAAAGCGGAGAATGGCGTGGTTAACCTCAAGAACGAGGATGTGATATATATGACCGCGGAGGACGAAGAGGACAAGACCGTAGCACAAGGTAATGCACCTCTGGATAAGGATGGTAAGTTTATTCGCAATAAAGTTAAGGCACGTTTTGAGGCTGAGTTCCCGGTTGTAGCCCCGAGTCAAATCGACCTCATGGACGTATCACCTTCACAGATTGCCTCTATTGCCGCCGCCCTTATTCCATTCTTAGAGCACGACGATGCTAACCGTGCGTTGATGGGATCGAACATGATGCGTCAAGGTGTGCCCTTGCTCCGTCCAGAAGCTCCTATCGTAGGTACTGGTATTGAGGGTCAATTGATCCAAGACAGCCGCACCCAAGTTGAAGCAGAGGGTGCTGGCGAAGTGACCTATGTGGATGCTAAATCCATCCGTATTAAATATGATCGTACCGACGAGGAGGAGTTCATTAGCTTCGAACCCGCCGAGAAAGAATATATCCTACCTAAGTTCCAAAAGACGAACCAAAACACCACCATCGACTTACGTCCTATCGTACGTAAAGGTGATCGTGTAGAGGCTGGTCAAATCTTGACCGAAGGCTTCGCCACAGAGAATGGTGAATTGGCATTAGGTAAGAACCTCAAAGTTGCCTACATTCCTTGGAAAGGTTACAACTACGAGGATGCTATCGTTCTGTCTGAGCGTATCGTACGTGAAGACCTCTTTACCTCTGTTCACGTAGTAGAGCAGTTGCTCGAAGTACGTGAGACAAAGCGTGGTGCAGAGGAGTTCACCTCCGATATTCCTAACATCAGCGAAGAAGCCACCAAAGACTTGGACGAGAATGGTATCATTCGTATTGGTGCCCATGTAGGTCCTGGTGATATCCTCATTGGTAAAATCACTCCTAAGGGTGAAACCGATCCTAGTCCAGAAGAGAAACTGCTCAAGGCCATCTTCGGTGACAAAGCCGGTGATGTGAAAGATGCTTCTCTCAAAGCTACACCTTCGTTGGATGGTATCATCATCGACAAGCGCTTGTATAAGAAAGTGGCTAAAGATCGTAAGCAGAAATTGGAAGAGAAAGAGAAGTTGAACAAGATGGATGTCAAGTTCAACGAACAAGTATCGGCTTTACGTACCGAATTGATTAACAAACTCTCCACCCTGCTCAAAGGTCATGTATGTGCTGGTGTGAACGATATCCTCGGCACTGAGATTATCGCACAAGGTCAGACTTTCACCAAAGAGCGTCTCAATCAAATTGACTTCATGTCCATCATGTTGGAGCATTGGACAGAGAATGAACATAAAAACGAGTTGGTAAGTCGTTGCATCATCAACTATATTAATAAGTATAAGGAGTATGATGCTAATCTCAAACGTGAGAAATATAACCTCACCATCGGTGATGAGCTGCCAAGCGGTACGTTGCAGATGGCAAAAGTGTTTGTGGCTAAGCGTCGTAAAATCCGCGTAGGTGATAAGATGGCAGGTCGTCACGGAAACAAGGGTATCGTATCTAAGATCGTGCGTGTCGAAGATATGCCATTCTTGGCAGATGGTACTCCTGTTGATATCGTTCTCAACCCGCTGGGTGTGCCTTCTCGTATGAACATCGGTCAGATATTCGAGGCTGTATTAGGTTGGGCAGGTAAGGAGTTAGGTGTTAAGTTTGCTACACCTATCTTTGATGGCTGCACATTAGATAGCCTCAACGAATGGACAGATAAGGCTGGTCTACCACGTGCTGGTAAGACCCAACTCTACGATGGTGGTACTGGCGAACCATTTGACCAGATGGCTACCGTCGGTGTGACTTACTTCATGAAGTTAGGTCACATGGTGGACGATAAGATGCACGCTCGTTCGATTGGCCCGTACAGCTTAATTACCCAACAACCTTTGGGTGGTAAGGCTCAGTTCGGTGGTCAACGTTTCGGTGAGATGGAGGTTTGGGCACTGGAAGCACACGGTGCTGCTCACGTGCTCCAAGAGATCCTCACCGTTAAGTCGGATGATGTCACTGGTCGTGCTCGTACGTACGAGGCTATCGTTAAGGGTGAACCCTTCCCAACTCCAGGTCTTCCTGAGTCTCTCAATGTATTGTTACACGAATTGCAGGGTCTGGCTCTGTCAATCACAATGGAATAAGGAGGTACAATTATGGCATACAATAATAAAGATAATAATCAAGCAACAAAGAAAACTGGTTTTTCTAAGATCACCATCGGTCTGGCTTCCCCAGACGAGATCATGGCACTAAGCTCTGGCGAAGTGCTCAAACCAGAAACGATCAACTATCGTACCTATAAACCAGAACGCGATGGTTTATTCTGCGAGCGCATTTTTGGTCCTACTAAGGATTATGAGTGCCACTGCGGTAAGTATAAACGTATCCGTTATAAAGGTATCGTGTGCGAGCGTTGCGGTGTTGAAGTAACTGAGAAGAAAGTACGTCGTGAACGTATGGGTCACATCCGTTTGGCTGTGCCTGTCGCTCACATCTGGTATCTCCGTTCACTTCCTAGTAAGATGGCAGCTCTTCTAGGTATTCCTACCAAGAAACTGGAAGCTATCATCTATTATGAGAAATATATCATTATGCAAGCAGGTGCCTTGGATGGCCAATCTATTGGCGACCAAGTCATCGAAGCAGGAGCCCTCATTGAGGAGGACGAATACGAAGAGCTGTTGGCTCGTTTGCCAGAAGGCAATCAGAACTTAGAAGACACCGATGAGAATAAGTTCATCGCTAAGATGGGTGCAGAGGCTATCTACGAGATGCTCGCTAAGATTGACTTGGACGCGCTCAGTTATGAGTTACGCGCACAGGCCGATCAAGATGGTTCGATGCAGCGCAAACAAGAAGCGCTCAAACGCTTGAACGTCGTGGAGAACTTCCGTGCATCGAATGGCAAAAACCGCCCAGAATGGATGGTGCTGCAAGTTATACCTGTTACTCCTCCTGAACTGCGTCCGTTGGTACCTCTGGATGGTGGACGTTTTGCTACCTCTGACCTCAACGACCTTTATCGTCGTGTTATCATTCGTAATAACCGTCTCAAACGTCTGATGGAAATCAAGGCGCCAGATGTGATCTTGCGTAATGAGAAACGTATGCTTCAAGAGGCAGTAGATAGTTTATTCGATAACTCCCGCAAGACCACCGCTATCAAGTCCGAGACCAATCGTCCTTTGAAGTCCCTCTCAGACTCCCTGAAGGGTAAACAGGGTCGTTTCCGTCAGAACTTGCTCGGTAAGCGTGTGGACTATTCTGCTCGTTCCGTCATTGTGGTTGGTCCAGAGTTGAAGATGCACGAGTGCGGTCTGCCTAAGGATATGGCAGCCGAATTGTATAAACCATTCATCATCCGCAAACTCATTGAGCGCGGAATGGTGAAGACCGTTAAGTCGGCGAAGAAGATCATCGACCGCAAGGATC
>DCID01000042.1:469-41009 GCA_002315745.1 Bacteroidales bacterium UBA1735 | reverse complement strand
TTCGATGGTGACCAGATGGCAGTTCACTTGCCTCTGTCTAACGAAGCCGTCCTGGAGGCACAATTGCTCATGCTCGGTTCGCATAACATCTTGGATCCTGCCAATGGTAATCCTATCACCGTACCTTCACAGGATATGATCCTTGGTTTGTACTATATCACCAAACCGCGTTCTGGTGTCAAAGGTGAAGGCTTATGCTTCTATAGCCCCGAAGAGTGCTTTATTGCCCTCAACGAAGGCCATGTAGATATACATGCTAACGTCAAAGTGCGCATCAAGGATGAACTCATTGAGACCACTCCTGGTCGTGTCATGGTGAACCAGTTCGTGCCTGCTGAGGTAGGTTATCAGAATGTAACCATGAAGAAGGGTGAGGTAAAGAAAATCATCTCCATGGTTATTAAAACATGTGGTGTAGCGCGTACCGCTCAGTTCTTGGACGACATCAAGAACCTCGGTTACAAGATGGCATTCCAAGGTGGTTTGAGTTTCAACCTCAATGATATCCTCATTCCTGAGGAAAAAGCCGAACTCATCAAAGAAGGTAATAATGACGTAGAGAACATCACCGAGATGTATAACTTCGGTGAAATGTCTGACGATGAGCGTTATAATAAAGTCTGCGCGACATGGAATGATGTCGATGCTAAATTGAGTAAGATGCTGATGAAGCACATGGAGGAAGCCGATCAAGGTTTCAACTCTGTGTTCATGATGATGGACTCTGGTGCCCGTGGATCTAAACAGCAGATCAAACAGTTAGCAGGTATGCGTGGTTTGATGGCTAAACCTCAGAAAGCCGGAGTAGCTGATTCTCGTCAGCAGATTGAGAACCCTATCTTGGCGAACTTTAAGGAAGGTCTGTCCGTGTTGGAGTACTTTATCTCTACCCACGGTGCTCGTAAGGGTCTATCCGATACAGCCTTGAAGACGGCCGATGCCGGTTACTTAACTCGTCGTTTGGTCGATGTATCGCACGATGTCATCATCAATGAAGAGGACTGCGGTACGCTTCGTGGTCTAACTGCTCGCGCTATCAAGCAGAACGATAATGTCATCGCTTCGCTCAGCGCACGTATCCTCGGTCGTGTCTCTGTACATGATATCTTAGATTTAGATGGTAACTTGATCGTGGCTGCCGGCGAAGAGATTCGTGAGCCCGAATGTGAGGCTATTGAGGCTGCAGGTATAGAGGAAGTGGAGATTCGTTCCGTACTCACCTGCGAATCCAAACATGGTGTTTGCGCTAAGTGCTATGGTCGTAACCTCGCTACCCGTCAGATGGTTCAGCGTGGTGAGGCGGTCGGCGTCATTGCTGCACAAGCCATTGGCGAACCGGGTACTCAGTTGACCTTGCGTACCTTCCACTCGGGTGGTGTCGCTGGTGGTGCTTCGGTACAGAATAGTTATGCTTTGCCTCGTGAGGGTCGTGTGGAGATTGATGAGCTACGTACTATCCAGACAGAGAATGGTGACACGATCGTGGTTAGCCGTTTGAACGAGATGCGTCTTGTGGATCCTAAGTCGGGTGTCGTTCTCACGAACTTCAATATCCCTTATGCATCTAAATTGTTTGTTACCCCAGGTGAGATTTACGCCAAAGGACAAAACGTCTGCGAATGGGATCCATATAAGGCTTCCTTGGTGATCGAATTGGCTGGTAAACTTGTTTACTCCGATATTATCGAAGGTATAACCACGAAGACCGAAGTGGACGAACAGACGGGTAAGAAAGAGGTGTATATCACCGATACCAAGGATAAGACCAAGATGCCTATGGCCAATATCGTGGACAAGGATGGCAATGTACTTCGTTCCTATAACTTACCGGTTAAGGCTATGCTCGTACATGAGGACGGTGCACAGGTTAAAGTTGGCGACTTACTCTTCACACAATCTCGTGCGATGGGTAACGTCGGCGATATTACCGGTGGTCTCCCTCGTGTTACCGAGTTGTTCGAGGCACGTAACCCGTCTAACCCAGCTATCGTGGCTGAGATTGATGGTGAAGTTAGCTTCGGTAAGATCAAACGTGGTAACCGTGAGTTGACCATCACTAGCCGTTTGGGCGAAGTGAAGTCGTACCTCATCCCATTGACCAAGCAGATCTTGGTACAAGAAGGTGACTATGTACGTGCCGGTATCGCTCTCTCCGATGGTGCGGTAACTCCGGACGATATCTTGGCTATTCAAGGTCCAACCGCCGTACAAGACTATATCGTGAACGAGGCACAGGCTGTCTATCGTATGCAGGGTGTAGAAATCAACGATAAGCACTTCGAGATCATCGTACGTCAGATGATGCGTAAGGTAGAGATCGTCGAAGCCGGTGACACACGTTTCTTAGAGGGTCAGATGGTCGATAAGATGGACTTTATCGATGAGAACGATCGTATCTTTGGACGCAAGGTAGTGACCGATGCTGGTAATAGCGAAGTGCTCAAGGCTGGTCAGATCGTGACCGCACGTCGCCTGCACGATGAGAACTCGTCGCTGCGTCGTCGTGATAAGAAACTAGTCGTTGCTCGTGACGCTATGTGCGCTACAGCTAGCTTGGTACTGCAAGGTATCACCCGCGCTGCCTTAGGCACGAAGTCGTTCATGTCCGCTGCTTCCTTCCAGGAGACAACGAAGGTGCTCAACGAGGCTGCTATCCAAGGTAAAGTGGACTACTTAGAGGGTATGAAGGAGAACGTGATCTGCGGTAACCTCATTCCTGCTGGTACAGGTCTGCGTGACTTCCAGAAAGTAGCCGTTCATAACGCCGAAGAGTACGCTGCTATCCAAGCAGCCCGCGAAGCTGCTGAAGCCCGCCTCTTAGCCGTTGAGAACGAGTAAGAACTCAATATCTACAACAAGAAAGGCTGCCAATGGGCAGCCTTTCTTGTATCATCACTTCTGCGAACGACGGTAGTCAAGTGGTGACTGACCGAGATGCTTGCGCGTATATTTGCAGAAGAAACTGACATCGGGGAAGTCCATCTGATACGCTATCTCTTTCACACTGAGATTAGTCTGAGCAAGGTAGTGATGAATGTGCCCCACCATAACTTGATTAATCCAATCTGACGCTGTTCTGTTGGTTTTTTCTTTGCAGACAGCACTGAGATATTTCGGCGTAATCAATAACTGATGCGCATACGCTTGTACATCGCGCTGAGTGTTTCCAGGCTTATTGAGCAACTGCATAAACTGCAACAGAATGCGGTCTTTCGCACCCGTTGTAGAATCCTCTAAACGAAGTTGCTCGTCCTTACCAATAGCTTGGTCCAAGGCCGACAGTATTTCAAATGCAGCAGCCTGCGCCATAGAGCGAATAACACGCTGACGATAGGGTGTATCCCTATCTTCCGTATAAATCATAATTAACTCATAATAAGCATGCATCAGACGTGACTGATATTCGGTAATCGTCCATACGGGATTCTCACGCATGAATAAGGCTTTCTGCCACCAGTTAGGTTCGACCTCAAAACAGTCACTCAACACCTTGTCAAAAAAGTGCCTACCCACTGCCAATACCTTAGCTTGAAAATCGGGTGTACGCATATAGTGGCCTATCAACATCTGCGGCATACAGACCACCACGTTCCCTGGACGAACCATGTACTGTGTGTCATTGAGCGTGAACTGCAACGATCCTGCCTCGCAATGAAGCAAGATTAGATACTCACTCATTTGCTCTGGCGATACCTCAATCTCATCGACGTTATCCGTCAGAATTAAGTCCGAAAAAACTTTTAACATAACTTACTTTACCATTTGATGGTGCAAAAGTACTACTTTTTGGGGAAATATGCAAGGTAAATATCACTTTTTATACGTTTCATTATTCTTTTCCATGCAAAAACGATCTAAAAAAAGGAAAAATAGACCGCACACATATCCCTAAAAAGCAGTACCTTTGCAGTCGATTTGGAACAATAAACAATAGTCAAATGAAAAAGAATGTATTATGGATAGCGGTAACTATTCCGCTATGGATTGCCTGCCAGCCACAGGTGAAACAGACCGAACAGGCACCTATCGCCGTAGAAGTGATGACTATAGACAGCACCTCTTCTATGTACACGCACACGTATGTAGGACAAACCGAAGATGCCGACGTAGTGTCACTCAGTTTTGGTATGATGGGAACCATCCAGTCGGTCAATGTGCATAACGGCGACCGCGTGAAGGAAGGGCAAGTATTAGCCACCTTAGACAACACGAAGTCTCGTGCCGCTTTAGAGAGTGCCAAAGCCAAGTATAAACAGGCACAAGATGGTTACCGCCGCGCCAAACAAGTGTATAACCAAGGCGGTGTGTCGGAAGTCAAGATGATAGAGATCCGCACCCAACTGACCGAAGCCGAACAACTCGTAGCAGGCTTACGCAACCAAGTAGCCAACTGTACCCTTCGTGCACCAATGGCTGGCATCATTGATCATGTTACCATCTGTAAAGGGGAGAATGTACTACCCGATATCACGGTCATGAACCTACATAATCGCGCAGGCAAGAACATCGTTTTTGCTATGCCCGAGCAGGATATTGTTCGCATGCAAGTCGGCGACTATGTCGAGGTCACTATCCCCACCCTTCATCGAACTTACACGGCACGCGTCACCGAACGCAGCCTCAGTCCACAAAACCTATCGAGGAACTACGCCGTGACCTGCCTCATCGAAGGACAGACAGACGATATACTGCCCGGTATGAGCGGTAAAGTGCGCTGCCTGAGTGACCGCATAACGGGATTCATGATACCCGCGCATTGCGTTCAGACTTACGAAGACGGCTTAGTGGTGTGGGTGTGCAAGGAAGGAAAAGCACAACGCATCCGCGTCGAGTCGTCTTCCTTTAGTCGGGACGGCGTGCTGATTACACAAGGACTCAGCCAAGGGGATCAGGTAATTGTTAATGGTTATCAAAAGCTCTATAATGGAGCACGAGTGTATAATAATTTCTAGAACATTCTAGATAGTCTAGAAAATCTAGAAATTCTAGAACATTCCAACTATGAAACGCAAAGATAAACGAGATTTTATACAGCGAGCCATGGCGAACCATGGGCTCATCTTCTTCATTGTAGCAGTCATGATGATCTTAGGTATATGGTCGGTGCCACAACTGAACAAGAACGAGTTCCCAGCCTGTACCGTACCCAAAGGACTGGTCGTAGCACTTTATCCTGGCGCTACGGCTGAAGAGATAGAGTTGCAGGTGACACAGCCACTGGAGGACAAACTATTCACCTATTCGGAAATAAACAAGAAAAAAACCTACTCCGAAACCAAAGATGGTGCCGTCTATGTCTACGTAGAAATCGAGCCCTGGGTCAAACAGACCGACCAGATGTGGGCAAAGATACGGGCTGGCTTAGACCTATTCAAAACAACCAACCTGCCGCAGGGTGTGACAGCTGTGGTCTGCGTAGATAACTTCGGCAGCACTTCCTCCATCCTACTCGCCATCGAGAGCAACGAACGCAGCCCACGCGAGATGGAAGACTATTCGCGTCAGATTGCCCGCAAACTAAGAACTATCCCCGAGTTAGGCAATATCAAGATCTTGGGCACGCAAGACGAAGAGATAGCCGTCGAAATCGATGTGCAACGCCTCTCGCAATACGCCATTGACCAGAACGCCCTACTTGCCCAACTGCAACTGCAAGGCTTCCGAACCATCGGAGGCTCGATGGGTAATAACACCCTCGTGCAGGTCAACCTTCCCATGCACACCGTGGACGAAGTGGCTAATCAGGTCGTCTTTGCCCATCCTGCCGATGGGTCGATGGTGCGGCTCAAAGATATAGCCTCCATCCGTCGCCAGTACCCTCAGTCCAAACACTATGTGCAGTATAACCACACCCCATGTGTGCTGTTAGACATACAGATGTCCGAAGGGCACAACATCGTAGAGTTTGGCGAGGAAGTGGACAAAGTATTAGCGCAAGCTCGTGCTGCCATTCCGCAGGATGTGCAGTTCCACCGCATCACCGACCAGCCGCAAGTGGTCGGGGATTCCATCTTCTCTTTCCTCAAAGATATCCTACTCTCACTGGTAGTCGTCATAGCAGTCATGTTGCTGCTTTTCCCTCTCAAGACTGCCCTTGTCGCAGGCATTGGTGTGCCTATCTGTATGGTCATCACCTTCGCCTTGATGTACTTCGGCGGTATCGAACTGAACACCGTCACTTTAGCAGCCCTTATTGTGGTGTTAGGAATGATAGTCGATAACGCGGTCATCGTCGTCGATGGTTACTCCAACGAACTGGAGAAAGGGCATAGCCGCTGGTACTCGGCTGCCGTCAGCACACGCGACTTATTCGTGCCAATGGTCGTTGCCACCCTCTCCATCTCGGGCATGTTCTTCCCCATGACGAAAATCATGACGGGTGTCTTGGGGGACTTTGTGCAACTCTTCCCATGGACCATCTGTTTTGCGCTGCTCGTTAGTATATTCTACGCCGTGTGGGTGACACCGTACTTAGCCACCCGCATGATCCCTCGCCAGTCAGCAGTCAATAGCAACTGGTTTGAGAAAGGGCAGAACTGGTTCTTTGAGCAGTTACAACGCGGATACCGTTGGCTGTTGGATTGGTGTTTCCGTCTTCCTTGGACAACACTCATCCTCACTTTGGCGCTATTGATGTTAGGAGGTTTTCTCTTCTCGCGTCTCAATGTGCAGATGCTGCCTAAAGCCGAACGCAACTGTTTCGCCGTAGAGATACACCTGCGCGAAGGCAGTCCCGTGAACGAGACCGCCCTCGTGACCGACTCGTTGGCGGCTATGCTGCGCCAAGACCAACGCATCACTGCCATCACCAGTTTCGTGGGAATCACCTCTCCTCGTTTCCACACGACTTATACGCCTAATATGGCAGCCGATAATTATGCGCAACTGATAATCAACACCCAGTCTAATCAAGCCACATTAGGCCTGTTACGCGAACTCACACCCCGCTATGAGAATTATTTCCCTAACGCCTACGTGCGATTCAAGCAGATGGATTATCAGATTGTCAAGAACCCCGTAGAAGTCTATGTCAAAGGAAATAACATCGACCAAATGGCGGTTATTGCCGATTCTATCAAGACGTTCTTGCATACTATCCCTGAGACGCAATGGGTACACGACGATTATAGCGAATGCGTCTCCACCATGCGTATCGAGCTTAACGAAGATGAGGCACGGCCGTTAGGTATCACCCAGTCCTTGCTATCCCTCTATCTCCATTCCGCATTAGGTGGGCAGACACTCACCACCCTCTATGAAGGCGACCACACCGTTCCCGTCACGCTTTACTTCGCTGGCAGCGACACACTCGACTACGCCGATATGGCAGATCTGCTCATCCCGACCGCCTATCCGGGTACATGGGTGCCACTTCGTCAAGTGGCTACTATCTATCCCAATTGGCATCATGCCAATATCACCCGTTGGAATGGCGAACGCACTATCACCATCGGTTGCGACTTACGTGGCAACACCTCCCAACCCGTGGTACAAAAGCAGATAGCGCACTATATACAAACGCACCTCGCCAACCTGCCCGAGGGCATACACCTCGACTACGGCGGATTGACGGCTGCCAACGAGGAAACGATTCCGCAGATTGCACTCTCCGTCTTGGCGGCGATTGCGGTCATGTTCGTGGTACTGCTCTACCACTTTAAGAAAGTGGGTATTGCCACGCTGACCTTGTCAAGTTGCATACTGACCCTGTTTGGCGCGTTCTTGGGACTGTATATCTTCCATCTCGACTTCTCTATTACAGCCGTCTTAGGGGTCGTCGCGCTCATTGGTGTCATCGTCCGAAATGCCATCATGATGTACGAGTACGCAGAGGAGTTGCACTTTGGAGATCGGCACTTATCCTTCCGCGATGCCGCCTACGAAGCAGGACTACGCCGTATGCGACCAATCTTCCTCACGTCCGCCACTACCGCCTTGGGCGTCATCCCGATGATTATTGCTCACACATCGCTTTGGATGCCGTTGGGTACAGTCATCTGCTTGGGTACGTTCTTCACCCTGCCGTTGACGCTCACCGTGCTGCCGATTGCGTACTGGAAGATATATGACCAAGATGACCTGCAAGCCAAACGCCAAGAGGTACAGGCTACCATCCAAAAAAAACGCACACAAATAAAAGGAAAAATAAAAGCAAAGAAACGTAAACTATGAAGAAGTATCTGTATAGCATCGTATTACTGAGCATAGGTCTTAGTCTCTCCGCGGAGCCACTGACGCTGGATTCGTGCTTAGCGTTAGCACGTCGCAATAACCGCGAGTTACAGTCCGCGGCGCTATCCGTGGACAAAGCCAAACAAGTCAAGTCTCAGGCACTCACCAAATATTTCCCGCAGATTAGCGGTACCGCTATGGGATACCATAGCCTACACCCCTTACTCGAACCCAGTATTGATAATATTGGGAACAACACCGTCAGGGAGATACTCACCACCCTCTATAACGAGTATGGTGCAGCCTTAGGACTACCCTCGTCCTTGAGTTTTCTACAATACGGATATATGGCGGGAGTATCTGCCATTCAACCCGTCTATGTGGGCGGTAAGATTGTTAATGGAAACCGTCTAGCAAAGGTCGGTGTCGAAGCTGCCGAACTGCAACAACTCATTGCTGAACGCGACCTTCTAGAAACAGTCGAAGAAAGTTACTGGCTCGTCGTTGGTCTCCGTGATAAACAAACCACCCTCACCGCCACGACACATCTACTCGACACCATCCACCATACCGTGGCATGCGCTGTGGAAGCAGGACTTGCCCTATCGAGTGACCTACTGCAAGTCGAGATGCGGCAATCGGAGATTGCCCGCACTCAAGTGCAACTCACCAACGGCATTGAGTTAGCCACTCGTGCCCTCTGTCAGTCCATCGGCATCCCCTACTCCGACACCCTCACCCTCTCCTCCGATTCCCTCACTAACACTCTACCCACTACACACTACACTCTACCCACTATAGGAGAAACTGGAGGGGGGCTTCCCGAATCCGACCTCCTCGCCCTACAAACCAAAGCGGCACAACTGCAATACAAGATGGCGCTTGCCGATGCCCTACCCCAAGTGGCGGTCGGTGCTGCCTACGGATACGGCAAACTGCAAGCAGACCTCACACGTAACAATATCGGACACTCCACGGGTAATGGTGCACTCATGGTGACCGTTTCTGTCCCCCTCACCGAGTGGTGGGAGACAGGACATAAACTGAAGGAAAAATCGATTGCCATCGAGCAAGCCAAACTCGAAGAAGCCGATAAAAACGAACTGCTTGCGTTACGTACCCAGCAGACGCTCAACCAATTGGTCGAGGCACAGTGGCTCATTCAGGAGACAGACAAAGCCAAACAAAAAGCGCAGGAGAACTACCGTCTCGCTGCACTTCATTACCAATCGGGGTTCAATACTATTGCCGACTTACTTACTGCGCAAGCGATGTTGTCTAAAGCCGAGAACGACTTCACCGATGCCCTCATTACCTACCGCATTCGCTTACGTCGCTACACGGACTTAACCCAATAGCCGCACATCGTGGATGATCTGACCACCACCGACGGCTTCGTTCATTTTATTCACTAACTCGTGCCGCAACTCAAACAACTGTGCTTTGAGGGCGGCACTATTGAGATACACCATCAGCACGCCATCCTTCACCTCTACCTTACGGGTCAATGCGGCTACAGACGCACCCATCACCGTCGGCCATAACTCGACGATTTTGCGCTCCAACAAGGGTTGCTCCATGCCTACCTCGCGCAAATAGTCCATCAATGCCTCCCCGATAGACTGGGACTGCTGACGTCTCATCACTCTTTAACTTTACGTAATAACACCTGCTGACGCGTGCTGAAAGTGAACACATCCTTGGGCAAGCCATTCAACTCACGGAAAGAGCGTTCCTGAATACCCTCCCGCTGACATATCATCCATATATCTTCGCCCGGACGCACCCACACGTACGTCTTTTCTTTAGGTGCCTGTGTCTTCTTATAACCAAGATAGATCATATCCCCTGCCTGCAAAGTACGGCCTAACGCATCGTTCTGCTCCCGTAACGCACGTTCGCGCACATTGAGACTAAACGCCACACTCGCATACGTATCCCCCTCTTTGGCTTGGACATAACGAACGCCATTATTCTTCTTCACCTCATGCGTCTTATAGAACGCGTCCTTCTCCTCCGACGCCGTCAAGGGTGCCACATACTCCGGCGGGAAGTCGCGTGTAATGGTCTTAATAGGCTCTGAGACAGTCACCACCACGGCTTTCTTAGGCTCCTGCTGCTGCGCCAAAGACGCCAGTCCATAATCCTCAATGACCCGTATCAGTTTCTGCGCATAGGCAGGATCGGTCGCATAGCCGCACTCCTTGAGCCCATTAGCCCAAGCCTGATAGTTCGATACGGGGATATCAAACAACCGCGCGTAACGAGACCTATTCTTCAGGAAAAGGGCATGATCTTGATATGACTCCTCCGCATTCTTATAGACACGGAAACATTCGTTACGAAGATCATCATCATAGCGATAGGTCTCGCCCATCCATTCCGAGGTGCACTTGATACCAAAGTGATTACGGGCATTAACCGCCAATTCGGACGTACCTGCCGAGGACTCCAATAACCCTTGTGCCAACGTAATCGACGCAGGGATACCATACGTCTGCTCATGCTGAAGTGCCACTTCACGCCACTGGGCGATATAGGCTACATAACGCTCATTCAACGCCGCTTGTAGGCTCATGGTGCAGCCTATGACGAAAATAAAAAGACTAACTTTTCTCATATTAAACGCATTTTACATTCAATTTTGCCGCAAAAGTACAAAAAAATTTGCATATATACAAAAAAAAATGTACTTTTGCACCCGAAAAAAACATCATCCTCATGAAAACGATGTTAGACAAGCCACGCTATTGCGAGTGGGCACCCAGTCAACCCCAACTCCCTATCTACATGCAACCATGGTGGATGGACGCCGTGTGTGCAGGTAAAGAGTGGGATGCGATGTTGTGGGTGGACGAAAACGAAGACATTGTGGCGGCGATGCCGTTCTTGATTCGTAGGCGTCTCGGTATCCGCTACATCCTCATGCCTCAACAGACGCAGATAGGTGGTATCTACCTCCCTGATGGGAACGAACTCACTGGGGAAGATATCCGTTCAGCCCTTGATTCGCTGCGTCTTGCCTATTACCAGCAGCACTATCCTATCGATAGTCCTCTCCCTGCCCTACTGCAGCAGCAAGGCTTCAAGATCAAACCGAAGGTCACTTACCGCATCGAAGACCTCACCGATCTCAATGCCGTCATTAGCCGTTTCTCTAAGAATAAGAGACGTCAACTCGAAAAGGCTCTTGCTCTGCACGTGGTCACCGACCTTACCGCGGAACAGTTCTACACCTTCCATACCAACTGCCTTCGCGCACAACGTAAGTCCATCTCCTACTCACGCGAGTTCTTCCTCGTGCTCGCCCAGAAGAGTCGCAAACGGGGACAGTCGCAGATCATCGCCATTGCCGATGCCGATAATCACCTCTGTGCCGCCGCTTTCGCGGTATGGGATAAGCACTCTCTCAACTACCTCATCCCATGTTACCACCCCACCTATAAGGACTCAGGCGCAGGCGCGTTACTCGTACTCGAAGCCATCAAACTCGCCCGAGATAAAGGCGTCCTCTTCGACTTCGAAGGGAGTTCAATCCGAGGAGTGGCTCAACACTACAAACAGTTCGGTAGCACACCATCCACCTTCTATAATGTACAACGCTATTATAAATGGTGGTTCCGCCTACCAATTTGGTGGAATAAACTAAGAAATTGGAAAAAATAACACAAAATTGCACAAATAATTTGCATATGTGCAAAAAAAAATGTAATTTTGCACGCTGAATTGAATTTATACCGTTACTATGCAAGTAAAGAAATCGCAAAAAGCTAGTTTAGAGGACAAGAAACTCACCTATGTATTAATGGGTTTCGTGTTTGTGCTTAGCGTATGCTATGTCGCTTTGGAGTGGACAGAACGTGAAGTGACCAAGTACGAAGTAACCGACATGGACATGCAGTTTGAGGAAGAGATTGAGATCCAACAGACCTCACAAGACATCACCCCTCCCCCTCCACCACCTCCAGTACAGGAAGTAGAAGTGCTCAATGTCGTAGAAGACGATGTAGAGACCGAGGAGATTGAGATCAATACCGAGGATACCAAAGAAGAAGTCATCATCCAAGCCCCCGTCGAGATTAAAGAAGAAGACGAAGAGGAAGAGGTGGTCTTCATGGTCGTAGAGAAGATGCCTGAGTTCCCCGGTGGACAGCAAGCCCTCTTTAAGTACCTGAGCGAAAACGTGAAATACCCCGCTATTGCCCAAGAGAACGGTATACAAGGTCGTGTCATCTGCCAGTTCGTGGTAAATAAAGATGGTGCTATCGTGGATGTACAAGTCGTTCGTTCCGGTGGTGATCCTTCGCTGGATAAAGAAGCCGTTCGCGTGATCAAGTCTATGCCTAAGTGGAAACCTGGTCAGCAACGTGGTAAAGCCGTGCGTGTGAAATACACGGTGCCTGTTAACTTCAAATTGCAATAAGTTGAACTTATCTGAGCAAGATATTATGTATTGCAAGGGTGTCGGTACCAAACGTGCCGACACTCTTCGTAAAGAACTGGGAGTGGTCACAGCGATGGATATGCTGCGCACCTATCCCTATAAATATACCGACCGCAGTCGCTTCTACAAGATCCATGAGATAGAGGACGAAGATACAGCCGTCCAAATAGTCGGTCAAGTGACCGAATGGCACACCATCGGTGTGGGCAAAGCCCAACGGCTCAGTGCCACTTTTACAGACGGTTCCCATACGATCGAACTCGTCTGGTTCCGCGGTGTCCAATATGTCAAACTGGTCAAAGGTATCGATTACCTACTCTTTGGCAAACCATCCCGTTTCAACCATACCTATAACTTCGTTCACCCCGAACTGACCCCGATGTCCAAAGTGACCCCGCAGATGGTACAGGGGCTCGAACCCGACTATGGTACCACGGAGCGTATGAAGAACACGGGACTCAACTCCAAGGCTGTTCGTACCATCATCGCTGGTCTACTACCCGACCTTCGTTTAGGTGTGCCCGAGACGCTCGGACAGGATATACTCGACCACTACCACCTCATGGGCATCACCGAGGCGCTCATCAATGTACATTTCCCCAAGGATACGCCCACGATGCAGAAAGCACGGGAGCGACTTAAGTTCGAGGAACTGTTCTATATCCAACTCCAGATCTTGCGCCAGATGAAACGGCGCGAACAGAACGAAGGATTCGTCATGCCCAAAGTAGGCACACGCTTCAACACGTTCTACCAGCACCACCTCACCTTTGAACTCACCAACGCGCAGAAACGTGTTGTGCGCGAGATACAGGCTGACCTCAAGTCCGGCCATCAAATGAATCGTCTCCTCCAAGGCGATGTAGGTTCGGGTAAGACCCTCGTGGCACTTCTCTGTGCCCTGCTCGCAGCCGATAATGGTTACCAAACCTGCATCATGGCACCCACCGAGATCCTCGCTAACCAACACTACGATACCCTCACCACACTCCTCTCACCTCTAAACTGTAGCGAAGCGTCCTCTAACCTCTCCCCTATCGCCCACGTGGCTCTGCTCACCGGTTCCACGACGAAGAAAGAGCGCGAGACTCTTCACGCTGCCTTACGTGCAGGCGAGATAGATATACTCATTGGTACCCATGCCCTCATCGAGGACGAAGTGCAGTTCGCTAACTTAGGATTGGTCATCGTCGATGAACAGCATCGTTTTGGTGTGGCACAACGCGCCAAACTGTGGGCGAAAAACATACAGCCCCCGCACGTGCTCGTCATGACGGCTACACCTATACCGCGTACACTAGCCATGACCGTCTATGGCGATTTGCAGGTCAGTGTCATCGATGAGTTACCCCCGGGACGCAAACCCGTTCATACCCTCCACTACTCTATCCAGCGCAAAGTCAGCGTCAACCAGTTTCTCATCCAGCAGATCGAACAGGGGCGGCAGGTCTATGTCGTCTTCCCGCTCATCAAAGAGAACGAGAAACTGGACTTACTCGACTTGCAGAATGGTTATAACGAACTATGTGAGACTTTCCCGCAGTATCGTATCTCTATGGTACACGGGCAGATGAAAGCCAAAGATAAAGACGAGCAGATGCGCCGTTTCATCAGTGGTGAGACCCAGATACTGGTAGCCACCACCGTCATCGAGGTCGGTGTCAACGTTCCAAATGCTACCGTCATGGTCATTGAGAACGCCGAGCGTTTCGGACTGAGTCAACTGCATCAACTACGTGGTCGTGTCGGTCGCGGTGCCGATCAGAGTTACTGCCTCCTTCTCACCCGTATCGAACTGACGAAGGAGACCCGACGCCGCATTGATATCATGGTTGCCACCAACGATGGTTTCCGCATCGCCGAAGAAGATCTCAATCTTCGCGGTCCCGGGGACTTAGATGGCACACAGCAGTCTGGGTTGCCCTTTGAACTCAAGATAGCGAGTCTGTCCACCGATGGACAGTTATTGGAAGTGGCGCGGCAGGCGGCACGCGCTATCTTAGACCAAGACCCGACACTGAGCGACGACTACCATCGTATCTACAAGCGACGCCTTGACCTGCTGCGTCTCTCCGTCGCCAACTGGAGCGAGATCTCATAAATAACTAAATAAATTAAATAGTACATACTATGGTGCAAGCAAAACATGGATTTAAATTACGTGCCCTTGGTAACGAGTTCATCCTCGTGGGCGAGAGCATCGAGCAGATCAACTTCAATAAGATGCTCACTATGAACGACACCGCCGCTTATCTTTGGCGGCAGGTAACCGAAGCAGAGAACTACCCATCCTTCGATGCGCAGTACTTAGCCGATAAGTTGTGTCAAGAGTACGAGGTGAGTAAGGAGCAGGCATTAGCCGACTCCGAGGCTACGATGCAGAGTTGGATCGACGCTGGTATAGTCGAGCCATAGAGTGTCGATAGACTTTGAGCAGCAACCAATGGTAGCGGAACAACTTGTTCCACAGCCATCCGCGTGTCAGCGGTTTGCGCCAGCCGTTAGGGGTCTCGATACGTACGACTGTCCCTAAGACCTTATCCAACGCACAGGTCTCGGTGCCGCGCAGGTTACCATCTCCCCGCATAGTGAGCGACTGATGCTCGCTATCGACCGCTATCACACGATGCAGCACGTACGTGCCACCTAGGTCACACAGCGTAATATCCCCTACCCGCACCTCAGCGAGCAAACGCAGTACGACCGTGTCGCAACCGCCTTCGATGAACGGCCGCATACTCACCCCGGTCGGAGTGAATCGCACCTCTTTACCCTCGCGAAGCAATTCTGCAATCTGCGGAATAAGAATACTATTTTGTACTAAATGGGGCACTAAAAAGTCCTTTTCTGCATAGTCCATACGAAAAAACAGCGCAAAATTACATTTTTTTTTCGAATTATGCAAGAAAAATTTGCATATTCCAAAAAAAAGCAGTACTTTTGCACCCGAATTCGATTCGAAGTGCTGCAGAAGCACGCCGCGGTGGTGGAATCGGTAGACACGAAGGACTTAAAATCCTTTGGCCAGTGATGGCTGTGCGGGTTCAAGTCCCGCCCGCGGTACAAGTTCTCTTTCTTTTGGTTTTTACAGCAACGCGGCTTGGACTCCCGAAGGAAGTCCCGCCCGCGGTACAAAAACAAAAAGTGGTTTAAATTACTATTTAATTATGAAAAAGTTTTTCTTAACATGTATGGCCGCAGCTGCCATCGCAGTCAGTTTTTCCAGTTGCAATTCCAATGAACCTGATCCAACGTATCGCAAGTTACCTTGGGAAGTTTCCTATACCATTGTAGGACTTGGATCTGGAGTAGAAGATTCTATTAAAGCCAATGAGTTTGTTAAAATCGACACGATTGGTACTTGGGGACGCAATGACAGCAAAGACAAATTAGGTTATGAGGCTTATGTCATCTGTACTAAATCGTGGAGTCAATCGCTTAATTCTAATGTTAGCGTATTAGACATGTTCAAGATTCAGACCAAGCCTGTAGCAGCAGGGGCTACACTCATCAGTGCGAAAATCAATACCGTTACCATTCCGAATGTTGTTTCCATAGACTCCTTAATCTCTCGTGCTTCCAAGACTTCTCCATTGGATAGTATCTCCTTGAACTGGAGAACGACCACGAAGAGAGTTCATATGACCGTAGAGAAAGCAGTCAATGTAAGTGGTGCTGTGGCTGATGTAGAGGTAGAAGCCATCCCCGAGTAAACATTCCTATGTAAATGAGAGCCGTGATTAGCACGGCTCTTTTTTTTTTACTTTTTTTTGCCACAAAGTTTGCATATTCCAAAAAAATGTAGTACCTTTGCGCGGTTTTTGAATGGAAATTGCCTATTGAGTAAACTTTTTACCCTGTTGATTAGACATATCTGACAACAAGATTGGTTCGTACGAGAGTGCGTAACCGATTGATATATGTGTGTTTATAGGTAAAAATATATCGTAACATTATGATAGAATACATCAAAGGACAATTGACCGAACTCAATCCTACCTATGCCGTTATTGAAGCGGCAGGCGTAGGGTACGAGATCAACATCTCCCTGCCTACTTATTCTGCCTTGGTTGCCAAGGAGAACAGCGAAGCGAAACTTTTCGTCACAGAGATCATTCGTGAGGACACTCATGACCTATACGGTTTCTTCACCAAAGGTGAAAGAGATCTCTTCCTCATGCTCATGACGGTGAGCGGCATCGGTGCGAACACCGCCCGAATGATCATGTCCGCGTATAGCGCCGGTGAGATACGGCAGATCATCGCTACGGGTAACGCACGCGCGCTCGGGCAGATAAAAGGATTAGGTCCCAAAACAGCACAACGTATCATCGTCGATCTTAAAGATAAAGTTCTGAAGATCGATCTCGGCGATGGTGTAACGAAAGATACGCCATCGGATGTACTCTTCGTCGCCGAAGACAGTCCCGTCAAGACCGAAGCGGTGAGCGCATTGACGATGCTTGGCTTCAACGCTGCAGCCAGCGGCAAAGCCGTAGACAAGATTCTCAAAGAGGCGCCGACAGCCAGTGTAGAGCAAGTGATTAAGGAAGCACTCAAGATGCTATAAGGGTTAGAGGGTTTTGAAGATTAAAGGATTAATAGGACTGATGCTGCTCCTGAGCATAGGGGCAAACGCGCAATCAACGCGTGAACCGCTTATACCTAGTGCTAAGCATGATCGTGAGATGGCAGAGGCGGCAGAGCAAGCCCGTCAGGACTCGATAGATGGTGTGCAATCCGACTCCGCTATACTCGCACCTATACAGGTACTCAATCTGGGGGCAGACAACTACGAAGAGTTGATCGCCACAGAGAGTAGTATGAACATCCCCGCTCCAGAGAACATACAAACAGACGTCGTGTACGATCCCACACACGGCTGCTACGTGATGCACACTCGTATTGGCGAAACAGACATCACCACTCCCTACCTCATGACCGATCAGGAGTATAAAGATTACACCGAGAAACAGCAGATGCACCAATACTGGCAGGCTAAGATCAGCGAGGTGTCCCACGATAACGAAAAGAAATTTGACATCACGGACATGAAGTTTGACATCGGCCCTGCCGATAAAGTGTTTGGTCCTGGCGGTGTACAACTGAAGATGCAAGGAAGTGCGGAGTTGCTCTTCGGCTTCAAACACCAGTACGTAGATAACCCATCTCTTACCAAGTCGGCACGAAACAATAACATCTTCGATTTCGACGAGAAGATACAAGCCAATGTGAATGCCAAAGTGGGCGATAAGTTGGCCTTTAACTTGAACTACAACTCCGAGGCCTCCTTTACCTTCGACCAAACGAACCTCAAACTGGCTTACAAAGGGCAAGAGGACGATATCATCCAAGCCATCGAAGCCGGTAACGTAACCATGGACCTGAACTCGTCGCTTATCCGCGGAACACAGGCTCTGTTCGGTGTAAAGACGACCCTCAAGTTCGGACGACTGAAATTACAAGCCCTCATCTCCCAACAGAACTCAGAGAGTAAAACCGTGAACAGTCAAGGCGGTGCCCAACTGACTAAGTACGAAATCAAAGCGGATGAATATGATGAGAACAGGCACTTCTTCCTTAGTTACTATTTCCGCGATCGCTATGACGAAGCGATGAAAGGGTTACCCTATATAGCCAGTGGTATCACCATCAACAAAGTCGAGGTATGGGTCACCAATAAACGCGGTAACTTTGACCAAGCCCGTAACATCGTCGCCCTCACCGACTTAGCTGAATCGGGCGAACACATCATGAACTTCGACAGTTGGGATATTGGTCCAGGTAAGTTACCCAGTAACGAAGCTAACCTACTCTATCGTAAGCTGTTAGACGAACATCCCGAGTTCCGTGATGTATCGCAAGTCAGTTCGGTGATGCAGAGCCTTAATATGGTTTACGGAGAAGAGTACGAGAAAATCGAATCTGCCCGACTGCTGTCCAGCAGTGAATATACGCTCAATAGCGCATTGGGTTACATCTCCCTTAAATCCGCCCTCAACCAAGACGAGGTATTAGCCGTTGCCTACGAATATACCTATGGCGGTCAAGTGTACCAGGTCGGTGAGTTCTCCACAGACGGTGGTGAGACCTTACGTGCACCTAATGCGCTGGTGATGAAACTGCTCAAATCGAGCATCAACGCCCCACACCCCTACAATGCAGCCCGTCAAGGCGAACGCTATGGTACATGGGACTTGATGATGAAGAACATCTACTCCCTTGGCGCTAGCTCAATGAGTAGTGAGAAATTTGAGTTATATGTCTATTTCCGAAATGACTCCATCGGAACCGAAGTGCAATACCTGCCGGACACCAAGATCAAAGATAAACAGCTCATCAAAGTGCTGCGCTTAGACCAATTGGATGCCAAGAACAACCCCTACCCAGATGGTAAGTTCGACTATATAGAAGGTTACACCGTGCGCTCCAATAGTGGACGTATCATGTTCCCTGTACTCGAGCCGTTCGGTAGTTTCCTCCAAGAGCAGATTGGTGATGACCAATTGGCGAAGAAATATGTATTCCAGGAACTATACGACTCCACCTTAGTAGTGGCGCAGGAGTTGTCCGAGAAGAATAAGTTCTCTATTGGCGGTAAATACAAAGGTTCCAGCGGCAGTCAGATCAGTTTAGGTGCGATGAACGTACCACGCGGAAGTGTGACCGTGACAGCCGGGGGCGCCACACTCGTGGAGAACGTCGATTACACGGTTGACTACACCATGGGTACGGTCACCATCTTGAACGAGTCAATCATCTCGTCCGGAACAGCCGTGGAGTGTAAGTTAGAGAACCAATCCACTTTCTCCCTACAGAAGAAGAGCCTATATGGACTCCACATGGAGTACCAGTTCAATAAAGACCTGATGGTCGGCGGTACCTTAATGCACCTGCGCGAGCAGCCACTGACCACCAAAGTGAATAGCGGCAGCGAACCTTTGGCCAACACTGTTTGGGGTATTAACCTCAGTTGGAAAACGGAGATGCAGTGGCTCAGTAACGCCCTGGATAAGATTCCTTGGATCTCCGCTACGCAACCCTCCACGTTCCAAATCAATGCCGAGTTCGCCCACCTTATCCCTGGACATAACAAAGATGTAGGATCAGCCGGTACTTCGTATATAGATGACTTCGAGTCCACCAAGACCAATATTGATGTCCATACGCCCAGTATGTGGTTCTTAGCATCTACTCCATACAACCCGTCCTCCTCTAAACAGTTCAACCGCGAGGACGCTACGTTCACTAACGATATCCGATATAACCGCAACCGTGCGTTACTCAACTGGTACTATGTCGATCCTATCTTCGGTTATCCGCAATCAAACACCCCACAGCACATCAAAGATAGTGTCGATGCCATGTCCGACCACCGTACCCGTATCGTCTATGAGCAAGAGTTATACCCCAATAAGCAACAGTTAGCCCAAGAGGATACGCGATTGATCGTGCTCAACCTCAGTTATTACCCTACAGAACGTGGACCCTATAACATCAGCGCGGACGAAATCAACTACAAGGGTGAACTCACCAACCCAAGCCAGCGTTGGGGTGGTATCATGCGTAAGTTAGATAACACCGACTTCGAGAAATCGAATATCGAATATATCGAGTTCTGGTTGATGGATCCTAAGTTAACCAACCCAGACGGCTACGATGGTGAACTCTACTTTAACTTAGGTGATATCAGCGAAGATGTGCTCAAGGATGGTAAAAAAGGTTTCGAGCATGGTCTGCCTGTAAGCGATAATGGCTCCAACCCTACCGACTCCACTATTTGGGGACGGGTGCCACGTACTACCTCTGCGGCAGTCGGTTTCTCCAACGAAGCCGGTGCCCGTGTTAAACAAGACGTGGGTATGAACGGATTGAGTACGGAGCAGGAGTGGAACTTCACCTACCAAGGTAAGACGATATACAAAGACTACGTCGATCAACTGCGACAGAAAGTGACCGACCCCACCGTGCGTGACCAATGGGAGAAAGATGCCTATTCACCCTTCAATGACCCTGCGGGTGATAACTACCACTACTACCGCGGTACGGATTATGATAACGACAAAGTGTCCATCCTCAATCGTTACAAACGGTATAATGGTACCGAAGGTAACTCCCCAGACTCCGAGAACGAGAAAGAGAGTTATGGTACGGCTGCTACAACCGTGCCGAACATGGAGGACTTGAACAACGATAACACCCTAAACGAGTCCGAACGCTATTTCCAGTACAAAGTGCATTTACGCGAGGACATGATGGAAGTAGGTAAGCAACACATCACCGAGAAAAAGACCACGACCGTTACATTACGTAATGGTAAAGTGGAGCAAGTGACATGGTATCAGTTCAAGATCCCATTGAGTGGAGACAGTTCGGATGTGCAAACCATCGGTACAATTCGTAACTTCAAGTCTATCCGTTTCATGCGTATGTACATGACCGGCTGCGACCATGAGACCCACTTGCGTTTTGCCACTATGGACTTAGTGCGTGGAGAATGGCGTACCTATCATAAAGATCTCTATCCTGTAGGTACCACCGTGAACACAGGTGCTTCCGTCGATGTACAAGCGGTCAACATTGAGGAGAACTCCAACCGTACGCCCGTTAACTATGTACTGCCTCCTGGTGTGAGCCGTCAAACCGACCCCGGTATGGCACAACTCATCCCTCAAAACGAGCAATCGATGGTTCTTCGCGTACACGCCCTCTCTCCACATGATGCCCGCGCCGTGTATAAGAACACCTCCTACGACCTGCGTAACTACAAAAGGTTGCAGATGTTCGTCCATGCCGAGCAGATGGAAGAGGCCAAGAACCTCAAAGATGGTGACTTGACCTGTTTCGTACGTTTAGGTTCGGACTTGAAAAATAACTATTACGAGTACGAGGTACCCCTCAACCTCACCCCGCCCGGTATATATAACAACGACAACGAAGCCGACCGCCGCATTGTATGGCCGGACAATAACTACTTCGATCTTCCCTTCACCGTCTTTACCAACGCCAAGACCGAGCGCAATAAAGCCAAAAGGGCAGGTAACGACAATGTGGGTAACACCATCCCATACGTGGTCTATGATGATGAGAACGGCAAACCGCAGAACAAGATCACCGTCCTCGGTAACCCAACTCTGGAGAATGTGGAGAACATCATGATCGGTGTACGCAATAATGGCATCGAGATGACGAGTGGTGAGGTATGGGTGAATGAATTACGCTTATCCGAGTTCAATGAGCAAGGCGGTATAGCCGCCATGGCGAATATGGCATTAGGCATCAGCGATATAGCCCAACTCAATGTAGCCGGTCACATGGAGACGGCAGGATATGGGTCGATTGAATCCAACGTGCTGAGCCGTAACATGGATAATAACTACCAGGTATCCGTATCCGCTGCCATGGAAGTGGGACGACTCTTCCCCGAGAAAGCGAAGTTACAAATACCCGTCTATGTATCGTACTCGAAGAACATAGTCAAACCCGACTATGACCCGTTAGACACGGATATTAAGTTAGAAGAATCGTTGGCTACCTATCCCACCCAAGAGGCGAAAGATTCGGTGAGCAAGATGACCAACACGACCAACGAGGCGTTGAACTTCACCATCACCTCTCTCAAAGTGAATGTCCACTCCAAGAAGAAGGATATGTTCTACGACCCCGCTAACTTCTCCATCTCTGCCTCCTATACCCGACAGAAAGAGCAGACTCCTGAGATTACTAAGAATGTGAATACCGACCATAAGGGATCGTTCAACTACGCCTATAACTTCAACCCGAAGCCATGGGAGCCCTTTAAGAAAGTGGAGAAAGTGAAGAAAGTGAAGTTCCTCTCGGAAATGAACTTCTACTACCTACCGCAATACTGGGCATTCAATACGAACATGCATCGTACCTTCTCCAACATGGAGATGCGCGATTTCAATGCCGAACCTGGCAAACAACCAGAGTACTCGTACTCCAAAGACTTCACATGGGATCGTAACTTCGACTTCAAGTATGACTTGACGAAGAACATGAAGTTCACTTTCCAAACGGCTATGAACTCCATCGTGGACGAAGGTCTGTACTGCCCTGAGATCATTAATGACTATAACTTCTCCAACGACTACTACGAGGCTTGGAAAGATACGATCAAACGCAGTTTGGCTAAATGGGGTACTCCCTACACGTACCAACAGGTATTCACTGCATCATGGAACGTGCCCTTCAACCGTATCCCATACATAGAGGCACTGACGGCGAACGCCAGTTACAATGCTAATTATAACTGGGCGCGTACTGCCTCCACCAAGACGAACACAAACCTCGGTAATACCATCTCGTCCGTGCAGTCTTGGCAAGTGGATGGTGGTATCAACTTCGAGACCCTCTATGGCAAATCCAAGTATTGGAAGAAGATCACGCAGATATATGGTGGACGGCGTAACACGCGACCCTTCAAATCGAAGTCGTTTACCAAAACAGTCACGGCAGAGGCGGGTGTAGCCCAAGAGATTGTACACCGATTAGGATCCAATCAACTCGTAGTAACCGCCAAAGATACGATCACGGGCAAGCCGATCAAACTCACTTTCCTCACCGTGGATAATAATAAGATCTCTATTACCCCCAAGCAGAATAGTTCGGCGATGCTGGTCACCATCAATACCAAAGATCCGAACAGCCGCACCTCGGCGGAGATAGCGATGGATATGGGAGCCTATTTAGGTACGATGATACGACGGGTACAAGTAACCTACCGCCGTACTAACTCGATGACCGTACCAGGTTTTACCCCAGAAGTGGGCTTTATGGGACAACGATTAGATGGTGTGAATGCCCCTGGTTTTGACTTCGCCTTCGGTTTTGTACCATCCGATTGGTTGCAGAAAGCGAAGAGCCTCAACTGGCTTAGTGATACCTCCAGTGTGGTACAACCAGCCACCAAGTCTATGACCGAGGATTTCGATGTCAAACTCAACCTCGAACCTCTGCCCGGACTCAAGATCCAACTGAATGGTAAACGCTATTACACCCAATCGTCGTCGGTCATCTATAACTACGCCGAGATGCAAGAGACCATGACCGGTTCCTATAACATCACCGTCGTGGGTATAGGTACTATCTTCTCCTCCGTAGGTTCACAAGCGGATAACTTCGCGAACTCAACCTATGACCAGTTCTTAGTGAACCGAGATATCGTCCAAGCCCGCGTACAGAGTCAATACGAAGGTGTCACTTACCCTACCACCGGATGGATCACCGAGAGTGGTGCTATCGGCAAATATGACTCCTCCAAGCCCGGTACCAACAAAGTGCCTAAGACTTCTGCCGATGTCTTAGTGCCCTCGTTCTTAGCCGCCTATACAGGCCGCAGCGCAGAGAATGTATCCCTCAATCCGTTCTTAGGTTTCCTCAGTATCTTACCGAACTGGAACGTGACCTTCGATGGACTCAGTCGCATACCTTGGGTGAGAGATAACTTCAAGACCGTGACCCTCACACACGCGTACACCTGTAAGTACACCATCAGTTCATATAATAGTCACTCCACATGGGTACCTGCTGCCGGCAATGATAATAAGATGATCGGTTTCATCCGCGATGTCACGACGGGTACACCTATTCCATCCAGCGCTTATGATATCACCAATGTCAACCTCAGCGAATCGTTCTCGCCATTGATTGGACTGAACCTCGCCATGAAGAACTCCCTGCTCTGTAAGGTCGAATATCGTAAGCAAAGGAACATGACCCTCAATGTCACATCCGTACAGATCAGCGAATCCCATTCGGATGAGATCGTAGTGGGCGCAGGTTACACCATCAAGAACCTCAGTTTTGTCACCAAGAACAAAGCGGGCGTGCAGAAGAAAGTCAGCAACGACCTCAAACTCACACTGGACCTTGGCTTTAAGAACGTCAAGACCTTGTTGCGCAAAGTAGAAGAGGGTATCACACAAGCATCCAATGGTAATAAGGTGTTCACGGTGAAGTTCAGCGCTGACTATGTGCTGTCGCAGAAGATCAACTTGCAACTCTTCTACGACCACCAAGGCACCACCCCACTCATCTCGTCTGCTTATCCCGTCAAGTCCGATAATTTTGGTATCAACATCAAGTTGATGCTCACCCGATAATGAATAGTTTTGGTCATAGTTTTCGTTTTACTAGTTTTGGTGAATCGCATGGCGCTGCTATTGGTGGCGTATTGGATGGCGTGCCCGCCGGTCTATCTATCGATCTCGACCTTATCCGACGCGAGTTAGATCGTCGTGCTGGACGGACAGGATCTGTCGGACATGCATCTTCGTCTCGCGCGAAGAACGAGACCGACGAAGTCGAATGGCTCAGCGGTGTGATGGACGGCAAGAGTTTAGGTACCCCTATCGCTTTCATCGTCCGTAACCAAGACGCACGCCCCGAAGACTATGAGTGGCTGCGCACCCATTACCGTGCAGGACACGCCGACTGGGTGTATCAAAAGAAGTACGGCATCCGCGACTGGCGCGGAGGAGGACGTGCCTCTGCCCGCGAAACAGTCAGTCGGGTTATAGCGGGCTGTATCGCTAAACAGTTACTGGCACTACGCGGTATCCGTATCCAGGCACAAGTGACGCAGGTGGGAACAGAGACTGACCCTACCCGTTGGGAAAAACTCTTAGAGGAAGTGCGTTCCGCAGGAGACTCGATTGGCGGTGTAGTCACATGCACCATCACCGGTGTACCTGTGGGTGTGGGCGAACCTATCTTCGATAAACTGTCCTCGCACCTCGCCTACGCGATGATGACTATCAATGGCTGTAAGGGGTTTGACTTGGGCAGTGGCTTCCAAGACCTCGCCAAGCGTGGCAGCGAACTCTATCATCCTATAGACAATCTAGAAACTCTAGAACTCCCTGCATCGGGCGGAATCGATGGTGGCATTAGCAATGGAGATATTATATCTTTCCGCTGCGCATTCAAACCCACCGCTACGATAGCTCAACTATACAAAGGTCGTCACGATATCTGCATCGCTTTCCGCGCTGCTGCCGTCGTCGAAGCCATGGCAGCCATCACCTTGATAAACGAGAAACTATGATAACAGGATTAGGAACGGCGTTGATTACGCCCTTTAAGCAGAATGGAACAGTTGATTACGACGCATTGAAACGCTTACTCGATAAGCAGGTCGCAGGTCAAGTGGATTATATCGTCGTGTTAGGCACTACTGGTGAAGCCGCTACCCTGTCGCGCGACGAGAAAGAGGAAGTGCGGCAGTTCATCGTCAACTATATCGACGGTCGTTTACCCCTCGTCTTAGGAGTGGGAGGTAACTGCACCGCTGCCGTCGTGGACGAACTGCACCGCCTGACGCCTACTTTGGAAGCATCTTTCGAGGCGATCCTATCTGTTTGTCCCAACTACAATAAACCTTCCCAAGAGGGATTATATCAACATTTTGTAGCCGTTGCTCAGGCTTCGCCTATTCCTGTGCTGCTCTACAATGTGCCAGGGCGTACTGGAGTTAACCTGCTACCCGAGACCGTTATTCGTCTGCACCAGGCTATGCCTACTAACATAGTGGGTATCAAAGAGGCATCCGGTAATCTGCCGCAGATACATACCCTACTCGACTATGCCCGCACCACCGACCTCATAGTGATCTCGGGAGATGATGGTATCGCCGCCGAAGTGATGGATGCGGGTGGTAAGGGGCTGATATCTGTGGCTTCTAATGCTTTCCCCGAAGACTTTGGTCGTATCGTGCGCGAGCATAACCATGACCTGCAATTACACTATGCCCCGATGGTGAGTCTGCTCTTCAAAGAAGGAAACCCATCTGGCATCAAGACTGTGCTTAACCAGATGGGTCTCATTGAAAATGTATTGCGCTTACCGCTCGTTCCTAACTCGGAAGCCGTACAGCGCGAGATTCAGGCTCTTCTCTAATTTTTACTTCGCGTAGTTGATGGCACGCGTTTCGCGGATCACCGTCACCTTGACTTGACCTGGATAGGTCATCTCGTCTTGGATACGCTTAGCGAGATCGAAGCTCAACAGCTCCGTATCCTTGTCGCTGATCTTATCTGCGCCAACGATGACACGTAGTTCGCGACCTGCTTGCAAAGCATAGGTCTTTACTACGCCCGGGAAGGACATCGCCATGTTCTCCAAGTCATTGAGACGTTTCACGTAGGTCTCTACAATCTCTCGACGAGCACCTGGGCGAGCGCCAGAGATAGCATCACATGCTTGCACGATAGGTGCAATCAAGGTCTCCATCTCGCATTCGTCGTGGTGGGCACCTACGGCATTGCAGATATCGGGTTTCTCACCATATTTCTCACACAGTTTCATACCCAACTCTGCGTGTGGCAGTTCGTCCTCGTTCTCAGCGACCTTACCTATATCGTGCAACAAACCGGCACGGCGTGCTTTCTTCGGGTTGAGTCCTAACTCAGCCGCCATGACAGCACAGAGGTTAGCGGTTTCACGGGAGTGTTGGAGCAAGTTCTGACCATAAGACGAACGATATTTCATCTTACCCACCAAACGAATCAGTTCGGGGTGCAGACCATGTACGCCCAAGTCAATGGTGGTACGTTTACCGGTCTCGATGATCTCATCTTCGACTTGTTTGGTCACCTTATCGACGATCTCCTCGATACGAGCGGGGTGGATACGACCATCTTGAATGAGTTGGTGCAAAGCGAGGCACGCAATCTCACGACGGATAGGATCATATCCCGAGACGGTGATAGCCTCTGGGGTATCATCTACCACGATCTCCACACCTGTAGCAGCCTCGAGGGCGCGGATGTTTCGACCTTCACGACCGATGACGCGGCCCTTCACTTCCTCGTTGTCAATATGGAAGACTGAGACTGTATTTTCAGCCGTGGTCTCGGACGCTACGCGTTGAATGGTCTGAATAACGATTTTCTTTGCTTCCTTGTTCGCATTGAGACGCGCCTCATCCATGGTCTCATTGATGTACGCCATCGCATCGGTCTTAGCCTCATCTTTGAGTGCTTCGACGAGTTGTTTCTTTGCTTCCTCAGCGGACATACCACTTAAGGTCTCCAACTGATGCTCTGCCTGTTTGTGCATTTTCTCGATCTCCTGCTCACGATACTCCATCGCTTTCTGCTGCTGCTCAATCTGTTGCGTTTTCTGTTGCAACTCGTTGAGTTGGCGTTGGAGATCACCTTGACGGGCATTGAGTTGTTGCTCACGCTGTTGCAGTTGCTGCTCGCGTTGCTGCTTGCGTTGTTCGTCTGCACGCATCTGGTTGTCATGTTCAGCCTTCAGAGCGATAAACTTCTCCTTGGCTTCAATCATTTTGTCTCGTTTGAGCAGTTCTGCCTCCTCCTTGGCTTTCTTAAGAAGGCTTCTGCTGTTCATACGGAAATAAACATAGCATAATCCTGCGCCTACAATGAGTGCGCCTATTGCTATCCATAAATTGGTCATTAACATAAGCTTTGTTCAATTAAATTATTTAACTCATTTATTTTATTTTCTATTGGTTCAATAGCTTTATCTCGTTCGTCTGACATGAATCGATACCCTGCATTGAGGGCTACATACACCCACAGTTTCTCGGCAGAAGCCGTGGGGAATTGTTTCATATAGAACTGATACAATTGGTTGAGCCATTTAGCTGCCCGGCGATAATCCTCCTCCGTTTCACGGGGCACATTCATCGCGATGCGGTGGGCATCCAACTGTAAGTTAATATGTTGCTTATCGTTCATTGTTTCAATATCTCTATGGCTCTATCCACTTGGGCGATGATAGCATCGAGATGTCTTTTAGCGGTTATTCGTTCGTCGGGTGTATCGGCCAATCCGCGTGCCATGCGGAGGTTCTTGTGTTCGGCTTGCAGTTGGACTAATTCCGCATGGGTACGCATCATCTCCTCGCGTTGTCGATCATTCGTCGCTTGAAGATCGGCATTGACTTGCTTCAGCTGCTTATTCTCATCCAGCAGCCGCTGCACATTCTCCGCCAAAGTCTCTAACGCATCCATCCTATAACCTACAACCTACAACCTACCACCTAAAAACTATATCCTATACCAAGTCCGATGATACCTTGGAACTGCACTTTCTCACCGGCAGAGATAATATTACCTGCCTCATCCTTATCGGCTATCTTCAGACCATTGACATACTTGAGATCGGTAGTCAGCGTCACGTTTAAGCACTTCAAGAACTGATACGATATAGCAACAGCCCAGTCCACATCGAAGTTACCGAAACGACGGTTGTTATCACGGTAGCCATAGAATGAGAACACATCCTCTGGAGTACCATCTTTGATCATCTGCTCACGTTGTGCTTCTGTCACAAAAGGATCACTACCTACAGATAACGTGTACATCTTTGTTTTATCCCATGAATACGGTGTAAAGAGCGTTAGGGTAGAGATAATCTTCAAACCCTTATACTCATAGTTAACGCTTCCCTTGAAGTTCAAACCTAACTCAGCACGAGCATTGCAGTACTCTTTTTCATTAAATTCGTTAAAGTGCCATGTACCGATCTTTTCCTGCAAAGCGGTACGCACATCGTAGCCTAAGATATCGGAATATTCATCATTCACTTTATCGCTCAAATAAGCCGTAGTGATACGTCCATTGATGGGAGATAAATACAACGAGAAAATCGAATTGGGTTTCCAATCAATACCAACGGATATATCGGTATACGATGGAGCCAATATATTACTAATTAACGCATTAGGCGTTGCATCACCGGTATAGTTAAATCCCTTATCCATTTGTGTCTCAAAGGCTGCATTGAGGGTCAAGTACCATTTAGGATGGAATGCCCAACCAATCTTCGAATCAAACTTGAGGTGATCGCTGGTCTTTTGCAGTTTATCGTATTTCTGGTCAATCCATGACATACCATATTGGATATCCAGATTGGTCTCCCACGATAGGCTAGGATTATCGTACAACAGACGGAGTTTGCCGAAAACGACACCGCTCACGTTGTTCTTACCACCCGCTGACCAGTTCCATAGACCAGTCGCACTGGCGTCTAAACCTACTAAACCGGAGAACTTCCAAGGGCTCTCTTTCTTAATCGAATCATTGGCGGTCTGCGCCATCATTGTTGCACTCATTAACAGTGCCAACCCAAATAATAAACTTTTCTTCATAATCTCTATTCTTCTATATTCTATTTATCTATAAATCAATACTGCGCCTTATCATACACCTCGTCAGCCACATCGCTGCTAGCGAGTTTCTCTATGATACAGAAGGCGAAATCAGCCGTCAAGCCGGGACCTTTGGCGGTGATGATATTCTTCGACTCCACCACCAGTCCACCTACATAACTCTCACCCAAGAACGACTCAAAGCCTGGGTAACACGTAGCCTGTTTGCCTTTCAATATACCCAGTTTGCCTAAGATCGATGGTGCCGCACAGATGGCAGCAATCATTTTCGACTGGGCGTTATGCTGTTGGAGCAGTTCGCACAAGCCGATATGATCGCCTAAATGGGAAGGACCACCCGGCAGAATAAGCATCTCTGCATCCGAGAAATCGATATTATCAAATAATCCATCCGCCTCCACAGCCACATTATGTGCCCCTAATACCATCGGGTTACCCGTAATCGATACTGTCGTCAGTTGGATGTTCGCACGACGCAACAAATCAATCGTTGTGATCGCCTCAATCTCTTCAAAACCATTGTCTAAAAACAGATAATTCATAGTTACTTATTTTTAAAATAGTACGTGATTGTTCCAAATTGTTTATCCGGTACATCGACGAAGTTAAACTCCGCCTTGTATGCCGAACGGATGGCTAACTGAATAGTGGCATAATCCGAGATGGTTGTTCCTGTCGTCTCCTTCGCACTAATCACCTTGCCTTCGGCACTCACCGTGATAGCCACTACCACTACGCCTTCCTGATTAAAGTCCGCACTGGGTTTAGGCAACGCCTTGAGCAACTTACGTCCCTTGAGCGACCAGTCATTACCACCCGAAGTACCTTTACCAGCCGTCGTCACGCCGCTGCTGCCTTCACCTTGAGTGGTGCCACTACCTGTCGTGCCTGTGCCACTCTTACCAAAGAGCGAGCCCAACTGATTGGCTTTCGCAATAGCCGCCTGCTCACGTGCCTGTTTCTCTGCCGCCGCTTTCTCGCGTGCTATACGTTCTGCCTCTGCCTGTTCACGTTGTCTTTTTTGCTCCTCGCGCTGCTTAGCTAATGCTAGCGATTCCTCATCATCCTGTACCATCAGGTCATTATTAGACGGCGCAGCAGGTTGCACAGGCTCTACTTTGGGTTCGGGCACAGGGAGTTGTTCGGACACCAACGGCTGAGCACCTCCGCCCTGTTCTTGATTACCAAAGACGATCTCTATACCTTCCTCTTCGGGCTCTTTCTCCCACGAGATAGTAATGAGCCACAGCAACAAGAACACTGCTCCCATAAAGAGAGCCGTTCCGACTGCTGCTATCGTATTGGATTGACGACTACTGACCATTGTTTCTCGTTGCTATCACGAGTTTCATCTTGTGCTGATTAGCGATATCCAGCACGTTCACTACCTCTTTATACGCGATATCCTGATCGGCATGGAGTGCGATATACATCGTCGAATCGGACTCCTGGATACCACACAAATACCCTTCTAGATCCTCCACAGGAATAGCCACTGGTTTCTCGCGACCTAATGCTACGAAATAGTTGCCAAGGTTATCTATCGACACCTTAGCCACCACCTGCTTGGTGTTCGTACGCGCTTTGGATTGTGGCAGGTTGATCTTGATATCATTGGGCGACGACATCGTACTTGCCATCACGAAGAATAGTAATAGCAAAAACACGAGGTCTGTCATAGACGACATCGCCAATGTCGAGTTCACTTTATTTCTTCTCTTCAATGCCATTATGCGGGTTCATTTAACAAGTCCATAAACTCCATCGTGCGAGCCTCTAATAGACGCACAACGCGGTCGATGCGTGCCACGAGGAAATTGTACGCAAACATCGCTAATATACCAACGATCAGACCGCCAATAGTGGTTACCATCGCTTGATACATACCTTCGGACAAGGCACTCATCTCGATCACGCCACTAGCGTTCTGCGCCATATTAAAGAACGTCTGTACCATACCTATAACCGTTCCTAAGAAACCGAGCATAGGTGCACCGGCAGCGATCGTCGCCATGATAACGAGACCTTTCTCCAACTTACTTACTTCGAGGTTACCTACGTTCTCCACCGCTACTTGTACATCCTGCATCGGACGACCTATACGCGATATACCTTTCTCTACCATACGGGATGACGGGGTATCCGTCTGATGGCATAGGTTAATAGCCGAGTCTATCTTACCCTCATGGATAAAGTCACGAATACGATCCATGAAGCTCTTATCTTCCTTCGTTGCGGACTTGAGCACCACCATACGCTCGATGAACAGATAGACTGCCCAAGCCAACAGGATAGCGAGGATGATCATGATCCAACCGCCATACTGCGCCATGGTCCATAAGTTAATAGACTCTTGTACTGTTTCTTCTACCACAGCCACCTCTGGAGCAGCTGCTACACTGTCAATTATTTGCAATAACATATCTATATTGTTTTATAGTTTCTTCTATTCCCAAATACAATGCATCCGAGATGATAGCGTGGCCAATACTCACCTCCGCTATCCATGGATACGCCTTAATCAATGCCCCTAAGTTCTTACGATCCAGATCGTGACCCATGTTCAGCCCCATGCCCAACTCCTGTGCCTTCTCAGCCGCAGCACGCAGACTCTCAATCGCGCGTACGGGGTCGTCCTTATAGAGTTTAGCATACGGACCCGTATATATCTCCACACGATCAGCACCCGTCTTCTTCGCATACTCCACCATCTCCGCACTCGCGTCCACAAAGATGGACACACGGATACGCTTCGCATGGAACTCATCGACTATAGGCTGTAAGTAATCGAGGTAATGTCGCGTGTTCCAACCATGGTTACTAGTCAACTGATCCGGCGTATCAGGCACTAAAGTCACCTGTGTAGGTACCACATCGAGCACTAACTCACGAAAAGCCTCCGTCGGATTACCCTCTATGTTGAGTTCCGTACGTATCAACGACTTCAACTGATACACATCCTCCCGGCGAATATGCCGCTCATCAGGACGTGGATGAACCGTTATACCCTGAGCGCCAAAACGCTCACAGTCGATCGCGAACTGCTGCACATCCGGCATATTCTCTCCACGTGCGTTTCTCAAGGTCGCCACCTTATTGATATTAATGCTTAACTTGGTCATAAGTGTATATCGCATAAAAATCGCGGCAAAATTACAAAAAAAAATCCATATATGCAAATAATTTTACAAATAATTTGTATATTCCAAAAAAAAGCAGTACTTTTGCGCTATAATTACTTTGAACATTTAGAACTTTTTGAACATTTAGAACTTTTTGAACCCCTTAGACGCCCTACATACTTATTTCGGCTACGACCAGTTCCGTGAACTACAAGAGCCCATCATCCAGTCCGTCTTGGCTGGACACGACACGTTAGCACTACTGCCTACAGGCGGCGGTAAGTCCCTCTGTTTTCAGGTGCCTACTATGGTGCAAGACGGTCTCTGCCTCGTTGTCACGCCCCTCATTGCCTTAATGAAAGATCAGGTGGAAAACCTGCGCCAACACGATATCCATGCCGCTGCTATCTATACCGGTATGAGTTACGAGAAACAACGTATCGCGCTGGATAACTGCCAATTCGGGCCATACCATTTCCTCTATGTTAGTCCCGAGCGCCTTGAGAGCGCGGAGTTCCGCAAGCGCTTGGTGCAACTTCCCATCACCCTCATCGCCGTGGACGAAGCCCATTGTATCAGCCAATGGGGTTACGATTTTCGCCCATCCTACTTACATATAGCCGAGATCCGTGAGATCGTGCACCATGGACCATGCACGATGCACGATGTGCCTATCTTAGCCCTCACAGCCTCCGCCACACCCGAGGTCGTGGAGGACATACAACGGCAACTCCATTTTAACAACGCCCAAGTCTTCCGCAAGAGTTTTGCGCGACCTAACCTCCACTATGTCGTTCGCCGTATGGTCTCTACTTCCTCCCAGCCGCTGCAAGATAAGGTGGACGAACTGCTCCATATCGTTCAGTCCGTCTCTGGTTCCGCCATCGTCTATGTGCGTAACCGCAAGCGTGCCGAGGAGTTGGCGAAGGTGCTTAACACCGACTTCTACCATGCCGGATTGACGGCACAAGAGCGCACGATTCGGCAGCAGCGTTGGAAAGAGGGGCAAACACGTATCATGGTGTGTACCAATGCTTTTGGCATGGGAGTCGATAAACCCGACGTGCGGCTCGTCATTCATTTCGACCTACCCGATTCATTGGAGGCTTATTATCAGGAAGCGGGACGCGCGGGACGCGATGGACAAACAGCCTATTGTGTACTACTCTACCATGAGTCTGACCGTACCAAAGCGAATAAACGGGTGACAGATAATTATCCACCGAAGGAACTGATTGAGCGCGTGTACCATTGCACCTGCGATTTCCTCCAGATTGGTAGCGGTAGCGGATTAGGGCACACGTTTGCACTCCATTTGGGTGAGTTATGTCGTGTCATGCATCTGCCTCCTTTTCAGACCTACTCTGCCCTACATCTGCTTTCGCAGGCAGGTTATATCCATTTCGAGGACGAACAGGAGACACAGGCGCGTGTACGTATTAATGTAACGCGCGAGGAGTTATACGATTTCCACCTCAGTTCGCAGCAGGAAGAACTGCTTAGCACCCTTATGCGACGCTATGCAGGTATCTTCACCGACTTGCAGTACTTGCACGCTCCACTCACCCCTTCGTCCAATAACGACCACGACCTGCTCGTCTCTTTGGCGCAACGCGGCATCCTTACTTATATCCCGCGCACGGTCGCGTGTGCGGTCACGATGGTGAAGGAGCGACAGAACGAAGTCTATATACCCGACTCTGTCTATGTCGATCGCTGTGCCCAGTACACCCAACGGCTACGGGCGATGCTGGATTATGCGGAGCAAACGGATGTGGATCCCGAGCAAGTGCTATTGACCTATTTTGGCGAAAAATAATAAAAACACATATCATTATGAAACGACCATTTTCTATTTTCTTACTGACGCTGCTATGCACGGGTGCCGCCATGGCACAGTGGTCAGTAGGGGTGAACGCAGGTGTGAACATCGATCAACCGCGCGTGAACACCCAGTACGCATACACGCGCACTTATACCTACGGAGCGGGCGCCGTCCTTGCCCTGCCTGTTCAGTACAATTTCTTGGACTGGGTAGGATTAGTATTGGAACCTAACTGGCAGTACCGCAGCACTCGCTACCGCCAAGCCCTGTGGTATGAGGAGAAACAGCACGACCTCTATATGGAAGTGCCTCTGATGGTGGATTTCAGTTTTGGAGGAAAGAAAGTGCGCGGCTTCGTGCGCGTGGGTGGATATATAGGTGGTTGGTTAGCGAGTTGGCGCGACTGCACGATGGACGAATGGGAAAACCACGAAGTCATCCGGCAGCAGTTTACGGACCAGCAGAATCGCTTTGACGCCGGTGTAGTGGGAGGTCTTGGACTAAGATGGCTGGCGGATCGTAAGGTCAGTATGAGTTTGGAATATCGCTACTACTACGATTGCCTATCTAGCGAAAAACCGCATAAAGTAGGCTCCTACAACCGCTATGATAACCTGCATACCATCACGTTAGGTGTGCATTTCAATGTAACACAACCCAAAAACGAACCATCCTTATGAAAAATCTAACACATATAGGTCTTATGACCCTTCTCATGGTAACCATCTGTGGCTGCCAGAATATGAACAACGATATTGTTAATCCCAACAATACCGAAGAGATGTATGGTGACGCCACGTACGCGGGGCAATTCCAACGTGTATGGCAGGGAATAGATGTGGGCTATGCTTTTTGGAAATGGGACACCGTGAATTGGGATGAGGTATATGACACCTACCTGCCTATCTTTGAGGCTGCCGATCAGCAGCATGAGAAAACACGGAAAGAAGGCATGAGTTTTGAGGATTATCAAGACACTTGGAAAAAGATTATCATGCCCCTACTGGATCATCACATGGCGGTCGTACTCTATCGCCCAGATGACCCAGAAATGAAACTGGCTGCAGCAGCCCCTGCAGACCGACGTCGCAGTAAGGCAGATTACCACCGTCCGTTCTCCACCAAGGAGCATCTGGCTTGCCTACAGACCATGTTGGATGAGGGAAAAATCAGTGGGCATTATCAGGTAGATTCTATCAAGGACATAACCGGTCAAATGATGTATTTCATCGATGGCATGTTCGATATCAATGGTAAGGATAGTGTCGCCTATTTCTACATCAGTTCGTTTATGACACCTCCCCCCGCCACGGCAAGTTCCGATAGTTCCTGTACCGCCAGTACCTTCCGTTGGTTAGATCGCATTCTCCATCATACCAATGTGGCTGCTATATTAGACACACGTAATAATGGGGGTGGTTATTCCATTTGGCAGAAGTTCTTGGGTGCGTTCTTCACTACCCAAGCGTTCTATCCTAATGAGTATTCCTTTAAGGCTGGGTTCGATCGGTTATGCTACACTCCCGCACAACAGAACTGGATATATCCCAATACCGGAGGTGATATGCGTCAGATGTCCGCACAGTATCCGTTTATCTGTCTCTTCGACCAGCATTCGGTGAGCAATGGGGAGGAGATACCTTGGATGTTCTCTTATTTGCCCGGTTATATGAGTGTGGGCGAGCAGACTTGTGGAGGTATGGGAACGTTGATGCCAGATAACTACACCTCCTATTATTCCGGTACCTTTGGTAATGCGCAACTCATGGAAAACAATTACAAGAATAGTTATGGTAACTACTACTGCTATATGTCCACCATGGCGAATATAGATGCTAAAACCGGGGAGACGCCCGAAGGTATCGGTATGCTACCGATTATCCCATGTTTGTTGGACACCACATCCTTTTTCTCTGGCAAAAGCGATAATCAACTCCTCCGCGTGATGGATTACCTCAAGAACGAACGACCATAGCATGCACCTTTTTTGCATTTTTTTGTTCTTTATTTTGCATATCTCGAAAAAAAGTAGTACCTTTGCAGGCTGAAAGGAAAAAATATCGCACCGACAATGATACGAGAACCACAAGAGATACCATTCTCAGAGTTTGACGAGTATATCCGCCAAGGCGAACCTGACCAGAAAGAAAAGGCTAGCATCTGGAGTATGGCTATCGGTCTGCAAGCAGTGGATGGGTTGCAAGTCAGCAACTATCTTAAACAGACAGCGGCGGAGCATATCGAAGGTAAGATCTCGCAGGATGAAGTAGAACGACGAATAGCCGCCTATTATAAGACCGCTGAAAGCCGAAATTTGGACAGGTGACCGTCCTCATTTATCCACCATAATAGATATAAAAAGTTCGGTAAAAACTTCGGCACAAACACAAAAAACTTCGGTACAAATTATTGAAATTCTTCAACAACATCCCACATATACCGCTAGGGAAATAGCCAATATGTTAGGAAAGAGTGTGCGTGCCATTGAGATGCAATTGGCTAAATTGACATCGTCCAATAGCATCCGTCACGTAGGCGCAAATAAAAATGGTCATTGGGAAGTAATCAGTAAGTAGAACAAAATAATCACTAATATTTGCATATATCAAGATATTTTTATACTTTTGCAGCGAAATTCAAAAACAGTATGGCTAAATAGAGAGAAAGTAAAATGAAGGACAAAACCATTCAGAAAGTACCATTCATGTGAAGTAAGCAATATTAACCCCTAAAAAACCATGCCCTGCTCCATCGACATATTTAAACCAATGAAGAAACTATTATTAACCATAGGTGTGATGCTGATGGCATGTGCACCAACGAAGAAGGAGATTAATCCTATGGACTATCAAACTACTAACCCCGAAGGCATGCAAGAGGTGTGCCAATTTGTGAAAGACTGCGACTACTACATGCTCGCCACAGCCGACGGTGCTCAACCTCGTGTGCGTCCGTTTGGAACGATTCACATCTACGAAGGTAAACTGTACATCCAGACTGGACATCGCAAGCGCACCGCTCAACAACTGGCACAGAACGGCAAAGCCGAGATCTGTGCCATGAACAAAGAGGGTAATGCATGGATTCGTGTATGTGGCACACTGGTGGAAGACCCACGTGTAGAAGCCAAGTCATCCATGCTGGATGACTACCCCGAATTGCGCGGCATGGACGACGAGAACGATGACAATACGGCGGTATATTTCTTCACCGATGGTGTGGCTTGGATTAGTGCCTTTGGCAAAGAGGATAGGGAGATAAAGTTCTGAAGGGAAAAACGTAAGTGAACTAGGTACGAAATTTGCATTTTTTTGCTGGAAAAATTTTGTTATATCGAAAAAAAGTTGTACCTTTGCACCGCGAAACGATATGACTATTTTGTTATATTGCTGTTAAACAGATATTTATTTGCTAATTTTACTCTTAGTAAGTACTTTATTACTAATTAATTTATTACGAACTATGACTAATGATTTACCATTTGTATTTGGAAAGGCTGCCGAAGGAGAACATTTTACTGATCGTACCCAAGAAACGGAGCAACTGAAGATGAACTTTTTACATGGTATTAATTCTATTATTATCTCACCTCGTCGGTGGGGAAAATCTTCATTGGTAGCCAAAGTTGCTGATCAGGTAAAAGACGAAGCATCTATCAAGGTTATTCGTATGGATATCTTTGGATGCCGAACACCGCAAGATTTTTATAAACTCTTCGCGACGGAACTGATCAAACAAACATCTACCCATGTTGAAGAGTGGATGACTACCGCAAAACATTTCCTAGGTTCATTAGTACCCGTATTAACGACGAATACAGATCCATATAGCCCATTCTCTTTGACGCTTAGACCTACAGTCAAAGATTTTTGCGAAGAAGTTCTTACGTTGCCCGAACGGATTGCTGTGGAGAAAAACGTGCGTTTAGTGGTTTGCATAGATGAGTTTCAGCAAATAGGTGACTTCGTACATTCTGTAGATTTTCAGAAGCTGTTACGTAAGAATTGGCAATTACAGCAACATGTCTCCTATTGTCTCTATGGTAGCAAGCGCCATATGTTGATGCATTTATTTAATCAATCGAGCAAGCCATTTTACAAGTTTGGGGAGATATTATTTTTAGAACGTATTCCATTGAGTTATTGGAAACCATTTATCATTGATCGTTTCGCGCAATCCGGCAAAAAAATATCGGAGGCAGTTGTTGAGGAGCTATATCAATATGTGGATGGCAACTCGTCGTATATGCAGCAGTTGTCGTGGATTATGTGGTCAATGACATCACACGAAGTGACACACGAGGGCTTGGAATTAGCCAAAAGTCGCATTTTGGAGCAAAACCAACCTTTATTTCAGGAGCAATTAGATAAGCTAAGTGCCTACCAATTACATTTCTTACATGCCGTAGCGGATGGCCAAGGTGATCGAATTAGTCATAAAGAGATCATAGAGAACTATGATTTAGGGAGTTCTGCCAATGTGGCTATACTCAAAAAGACTTTGATTAGCAAAGAACTGATAGACACCTTTGACTCTAAACTTAAAATCTCCGACCCTATACTCCACCATTGGCTTCAAACGACTCTCTTTCATTCCTTGTAGGTGGCGTTTTTTTGCCCCTTAACGCAGAAGTACGTTAGATAAATTTTAGTCACCCCACTGTTGTTAACAAAAAAGTTAACAAACAATAGGAAGTAATATTGGGGGTTTAGGAAGTGAGACTTACTTTTTTGGCAAAAATCGGGTGCAAAATGTAAATCAGATTTGCATATTCAAAAAATTTGTAGTACCTTTGCAGCGCGAATGGTTGCAAGGGTGACCAATAGCAGATAGAACTATGGCAGATCTTAAACTTTTACATGATTTTGTGACCTACTGGACAGGCAAGGGCTACGAGAAAGGTGATACCCATTCGTTTTGGTTGGCACTTCTACACGCCTATGGAGTGGAAAACCCCGATCAGTTCGTCCAGTTTGAGTATCAGGTGCAGTTAGGTAGTACTTCCTATATCGACGCCTATATCCCTTCCACACGCGTACTTATTGAGCAAAAATCTTCGGATAAAGACCTCAGTAAGGGCATTGTCCAGTCCGATGGTGCCGTCCTCACTCCTTATCAACAAGCCCGCCGATATGATAGCGAACTGCCCTTCTCTATGCGTGCCCGCTGGATCATCACATGCAATTTCAAGGAGTTCTGGATATACGATACCGAGAATGCTCATGGCGAACCTATCAAGGTCAAGCTGGAGAATCTCGAAAAAGAGTCCCATTTCTTAGAACTATTAGTCAAACTCAAAGATGCCAAACTCCAGCGCGAGATGGACTTATCCATGGACGCAGGACGAATAGTAGGGCAGATATATGACAAACTTATTCGCCAGTACCGCAACCCCGATGACCCTGAGACACTACGTTCCTTGAACCAGTTATGCGTTCGGTTAGTATTCTTACTCTTTGCAGAAGATGCAGGGCTATTTGGTGGTAAAGATGAATTCAAGGAGTACCTTGCTAAGTTCCCTGCCACCCAATGGCGCAATGCCCTCATCAACCTCTTTCGTGTCTTAGACACCCCCGAGGCGCAGCGTGATCCGTACATGGACGATGATCTCAAGGTATTCAAGTATGTCAATGGTGGTTTATTTAGTGATGAGAACATCGAGATTCCTCAGTTCACCGACGAACTGAAAGAACTGATCCTGCAGAAAGCCAGTGCTGACTTCGATTGGAGTGAGATCAGCCCCACCATCTTCGGCGGTGTATTTGAGAGCACGCTGAACCCCGAGACCCGTCGCAGTGGCGGTATGCACTATAC
>DCID01000042.1:0-394 GCA_002315745.1 Bacteroidales bacterium UBA1735 | reverse complement strand
GATTGTGTGAGCAAGAAAGATTACGAACGCTTCCAAGATAAGTTGGCTTCCCTCACTTTCTTCGACCCCGCTTGCGGTAGTGGCAATTTCCTCACTGAGACCTACGTATCCTTACGTCGTTTGGAGAACCAAGTCATCGAAAAGATACAAGGTGGTCAAGCCGTCATCGGAGACTTCGCCAATCCTGTCAAGGTGGACATACACCAGTTCTACGGCATTGAGATTAATGACTTTGCTGTCTCAGTGGCGACTACGGCTCTGTGGATAGCCGAGTTACAGATGCTCCGCGAGACGCATAAGATAGCCCAGTTCTCCGACACTCCTCTGCCCCTCAAGACTTATAAGAACATCCACGAAGGCAATGCCCTTCGTACCCCATGGGAAGAAGTCATCG
>DCID01000003.1:49593-59257 GCA_002315745.1 Bacteroidales bacterium UBA1735 | reverse complement strand
AACTCGTTGTTCTGGCGGCGCAGTTAGTTAATACGGAGAGAAGGAGCATGTCCTTCATAGGCGTGGACGAAGCCACGTTGAGACAGTTTTGGATAAGCTCGGGCAGACTGTCTGCGCCCAAGTGAGAGGTAATGAGCATGTCATTCGACTCAGAATTAACAGTTGTGTTAATCATGATAATAAATATTTATGTTACCGAAAACACGTTCGGCGCGTTGGACTTTTTTGTAAATCCGATGCAAAGATACTACACTATGATTCCCAAATCGGCACGCAGGGTGTCATTTAATCACATAAAAAAAGCAACCAACTCATTATAAGCTGGTTGCAAAGTAATTTTTTTATGTTATTAGGACGCAAATAGGACGATCAATGATGTCCTACGCAAAAACGCGATTACCTGTTGCTCTTAAGATTTCAATATGTCCCGCTGTTTATAGTCGGTCGGCGACGCTCACTTTTTTATCGTTGTGCGAGGCAACTTGTCTTGTGTCCCGATTGGTGGGGACTAATTATCGTTCTATGCCATATTCGTAGATGCTATCACTCGGTAAATCAATATCTTCCGACCATGTGACACATGTACGACTGGCATCCAATCGCAAGTTATTAAACAGGTTCTGCTCTGTCAATAATCCTTTGAAGGACGGAATGGTAGCTATATCCTCATTCACATCATAATCTACTTCGCGTCCATCATCAAAACGAACGTAAAGCATATAATTTTTCATCGGTTTTATTTCAGCTATTCTAGGAATCATAATGGAGGCAATTGAACAATGAGTTGTTTATTCCACATTTCCTGCAACTTTATTTGATTAAGTGTTAACCACTCTTTTACCAACTGTTGCGCACGAATAGGCAAATCACCATCCGTCATTTCAAATGTCTTAATATCAAAAATACCCACACAATCATTATACAAGGCGTGTATGTGAGCTGGTTCATGTTCTTTGGGCTTAAAGAACATCTTAATTACGATTCCATAAAAACGAGTAACCTCTGGCATAATATATTCATTTTAAATTTCGCGGCAAAATTACAATAAATTTCTGATATACGCAAACATTTAAGGAAAATAAATGAAAAAAGATAAAAAAATCAACCTAAGCGGCTGATTTTATTGAGTTCGGGGTCTTGGAGAATGAATATCTTTCGACCACAGAGGCGAATGAGTCCCTCTTGGACAAACTGACTGAGCGTGCGGATAGCATTACTGGTAGTCATGTTACTCATATTGGCTATATCTTCGCGGCTCAAGCATATCGCAATCGAACCATCCGCTTCGGTGCCATACTCCTGTTTCAACGACAAGAGAGCTTCTGCCAGTCGCGCACGGATATGCTTCTGCGTAAGGTGAACGGTTAGCACTTCCTGCTGCGCCAAGTCTTGCGCGATGCGCTGCATGATGTTGAGGCAGAACGCACTATTGTGCTCTAACAAGTCCACAAAACACTCCTTGGGTAGCCGATACACGACGCACGTGTCGATGGCACTGGCGAACGCGTTATAACGATCTCCCGCCACGATGGCGCGGTAGCTGAATAAATCATAGGGTTTGATAAGGCGGAGAATCTGTTGTCGTTGACCAATCCCTTCTTTGTATATCTTAACTTTGCCGCTGACGAGCATCATGATATGGGTAGGGATATCACCCTCACGATGGATGATATCGTTCTTCTCGAAGTGCAAGACCTCTATCTGTCCGGTAGCGATCTTGCGCTGTTCTTCGCTCAGTGCCTCCCAAATAGGGTTCATATCACTGAGTTTGCATATCACTTGTCCGTCTCTATGCATACTACACTAATTTACGATAATGAATACGCTTAGGCTGCAATGCATCTTCCCCTAATCTAAGACGTTTATTCTGCTCATATTCGGAGTACGAACCCTCGAACCAATAAACTTGTGAGTCCCCTTCGTAGGCTAATATATGCGTGCAAATACGGTCTAAGAACCAGCGGTCGTGACTGATCACTACCGCACAACCGGCGAAGTTCTCCAGTCCTTCTTCTAAGGCGCGTAACGTGTTGACATCGATGTCGTTAGTGGGCTCGTCGAGTAGCAGCACATTCGCCTCCGATTTGAGGGTGAGTGCCAAGTGTAAACGGTTGCGTTCACCGCCTGATAACACCCCACATTTTTTCTCCTGATCACTGCCGTTGAAATTGAACCGACTCAGATACGCACGCGCATTGATTTCACGTCCTCCGACACGAATAAACTCCGTTCCGCCCGAGATGGTCTCAAACACGGTTTGATTGGGGTCAATATTCGAGTGTACCTGATCGACATATCCTATTTTGACCGTTTCGCCGACTTGGAACGTGCCTTTGTCTGCTTTCTCCATGCCCATAATCATGCGGAAGAGGGTGGTCTTACCAGCACCATTGGCACCAATCACACCCACGATGCCATTGGGTGGTAGCATAAAGTTCATGTCTTCAAACAACAACTTGTCTCCAAAGGCTTTGGCTACCCCTTCGGCATTGATCACTTTATTGCCCAATCGGGGACCATTGGGAATGAATATCTCCAATTTCTCCTCGCGCTCTTTCTGCTCCTCATTGAGCATGCGGTCGTAGGCTGCTAAACGTGCTTTACCCTTGGCTTGACGGGCTTTGGGTGCCATACGAACCCACTCCAACTCGCGTTCCAAGGTCTTGCGGCGCTTGCTCGCTTGTTTCTCTTCGAGTGCCATGCGTGCCGTCTTTTGCTCCAACCACGACGAGTAATTGCCCTTCCAAGGTATCCCCTCACCACGGTCTAATTCGAGTATCCAACCCGCTACATCGTCCAAGAAATAGCGGTCGTGGGTGATACAAATGACCGTACCTGCATACTGTTGTAGATGCTGTTCGAGCCAATCGATACTCTCGGCATCGAGGTGGTTGGTGGGCTCGTCCAGCAATAGTATATCGGGTTGTTGCAATAATAGTCGACAGAGTGCCACACGGCGTCTTTCTCCACCCGATAAATTGCGGATAGGAGCACTATCATCGGGACAACGCAGTGCATCCATCGCGCGGTCAAGTTTAGTGTCGATGTTCCAAGCATCGCAGGCATCTAGTTTATCTTGCAGTTCTGCCTGACGGGCTAACAACTTATCGTAGTCGGCATCGGGGTTCGTGAACGCATTGTTGATCTCGTCGTACTCGCGCAGTAAGTCCATGATGGGTTGAACACCTTCTTGCACAATCTCACGCACCGTCTTATCGGGATCCATTTTGGGGTCTTGCTCGAGGTAACCGACGCTGTAACCGGGTGAGAAAACGACCTCCCCTTCGTAGTCCTGCTCGACACCTGCGATGATCTTCATCAGCGTCGATTTACCGGCACCATTGAGACCAATGATACCTATCTTAGCCCCGTAGAAGAAACTAAGATAGATGTTGTTCAATACTCGTTTTTGGGGCGAAAAAGCCTTGCTTACGCCCACCATGCTGAAAATTATTTTTTTATCGTCTGCCATAGTCGTAGGAAGATAATGCCACTCCCCATCTGTGTGCGAATAGTGGTGAGGGCGAGGTTGGTTTGTCGTTGGCGATAGAGTCGCGGAAGGGCTTGCCAGAAAGCGCACCGTGCCCTTACTATCGCCCATGCGTTTTGGAAGCGTCCATGGATAAGGTCATTGGCTACGGCGGCATAGTCCAGTCCGAAGCGGATTGGCATCACCCATACCAATTGATACCACGGCGCATTCTTGTATAACATATAGAGGTTATTGCGGAAATTGAGGAACGTCTTACGCGGATTGCCGTACGCCAGACTGGCTCCGCCCACGTGATAAACGACCGACGCGGGCACACATGCTACTTGCCATCCGCGCGCATTCAGTCGCCAACAAAGGTCGATCTCTTCCATATGGGCAAAGAACGAACTGTCCAATCCGCCCACCTCCTTATATATACGTGTGCGCGCAACCAGGCACGCGCCTGTAGCCCAAAAACAGGTAATCGTATCGTCGTATTGATGCCTATCCTCTTCCACGCGGTCTAAGATGCGCCCGCGGCAATAGGGATAACCCAAAACATCGATGTATCCGCCGGCGGCACCAGCATGCTCAAAATGTGTGCGATCAGCCCAGCGTATTATCTTTGGCTGACAAGCGGCTACCTTCGGATGCTTGTCCATGTAGTCGAGCAATGGCGTGAGCCAATCCTTCGTCACCTCTACATCGGAGTTGAGTAACACCACATATTCGCTGTCGATATTTTCTAACGCGCGGTTATAGCCTTCGGCAAAGCCGTAGTTTTGTCCCAAAGGTAACCATTGCACGTAGTCGAATGCCGCCACCGCCTGCTCGCTCTCATCGGTCGAACCATTATCGGCAACCACTACCTCCACCTCTTTCGAGGCGGTCTCGGCTAAGAAAGGTAAGAACTGACGCAGCATCGCCGCACCGTTCCAATTCAATATGACGATACTACATTTCATCCAAGTACGAACAGTAGAATAGCCGCCGCAGGGGTAGCGAGTAATATACTATCAAAGCGGTCTAAAACCCCACCATGCCCGGGCATGAAACGCCCCGAGTCTTTGACGCCTAATGTGCGCTTAAATAGACTCTCCATCAGGTCACCCAATGTGCCCGTCACGGCAATCACGAACGTGAATAACTCGGCTTGCCAAAGCACCTCTATCCATCCTACGCGGAAGAAGACATAGCCTGCTATCAGTGCAAAAACGAAACCACCTATCAGCCCCTCCCAACTCTTGTTCGGACTCACGCGGGGGAACATCTTATGATTACCCCCTTTGCGTTTAGCCATCAGACATCCGATGCAGTACGCACCCGAGTCGTTGATCCATATCGTGATAAAGAGCGCCAATAGTAGCCATTTCGATTCGTTCATGATAAAGTTCATGGCGGCAAAGGGTAGGGCAATCATCCATTGCGAGATAAGCGCATTGCCCCAGTTACGAATAGGATCCGGCGCCTGCGTCCATAACTCGCGCACAAGTATCCACATCATCCACGCCAGGTGAGCCACTAATAGCAGAGCCACAACCTCAATCGTGACTTGATCATAGAGGTAAATGAGCCACATCGCTCCAAAGAAGAGCATTCCGGCTATCATCGAAGCCGTGGTGAGCCGCAGACTGCTGTGCATCAATCCATGAAACTCCTGAATAGCCAACATCGTGATCATCAAAAATAGTATCCCAAAGAAAGCCGGATGCATGACAATAGAAGCCACTACGAGGGCAACATAAACAGCACCAGAAAGGGTCCTTTTCGTAAAATTATTCATAATTTTTGAAATTTGCTTGCAAAAGTAGTATTTTTTTTGTACTTTTGCAAATTATTTGGAAAAAATATGGAAAATTTATCGTTAGAAGAGCAATTTATGACCCCCGAAGAGCGGGAACAGGTCGATTTTATGTGGAATATGATCCCGGAACCGGATCGAGTAGGTATGACCCGCAAGGATATCCTTTTCGTGCTGGACGCGATGGATGATTTTTTGGAGGAGCAAGGACTCTTGGAGGTCGATGAGCAGTCGGGGGAGGTGACCTACCTCGATGGCGATGTGGACGAGACGGAGCAGTTGAACTATATCCTGCAAGCTGTGCAACAGGAGCACCTCTCCCTCACTTCGGTGCAGATTCAGCTCATTTTGGATGCCGAATTGCAGTATGGCATCGAGCAGGGGTACTATGAGGACGAATAAGGCCTTTTAGAGCCCATTTTGGTCAAAAGTGATTAAAAAATGAAAAAAAATCGATTTGTATTTGTCAGAGTCGATTTTTTTTTGTACCTTTGCGGTGTTTTTGTATAAAATTTGGATATATCATGAAACGAATTATCTTTCCTATTTTACTGCTTTCGCTGAGTATCAGCACGTTTGCGGATCGCATTCCTTATAAGGTTGCGTCGTATGGTAACTATGATTTCTTTGGTAAGCGTATCACGATCGCGCCTATGTACGACGATCAGGATGCTAATGACCAGGAGTTTATCTACTATTCCCAGTTTGTGGCTACTTACCTGCTCTTTTATGGAGCCGAGTTCTTGATTGATGAGAACGATCGTCCCGATGTCGTTATCCTGTTGGGTTACGGCGTGAATAAGGGCGAGAAACGTATCGAGTCGGACGCTATCTATGCGACCGTGCCTACCATGACGCCGTATGTGGATTATTGGGGTCGTTGGTACGGTTACGGAGGCTATCGTACGGAGGTAGTGGGGTATAATAACTATGAGGTGCAGCAGTACGATAAGTACGTGGATCTCATTGCCTATGCTGCGCCTAAGGATGAGTCGAAGATGCACGATAAGAATGCGTGGAAGCAGGTGTGGAAGATGAACCTCGTCTCGACCGATGATTTTAGTGATTTTCATTCCGTTATCCCCTATATGATTCATAGCGCTTTCCCGTACTTCGGCCGTTCTGCACAGGGCGAGGATGTGGTGCATGTCAATGCTACGTTGGAGAATAACTTTATTTTCCAGAAAGTGAAGAGTGGCAGTATCTGCTCTGCGCCTTATGTGACTTCGTGGCCTAAGGTGGATAGTGTGAGCAAGAAAGTGGAGCGCAAGGGTATGTACATCGTTTGTGGTGAGTTCTTTGATAATAAGACCATCATTACTTTCTATTCGGAGAAGGGTGGCTATAAGATCTCGTCCGATATCTATCTGCAAGTGGGTGACCAGCAGTTGAAGGCGATTGGCTCGGAGAATATCACGTTTGGTCGTAACTGCAACGAGCGTGCATTCTCGATCATCTTCCCCGCGTATCCCGCTCCCGTTCCTTGCGATGTCATCGACCCGAACTATCAGTTCTATGGGGTGCATAAGAAGAGCACCAAGGATACGAAGCCTATCTTCGATAATAAATAATGTGAGCATAAAAACATAAAACCTTTATATTAACCAACAAATCTATGGCTAAAGTTTATCAAGCAAATGAGATTAAGAACATTGCCCTCATGGGTGGCAGTGGTTCAGGTAAGACTACTCTGATGGAGTCCATGCTCTTTGAGAGTGGTGTGATTAAACGTCGCGGTACGATTGAGTCCCAATCGACCGTTAGTGACTATTTCCCTGTGGAGAAAGAGTATGGTTACTCCGTTTTCTCTACCGTATGTAACCTTGAGTTTAATAACAAGAAACTCAATATCATTGACTGTGCTGGTTCAGATGACTTCTGTGGTGGTACGGCTGCTGCTTTGCAGATGGTCGGTTCGGCTGTGTTAGTCCTTTCTGCCAATGAAGGTGTGACCGTTGGTACGGAGAATGCGTTCCGTATGATTAGCGCGAAGCGCAAACCAATGGCATTCGTTATCAATAAATGTGATCATGATAATGCAGACTTTGAGCGCACGTTCCAACAGCTCAAAGAGGCGTTCGGTAATAAGTGCACCTTGATGCAGTATCCTTTGGAGTGTGGCGCAGGTTTCCATCGCGTCATCGATGTGCTCAAGGGTAAGATGCTCGTTTGGGCTCCCGAAGGTGGTGCTCCCAAGGAGGAGGATATTCCTGATAGTGAGAAAGCTAAAGTGGAGGAGATGCGCCAAGCCATGCAGGAGCAGGCTGCCGAAGCCGACGAGTCCTTGCTCGATAAGTTCTTAGGCGAAGGCCTGAACGACGAGGAGATCATGCAGGGTCTCAAGTCCGTCTATGCCGACGGTTCGATGTACCCCGTTATCTGCACCAGTGGTCTCAAAGATATGGGTATTCGTCGTCTCATGGATTTCCTCAATACCATGGCACCATCGCCTTCGCAGTTCTCCTACAAGACGAAGGATGGTCAGGAGGTTCGTCCCGAGGACAATGCTCCCACTAGCCTCTACGTGTTCAAGACTTCGGTGGAGCCACACGTGGGTGAGGTTAACTATTTCCGCGTGATGCAAGGTGTCGTTCGCAATGGCGACGACCTGGTGAACATGGAGCGTGGCACCAAGGAGCGTATCTCGCAGTTATATACTGTGGCTGGCTCGATCCGCGTACCCGTGGACGAAGTGCATGCCGGCGATATCGCTGCTACGGTTAAACTCAAAGATACCCGTACCGGTAATACGTTGAATGCCAAGGATTGTGAACTCGCTTATGCACCTATCGAGTATCCAGCACCTCGTTATCGTCGCGCTATCCGCCCCGCTAATGAGGCTGAGGCTGAGAAACTTTCTGCCCTCCTGACCCGTATGCATGAGGAGGATCCAACGTGGATCGTTGAGCAGTCCAAAGAACTGAAACAAACTATCGTCAGCGGTCAGGGTGAGTTCCACCTCCGTACCCTCAAATGGCGTTTGGAGAATAACGATAAGATGATGATCGAGTTCGATGAACCGAAGATCCCTTATCGTGAGACTATCACCAAAGCCGCTCGCGCCGATTATCGTCATAAGAAACAGTCCGGTGGTTCGGGTCAGTTCGGTGAGGTACACCTCATCGTTGAGCCGTACGAGGAAGGCGTTCCTGTAAAGGAGATCTATAAGTTCGGTAACCAAGAGTACCGTATCTCTGTCAAGGATACCCAGGAGATCCCATTGGAGTGGGGTGGTAAGCTCGTGCTCATCAACTCTATCGTCGGTGGTGCCATCGATGCTCGTTTCATCCCCGCTATCCTCAAAGGTATCATGGATCGTATCGAGCAGGGTCCATTGACCGGTTCGTATGCCCGCGACGTACGCGTCATCATCTATGATGGTAAGATGCACCCCGTGGATAGTAACGAAATATCCTTCCGCTTGGCAGGTCGTAACGCGTTCGCACAGGCGTTCCGTGAGGCTAACCCGAAGATCCTGGAGCCTATCTACGAAGTAGAGGTACTCGTTCCCGGTGAGATGATGGGTGACGTCATGTCCGACATCAACGGCCGCCGTGGTATGGTATTGGGTATGGAGGCTGAGAAGAACTTCCAACGCCTCAAAGCACTCGTACCTCTCAAGGAGATGTCTTCGTACTCCACCAGTCTGTCTTCACTCACCGGTGGTCGTGCGACCTTCACCATGAAGTTCAAAGACTACGAACTCGTTCCAGCAGACGTACAGGATAAACTGATCAAGGAGTACGCTGCTAACCAATCTGAGGAAGATTAATGTACATCGCGATTGCAGGCAATATTGGTGCTGGCAAGACGACATTAACCAAGATGTTAGCCAAATATTATGGATGGGAGCCACGCTTCGAAAGCGTGAGCTTCAATCCATATTTGGAGGACTACTATACCGACATCAAACGCTGGTCGTTCTGCCTCGAAACGTACTTCCTCAAGGAACGTTTCAAAGACCTATTGGCTGTGCTCCAATCGCAGCATACTATCGTTCAGGATCGCAGTATCTTTGAGGGCGTTTACGTCTTCGTAACGAATAACTACGAACGCGGCGACCTCTCCGAACGTGATTATCAGACCTATATGGAGCTCTTTCGGCACATGAAACAGCTCATGCGCTTGCCCGATCTTATGATCTACTTGCGCAAATCCGTACCTTCGCTCATTGCCCAGATCCAGAAGCGTGGACGCGAGTATGAGCAAGGGATGCAGATTGATTATCTCAGCGATCTGAACGAACGATACGAGGATTTTATTTATCATCAGTACGAAGGGCGCGTACTGACTATTGATACGGACGAGATGGATTTCGAGAATAACCCCGAACATTTCCGTACCATCATCAACAAGATTGATGCCCAACTATTTGGTTTGTTTAGCGAAGA
>DCID01000003.1:49379-49501 GCA_002315745.1 Bacteroidales bacterium UBA1735 | reverse complement strand
ATTGCAGGAAACATTGGTTGTGGTAAAACCACCTTGACGAATATGCTAGCCAAGCATTATGGTTGGAAACCACGTTATGAGAGTGTCGATTTTAATCCCTATTTAGCGGATTTCTATAACGA
>DCID01000003.1:47044-49306 GCA_002315745.1 Bacteroidales bacterium UBA1735 | reverse complement strand
GTAGACATCTCCAAGTCGGACGAGTACATCATTCAGGATCGTACTATCTACGAGGATGCCCGCATCTTCGCGCCTAACCTGCATGACCAGGGCTTCATGTCCGATCGGGACTTCGCTAACTACTGCGACCTCTTCGAACTCATGATGTCCCTTGTGAAGATGCCCGATCTCATGATCTATATCCGTTCCACCATCCCTAACCTCGTGGCGCAGATCCAGAAGCGTGGACGTGAGTATGAGTCGTCCATGCGTATTGACTACCTGCAAGGCTTGAACGATAAGTACGAGGCATGGATACGCGATTATAAGGGCAAACTGCTCATCATCGACGGCGATACCTGTAAGTTCGCTAACCGCGCTGAGGACTTCCAGTGGGTCACCGACCGCATCGATGCCGAAATGTTCGGTCTCTTCCCATTTGAGGCAGAAAAAGGCGTGGGTAAAGAAATAAAATGATCCAACATTTTCTCGATTATATTGCCATCGAGAAGAAATATTCTGATCGCACCGTAGGTGCCTATAGAGATGATCTTCGAGCTTTCTGTCAGTTCTTAGGGTGGGAGTTGGAAGATTATGACCCTTCCAAAGTGACCGAAGGCGATATCCGCGACTGGATGATCTCCCTTATGGACGAAGGCCAGTCTGCCCGCAGCGTCAAACGCTACCTCTCCGCCCTTCGTTCGTTCTATAAGTTCATGCTCCGTGTGGGACTAGTCAAAGTGGATATCACCCGCCGCATCATCGCTCCCAAGACCCCTAAGAACCTGCCTGTCTTCTTCAACCCATCCGAGATGGAGCGTGCCCTCGCTTACGAAGACCAAGCCGACGATTTCATCTCCATCCGCGATAACCTCATCATCGAGACCCTTTACCAAACCGGTATGCGTCAAGCCGAACTACTTGGCCTCAAGGACGAAGATATCGACCTCGTTCAGTCGCAAGTCCGTATCTTTGGTAAACGCAAGAAAGAGCGCATCGTTCCCTTCGGTGAACACTTAGCCCAACTCATCCGCACTTACCTCGATGCCCGACAGCAAGTGGGCTCTGCCGATCACTTTTTTGTGCACGTCAAGCGCGATGGCACCGTCGTTCCGCTGAACAAAGGTACCCTATATAATATCGTGCGCGCGCGTATGGGCGAAGTCACGACGCGCCAGAAACGTAGTCCTCACGTGCTTCGACACACTTTTGCTACCACTATGCTCAATAATGGCGCCGATATACGTACTATCCAGTCGCTCTTAGGACACGCCTCCTTAGCCGCGACCCAGATTTACACCCACGCCACCTTTGACCAAATCAAATCTGTCTATAACCAAGCTCATCCCCGAGCTAAGAAATAAACCATTAAAAAAAAGAAAGGACTCATTATGAAACTGAATGTGAAAGCCGTTAATTTTGAGATCGCTGAGCGTCTCGAAAAGTACATTGACAAGAAAACCCGTCGTTATGAGAAACTGCTCAATAACCCTAGTGCCGAGATGGAACTCAATCTTACTGTCATCAAACCGGAGACCAATCTCAATAAACAAACCAAGATCCGTGTCATCGGAAATGGCCCCGAAATCTTTGCCGAAAAGACTTGCGACACTTTCGAGCAAGGCATCGACCAATGCCTCGAGATCATCGACCGCCAACTCGAAAAACTGAAAAAATAACAAAAAAATACGCAAATATTTGCATATTTGAAAAAAAAGCAGTACTTTTGCACCCGATTTTCGACTTCAGTCTCTGGCGATTAGTGTAGAGACGCATACTTTTTGCGCTCGAATAGTAGTGTATACTGTAGTCCTACAACCCATTAAAGTATATATACAATGGATTTAATGAAAATTGCCGAACAGGCATTTGCTGGTGAGAAAAAAGAGTTCCCAGCTTTCGCAGCAGGTGATCAGATCACTGTAGCTTATCGTATTAAGGAGGGTAACAAGGAGCGTATCCAGGAGTTCCGTGGCGACGTTATCGCTATCCACGGTAGTGAGGATAAGAAGCGCTTCACCGTTCGTAAGATGTCCGGCAACGTCGGCGTTGAGCGTATCTTCCCTATGGATTCTCCCTTCATTGAGAGCATCGTAGTCAACAAGTATGGTAAGGTACGTCGCGCTAAGTTGTATTACTTACGTGACCTCACTGGTAAAAAGGCTCGTATCCCTGAGAGACGAGTTAAATAACCTACCGGTTACCCAGAAGAAAAAAGCTCCCTTCGGAGCTTTTTTTGTTTTCTAGGCTTTCTAGACCATCTAGGTCTTCTAGGCTTTCTAG
>DCID01000003.1:41414-46955 GCA_002315745.1 Bacteroidales bacterium UBA1735 | reverse complement strand
CTAGTATCTCCCGATACCCTGCCCCCTCGGCTGCCATCACCGTCGCCCCTATCTGGCACAGCCCCACACCATGCCCCCAGCCATGCCCATGGAGTTCAAACCCATCTCCCGTCTTCACCACCTCGAACCACGATGAGTACAAACAACTCCTCGACAGCATCCTTCTAATCTTCAACTCCTTACCAATCACCTCACGCCGCTTCGTTCCGACCACCTCTAGCGCATAGATACGCCCCGACTTGCCCCGTTTAAGCGGTATCAGATCGATTATCTCTCCCCAATCGACCCCCGTCTTCTCCGCCACGATAGCGGATAACTCTTCGCGCGTATAGTGCACCGTCCAGTCGTGAAAATCCTTCGTCTCCAGATCATAGTCATTCAGCGCATCGTGCATCCCTAACCGTGCACTCCCACAATACGTGCACTCCACCGACTCCAGATAGGGTACATGCACATCCTCCCAACATGTCTCAAACTCCTCCGTACGCCCTCCGCAGCACTTATGGAAACGGCAGTCGCATATCTGTCCCTCATACATGAGTACTTGTCCCGCCGTCGCCCTAACAGCCTCTACCGCACGGGCATTCATCCGCCGTATGCCCTCGTACCGCTGACAGTGGTCATCGGCGCACACATCAAACCCCACATGCCCATTACTCTCGAAAGAAAAGGTTGCCCCTAACGGGGAAACCCTACGGAAGGGGCTTTCAATCGCCCTCATCGCCCAACTGCGGGAGATAACAGCATGCGCTTTGAGTAACTCCATAGGCGCATTGGCGTTCATCTCAGACGAGATGACGGAGCAGAGATAGTCTTCGATATCGATGGTATTCACCGCCGTCTCTGTGCCGTCGGCGTTATGCAGAATAGTTAACTCGCCTTGGAACGTCTGATCTTCCTCCCTGTCCCAGTGAAAACCTATACCGATACGAACATGATGGATGACAAACCCGTCCTCCGTCTTTTCCCACTCGATATGTGGTGCCGTTAATATACCGACTTTGATGAACACTATTTGACCGCCTTGAAACTCATATCCAGCGACTTAACGCTATGCGTCAACGCCCCTACGGACACGAAGTCCACCCCGCAAACGGCGTAGTCGTGTATCGTCTCTAAGGTGATGCCACCGCTGGACTCGATCTCGATATAGCGTTTCGACAGGCTGCGAATGAGTTCCACCGCCGTCTTAGTGCGCTCGGGCGTGAAGTTATCGAGCATGATACGATCCGGTATATCGGTTGCGATGGCTTCGCGTATCTCGTCCTCGTTGCGCACCTCGATCTCAATGCGTAGCGGCTTATTGTTCGCGATGCAGTAGTCGTGTGCACGCGTGAGCGCGTTGGTGATACCGCCTGCGAAATCGACGTGGTTATCTTTGAGCAGGATCATGTCAAAGAGCCCGATACGGTGGTTCATACCACCGCCTATCTTCACTGCCTCTTTCTCCAAGTACCTCAATCCGGGCGTTGTCTTACGGGTATCGAGCACATGGCATTTCGTGTCTGCAATACGGCTCTGATAGGTGTGTGCCGTCGTGGCTACGCCCGACATACGCTGCATGATATTGAGCATCGTACGCTCGATTTGCAGCAGGCTCAGTTCCTTGCCATAGACCTTAAATGCAATATCGCCGGGGCGCACCTCGTCGCCATCGTGCAAGAACTGCTCGACGCGACATTCAGGGTCAAAATAGGCAATGATCTGCTTCGCTACTTCGATACCTGCGATGATACCCTGTTCTTTGACGATGAGTTGCTGACAGCCCATCTGAGTGGGCGGAATACAACTCAATGATGTGTGATCGCCCTCACGAATATCCTCGTGAAACCAGACAGCAATCAACTCCTTTAAATCTTCTGTATTCATATTCTATACACTATTTGGCTGCAAAAATACTACTTTTTTTCGAATTATGCAAATATTATTTGTGAATTTGCAAAAATTGTTGTACCTTTGCACCCTATTTTTGTTAAAAATAAGAAACTATGCAGATCTTTCATATCCCCGGCCGCCTGTGCCCAACCCAAGCCTTGCGTGACATCGCTGCACAAGTGACAGAGCCTTACTTCTTCTTGTCACTCAAACCTCAGATCCGTTGGGTCGATTACGCCCAGGAGCGTATGCTCCAAATAGCGACCGACACCCGCGCCGACATGGTCTATGCCGATCGTTTCACAGAAACGGCTGTTGAAGAAGTTCAAGGTGTTGAAAAAGTTCTAAAAGTGGAAGCCCCCGTCATTGATTACCAACTCGGTGCCCTTCGGGATGACTTCGATTTTGGTGCGATCACGCTCTGGCGCACGGAGGCTTTCCAAGCCGCTGTCGCTCAGATGGATACCGACTACGAGTATGCCGGTTTCTACGACCTGCGTCTGCGTGTCAGTCGCCTGCATGGTACACAGGATATTCGTTTTGTGCATATACCCGAGTTCCTCTATTACGAGGTCGAGACCGATACCCGTAAGTCCGGAGATAAACTCTTTGACTACGTCAATCCGGCTAACCGCGCTGTCCAGATCGAGATGGAAGCCGCCGTCACTGCCCACCTCCGTGCCATCGGCGGATTCATTAACTACGAATGTTTGAAAAACATCAACATAGAAGGTTGCCCCTTTAGGGGGAAACCTACGGAAGGGGCTGTACCGACCGCCTCGGTCATCATCCCTTGCCGCAACCGTGTGCGCACCATCGGTGACGCTATCCGTTCTGCTCTCTCGCAGCAGGTGCGTGCCCCTTATACCTACAACGTCATCGTCGTGGACGACAACTCTACCGACGGCACCATCGATGTCATTAAGGATATCCAGAAATCCCTTGCCCCTAACGGGGAAAGGGTGTCGCAAAGCGACGGGAAAGGGGCTTTAATTTACATCCCCCAAGACCCCTCTTGGCACGCCATTGGCGGCAACTGGAACGCTGCCTTGCATCACCCTCAGTGTGGCATCTTTGCTATCCAACTCGATAGTGACGACACCTACTTCGACGAACATACGGTTCAGCGATTCATCGATACTTTCATCGCCGAGCAATGCGCCATGGTGGTGGGCTCGTACCAACTCACCGACATCGATGGAAACCCACTGCCTCCCGGTAAGATTGATCACCGCGAATGGACTCCTGAGAATGGCATGAACAATGCACTTCGTATCAACGGTTTAGGCGCTCCCCGTGGCTTCTATACGCCTATCTTACGCGAAATCAATTTCCCTACCACCAAGTACGGCGAAGACTATGCTGTCGGCTTGCGCCTCACGCGCGAATATAAATTGGGTCGCATCTACGATGTCCTCTATAACTGCCGTCGTTGGGACGATAACTCCGACGCCAACTGTGACATCGTCACCATGAACCGTAATAACTGGTACAAAGACCGCCTCCGCACCCTGGAAATACTATCTAGAATGACCAAATAACTCAATTTCTAAATCAATAGTACATAGTACATAACTAAATAGTACATAATGTAGTGGACTTTAACCTACAAAGTACATATCAACCTACGGGCGATCAGCCCACCGCCATCCGCCAACTGGTGGACGGCATCCGTGCGGGTGTCCCTGCCCAAACGCTCCTCGGCGTCACCGGCAGCGGCAAGACCTTCACCGTGGCGAACGTCATCGCCCAACTCAACCGCCCCACGCTTATCCTTAGTCACAACAAGACCCTCGCGGCGCAACTCTATTCCGAGATGAAGACTTTCTTCCCGCACAACGCCGTCGAGTACTTCGTCAGTTACTACGACTACTACCAGCCCGAGGCATATATCCCCACGACCGACACCTATATCGAGAAAGATCTCTCTATCAACGAGGAGATCGACCGCCTCCGCCTTTCCGCTACAGCCGCGCTGCTCTCTGGACGCAAGGACGTCATCGTCATCTCGTCCGTCAGTTGCCTATACGGCATCGGCTCGCCGCAGGACTTCTCGCAGTCGGCTATCCATATCCGCCAAGGCGATTACGTGCCCATGGACGATTTCCTCAAACAACTCGTTGCGGCGCAGTATATCCGCAATGACCTCGAACTCACCCGTGGCCGTTTCCGCGTCAAGGGCGACACCGTCGATATAGCCCTCGCTTATGTCGATCAAGTCGTTCGTGTCGAGTTCTTTGGCAACGAGATCGATGCCATCAGCCTCTTCGCCTCATCGCCTTCTAGCCCTCTCGCCCAATCACCGTCCACCGAGAACCGTTCATCGTTCACCGATATAAATATTTATCCCGCCACTATCTTCTGCACCTCGAAGGAACGCATCGATGGCGCCATGGCGCAGATCAAACTCGACCTCGCCAATCAAGTCCAATATTTCCAGTCCATAGGCGAACCCCTCTATGCCGATCGTCTCGAACAGCGTGTCAAGTATGACCTCGAGATGATTCAGGAACTAGGTTACTGCTCCGGTGTGGAGAACTACTCCCGCTATTTCGACGGCCGCGAAGCGGGTACACCGCCGTATTGCTTGTTAGACTATTTCCCCGACGACATGCTTCTCATCGTCGATGAGAGTCATGTCACTGTCCCGCAGATCCATGGTATGTACGGCGGCGATAAGTCGCGTAAGGATAACCTCGTTAATTACGGCTTCCGTCTGCCTGCTGCCCGCGATAATAGGCCTTTGACCTTCGACGAGTGGGAACAGAAAGTAAGCCTCACCCCCAACCCCTCTCCCTTAGGCGAGGGGAGACATGGTAATACTATATTCTTGTCCGCGACCCCCGCGGACTATGAGTTGGAGAAGAGCGAAGGTATCGTCGTCGATCAGGTCATTCGCCCTACGGGCTTGCTCGATCCTGAGATCGAAGTGCGCCCTTCTACCCATCAGGTCGATGACCTCATGGACGAGATACGCACGCGTATCCATCGTCACGAGCGGGTGCTCGTCACCACGCTCACCAAACGTATGGCGGAGGAGATGGACGATTACCTCCGTCAGTATGGCATCAACTCCGCCTATATACACTCCGACATCGATACCATCGAGCGTGTCAAGATCATGGAAGATCTCCGCAAAGGCGTGTACGATGTCCTCGTCGGTGTCAACCTCCTCCGCGAGGGCTTAGACTTGCCCGAGGTCAGTCTCGTCGCTATCCTCGATGCCGATAAGGAAGGCTTCCTTCGTGACAAACGTAGCCTCACCCAGACCGTCGGTCGCGCCGCGCGCCATGTCAACGGTAAGGCTATCCTCTATGCCGATAAGATCACCGCCTCTATGCAGGCGACCATCGACGAGACCCTCCGCCGTCGCGATAAACAGATGGCGTACAACAGGGAGCATGGCATCACCCCGACGGCTATCAAGAAAGATATCAACACCTCCGCCCTCGCGTCGCTCTATCAGTCCGCTGAAGCGGAGCAACAGAGGGTAGAGCAGACTATCCGCGCGAGCTGGAAGACCGCCGAATGGCGCACACTGAGCGCCAAGGACTTGGATAAAGCGATTGAGCGCCAGCGCCGAGCCATGCTCGCCGCTGCCAAGGACTTGGATTTCACCACCGCCGCCCGCCTCCGCGACGAACTCCTGCAAATGCAAGACCTCCG
>DCID01000003.1:40027-41334 GCA_002315745.1 Bacteroidales bacterium UBA1735 | reverse complement strand
CTTATCGCCGACAGCGGCTCCACCAAAACCCACTGGCTCCTCCTTACCAACAGTGGCCAGTCCTCCGAGTTTTACTCGGAAGGCATCAACCCCGTCCTTCAATCCGAGCAGGCCATCACTGCCTCTATTGGCAACCATTTCCTGCCTCAGATCGCCCATCTGCTTTGGGTGGGTACGATCGACCATGTCTATTTCTACGGCGCAGGCTGCACGCCCGAGAAATGCCCTGTCATGGCGCGTCTTTTACAGCCTTTCTTCAAGCACGCCACCATCGAGGTCGCCAGCGACATGTTAGGTGCTGCCCGTGGACTTTTTGGTCACGAACCCGGTATTGCCTGCATCCTCGGTACAGGCTCTGGTTCGTGCTACTACGACGGCGAACAGATAGGGTGGAGTGTGCCCTCTTTGGGCTATGTCTTAGGCGACGAAGGCAGCGCCGCTACGCTCGGCAAACGCCTGATTGGCGATGTGCTCAAGAACCAACTCGGTGACGACATCAAAGCCCTTTTCTTGACGGAAACAGGCCTCACTCAGGCGGACATCATCGACCACGTCTATCGCCAACCTTTTGCGAACCGCTGGCTCGCTGATCAGGCACGTTTCTGTGCCGCGCATCTGGATATCCCCTCCATCCGCCAACTCGTTTACGACCATTTCGATCTCTTCGTCACCCGCAACTTAGATCAGTACGAGGAAAAGAAAGTAGGCTTCGTCGGCAGCGTCGCCTTCTATTACCGCGAGGTCTTGCAGGAGGTCTTAACCGCCCACCGCTCACCGCTCACCGCTCACTCATACGAGCTCACCTCCATCCTCCAAGACCCCATCCCCGGCCTCAAATCCTTCCACTCTGCCTAGTCCCCCTAGAGTTTCTAGGCCTTCTAGGCTTTCTAGGCCTTCTAGGCTTTCTAGGCTTTCTAGGCTTTCTAGGCTATCTAGGCTTTCTAGGCTTTCTAGGCCTTCTAGGGTTTCTAGGCCTTCTAGGCTTTCCTAGGCTTCCTAGGATTTCTAGAGTTTCTAGGACTTCTAGGCTTCCTAGGATTTCTAGAGTTTCTAGGACTTCTAGGATTTCTAGGACTTCTAGGGTTTCTAGGCTTCCTAGGACTTCTAGGACTTCTAGGCTTCCTAGGATTTCTAGGCTTTCTAGGACTTCTAGGCCTTCTAGGCTTTCTAGGCCTTCTAGGCTTTCTAGGCTATCTAGGCTTTCTAGGCTTCCTAGGATTTCTAGAGTTTCTAGGACTTCTAGGATTTCTAGGACTTCTAGGCTTCCTAGGCTTTCTAGGACTTCTAGGCTTCCTAGGACTTCTAGG
>DCID01000003.1:39715-39957 GCA_002315745.1 Bacteroidales bacterium UBA1735 | reverse complement strand
AAAAAATGAATTTTTCTTTAAAAATATTTGCTTATATTGTATTTTTTTTATACTTTTGTCGCCGAATTCATTACACGCGCCCGCGTAAGCGTATAATTGGGGTGTATTTGTGGTAGATTGGTAGGGCGCTGTGAATGATATGTTGTTGATTAACAGGGCTTAGATCTATGAGTTACCATGTAAAGTGGCTGATCGAGTGCTATTGAGCGCTATGATCTGCCCCTTTCGTCGTCCGAAAAAAA
>DCID01000003.1:0-39703 GCA_002315745.1 Bacteroidales bacterium UBA1735 | reverse complement strand
CCGATTTTCTATCTCTCCCCCTATGAGGGGGAGTTGGAGGGGGTCTTGAGTATAGGATGAGCGAAGGGTGAGTATAGGATGAGCGTACCCTAAAAACACAGCAAAAAACTGGAAGCCAAGAATGTAGAAAGATAAATGGCAAAAGAGGAATTGATAAAGTTGTTTGACGCCCAAAAGGTACGAGTCGTTTGGGATGACGAGAAGGAAAAATATTTCTTCTCGGTGACGGATGTGGTTGGCATATTAAATTCGTGTGATTATCAGGCGGCACGCAAGTATTGGAAAGTGTTAAAAGGTCGGTTACTTCAGGAAGGATTTGAGTCGGTAACAAATTGTTACCAACTGAAGATGATATCGCCGATGGATGGTAAACGATATTTGACAGATGTAGCAGGGGTTGAGGATATCCTACGTATCATCCAATCTATCCCGAGCAAGAAGGCAGAGCCGTTCAAGCAGTGGTTAGCCAAAGTGGGTGCGGAGCGGATACGGCCACACTATCATCTCGTCGGATAAGGCGATTGATTATGTGCAGCCTATGGATGAGCTACCATTGAAGAAATAGCCCCTACACACGCTACTTAAGATCGCCCGATTTTCTATCTCTCCCCCTATGAGGGGGAGTTGGAGGGGGTCTTGAGTATAGGATGAGCGAAGGGTGAGTATAGGATGAGCGTACCCTAAAAACACAGCAAAAACTGGAAGCCAAGAATGTAGAAAGATAAATGGCAAGAAGAAAGAACATACTATCGGTGAGATTGTCGCGCGAGTCAGTCAATACCTTTGAGTCGATTAAACAGGTTGACGAGTTTGGTAATGAGTATTGGTTGGCACGTTCGTTGGCGAGCATTTTGGAATATACGGATTTTCGCAATTTTATTCGTGTAATTTCGAAGGCAAAAATCGCCTGTATCAATAGTAACCATGCGGTATCTGATCATTTCGTTGACGTTAACGAAATGATAGAACTTGCTAAAGGTGCTGTTCGTAGTGTTCAGTCCTACAAACTTTCTCGCTATGCGTGTTATCTGATTGTACAAAATGCAGATCCAGATAAGGAGATTGTGGCGCAGGGGCAGACTTATTTTGCTATACAGACGCGTATCGCAGAGGTGCAGCAGATGCAGGCTTATCAAAACCTGACTACCGAAGAGGAAAAACGTCTGTTCCTCCGTGAAGAAATGACGAAGCATAATGTGCAATTGGCAGATGCGGCTAAGGGCGCAGGTGTGATTGATTCGAGGGACTATGCTATCTTTCAAAATTATGGGTATAAGGGTTTATATGGAGGCTTAGATGCAAAAGGTATACATGCAAGAAAAGGTTTGAAGGCGGGGCAGAAGATATTAGATCATATGGGAAGTACGGAGTTGGCTGCGAATCTCTTCCGTGCCACTCAGACGGAGGAGAAGATTCGTCGGGAGAATATTCAAGGGAAGCTGAGAGCCAACCAAGGTTGTAACTTATACCCCTCCTGCCTATGTGCACAACCAACAACCGACAACCGTGCATTGTGCATTGACAACTGATAACTGTAAAAGTGCATTGACAACTGACAACCGACAAAAGTGCATTGACAACTGACAACCGACAAAAGTGCATTGACAATCGACAACTATAAAATAAATAATAATAACAATTTAAAACATTTAAAATTATGAAACGCGTAAATTTCAAATTTAAATCAATGGCGCTGGTGCTCCTCGCACTGGGGCTCAGTAGTAATTTGTGGGGGGGTGAAACTGCCTATAAGACTGCACTGTTTGGTAGCTCCTATAACTCTATAGGTGTCAATAATTATAGCTCTTCTTGGTCTGCTACAAATAATAGTTTTACAGTTAACCTTGCTTACTGGAATAACAACAACAATGGGTGGTCTTATATAAAAGCTGGGCAAAAAAACACCGCGTATGTTGGCACAATTACTACTAATGCTGCAATAGACAAAGCAATTGCAAAAGTAACCATTACCATTGACGCGGTGACTGCAAAAAACATTAACAGCATAAAATTATACTCTGGAACATCAAGTACAACAATCACAACCGAGGAGGGCTCTTTCGCTATCGCAACCGGGGCTCAATCTGTAACTATATCTAGTCCAGCAATCAATAAGTATTACAAAATTTCTGCGGACTGTAAAACTGGTTCTAATGGTGTAATTACAGTCTCTAAAGTTGAGTATTTTGCAGCTGCTTCTTCTGCCTACACCGTCACCTTCAATGCTGGTTCCAATGGTACATGCTCCACATCCTCATTAAAGGAAGAAAGTGCGGGTGTTGGTGTAACATTGCCTGCTGCGACACCAAATACGGGTTATGAGTTTATCGGTTGGTCAACTTCAAGTTCGCCTACGGAAGCGGATGCAGGCGCTGCTGGCGATACCTATAAGCCATCTTCAGATTGCACGTTGTATGCATACTATAAACAATTCCACATGGTAACATTCTTAAATAATGGCGCTGCTGCTACTGGAGCAGAAGGTGTGGATTCTCAAGGAAAAAAGAAATACTATCATGGCGAACAGTTGGGCACATTGCCAACTGTGGGAACAATGATCTCTTGTGATACGGAGCATAGTAATGTCTTCCAAGGATGGACGGCATCGCAAATATCTGGAACGCAAAGTTCTGCACCGACATATATAGACCCAACTACAGTTGTTAATGATGACAACATCGTGTTGCGAGCTGTGTGGGCGGCAGTAGACACAAGCAAATAGCTCTGCACCAAAAACGGGGGTAGAACGGGTCTGGAACGGGGATAGAACGGGAGTAGATCGAAGGGTTAGAGATAGTCTTATGCTAGACTTGAATAAGGCAAAGTGGACATTGAAATACTGAATTACCGTTTTTTAGGGTAAAAAGTGAGAAAATTTACTTAAAAGTGAAGAATTTTACATAAAAGTGAAGTTTTTTCTTGCATATATCAAAAATTTGTTGTACTTTTGCAACGAATTTCAGAAATATACCCTATGAATACTGCAGAATTAAAGATTGTAGCTCAGAGCGATAACGTGACATTATACTCCATCTGTTTTGATGGTGCACAGGAAACAGAGTTCGATAAGTTCCTTGAGAAGTTTAAAGATAACGCGACTGTGAACCATGACTTTAGGACGATATTGTTAGCGTTGGAGCGAATCCTGGGTACTGGGGTATTAGAACGTTACTTCCGCTTGGAAGGCAAGACGAGTGATGACCTCTGCGCATTGGCGATTGACTCTCATAAGTTGAGACTATATTGCCTTCGCATCTCGGATCAGATACTGATTGCTGGTAATGGCGGCATCAAGGAAACGAGGACATATCAGGAGAGCGAAGAGTTGAGTGGCTATGTAATGAACCTCCAGCAGTTTGATCGAATCCTCAAACAAGCGCAAGCCGAGGGAACGATTACCATTGCGGAGAATGTAATACAAGGAATAGAAGGAAAGGTTTTTGAAAAATGATGCAGATTCAGGACAATATGTTTCGCGCGGAGTTGGAGAAGATTCCCGCCGTTGAGCGTGCGGAGTTTGAACTTTGTCAGAGTATAGCTGACAAGATAGATTCTGTGCTCAAGAGCAAGAACATGACGCAGCGCGATTTGGCTCGGCTGACAGGAAAGCGCGAGTCGGAAGTGAGCAAGTGGCTCACAGGTAGGCACAACTTCACGATGAAGACCTTGGCTCTCATATCGACTGGCTTGGGTCAACCTATAGTGATGTCGTAGTAAGTAAAAACATATTGGATTTAAAAGCGGTAATATCAGTAGCGATATTATCGCTTTTTTGTGCGTGCAGGGCTGCGCAAGGTCGGCGCAGGGTCGGCGCAAGGGGGGCTGCAGGTATATGATTTTGGCAGGAGGCATTGGGTTGGCTGTTGCTAACAAAGAATAATAAAACATAAATGGCAAAAGATAAAGATATAGTAAAAGTAAATGCAGTGGAGGTTGCTCCAGAGCGAATCCAGGCGATGATTCATATTATTCGCGGTGAGCGGGTGATATTGGATAGCGACTTGGCGGCATTGTATGGCGTGGAGACAAAGAACCTCAAACGTCAGGTTAAGCGTAATATGGGACGCTTCCCCGCTGACTTTATGATGGAACTTAGTCGTGAAGAGTATCAATCTTTATGGTGCCAAAATGGCACCTTAGAGCACGGAAGGGGAGAGCACGCTAAGTATTTGCCCTACGCTTTTACAGAGAATGGCGTGGCAATGCTGAGTAGTGTACTAACATCTGAAGTGGCGATCAATACGAACATCCAGATCATGCGAGCATTCACGATGATGCGTCGCACATTGACAGCCATCAACCAAACTGCCATGCGTCAAGACAAGTTGGAGTTGGAAGTGGAGAATCTAAAGAACTATGTGGAAGATATCTTGCGTGATCAGAATGATACGAATGAAGATATAGCCGCGCAGATGGAGGCTATTAGCCAGTCATTGATTGAGTTGGGAATGCAAGTTGATTCGTTGACAAAGAATCCGTCTAAGATCAAACCGAACCCGATTGGCTTTGCGGCGATATTAGAACAAGATAAAAGAAGGAAAAATAATCGCCTCCCACCCATTGGTTTGGGTGTGGGGCACAAAGAAAAAAGATAGAAAATATAAATAATAATTTAAATACAAACAATTATGAAAAACAAATTCAAATTTTTGGCATTCATGCTACTGAGTATGATGCTAAGTGTAAATCAAGTGTGGGCGGCAATTGCAAGTAACACTTGTGAGTTTGTTAGATAAATAGAGGTGGTCAGTTAGGGGACAGCGTAACAATAGCAAATATATAGTCTTATGCTAGACTTGAATAAGGCAAACGATCTTTGATAGACTGAATTACCGCTTAAAAAGCAAAAAAAATGCTAAATTTTAGCGTTTTTCTTGCGTATGTCAAATATTTGTTGTAATTTTGCAGCTCGAAAGGGGAAAAAAGTCCGAATGAATCGGACGCAAAATCAAAAAAGCAACGAATATGAGCGCAGTACAAGCATTAGCCAGTCAGCAGTTTCTGGAAGCAATGGGAACTATGATTTATGATGAGCAGAAGTTAAAGCAAGTCTTTGGTTTTATCGCATCGATTCAACCTAAAGGGACTATCTCGCAAGAGAAGTTCGATAGTCTGCGTACTATTGATGATCTTGATGCTCATCTTGAGGCACGCATCCGCAATCACTATCAACGCGTAGAAGCATGAGGGTTAAGATTGAGGATAGAGTCTTTGATGCGATGGACGAGTTCTATGATGCTTCGATGTTGAAGCATTCATTGCTCTCCATGGAGACGGTCATAGCAAAAGAGAAACGAATGATTGCCGACCTACGACGGTTGGAGTATTGTGCAGAGGCTATGTTGCCCACTCGTTTTCGCGAAGATTGGAAGCAGAAGGGATACATGGACTTTATGACAGAGGGTTTTCATTTTGGATTTCGTATCGAAGTACTCCCTTCAGGAGAGAAGGTTGTTATAATCTACGATGCATGTCCAGACTTGCTATTCCACGACTAAGATAGAATAATCAAGTTAATAATTCATTTAAGCGGTAATATCAGTAGCGATGTTATCGCTTTTTTGTGCGTGCTTGCTAGTTAGCAAATGTTCACAAAAAAGTTAACAACGCACCATATATAATATACACGCACACACGCGTGAGGAGATTGCCTCCCACCCATTGGTTTGGGTGTGGGGCACAAAGAAAAAAGATAGAAAATATAAATAATAATTTAAATACAAACAATTATGACAAACAAATTCAAATTTTTGGCATTCATGCTACTGAGTATGATGCTAAGTGTAAATCAAGTGTGGGCGGCAATTGCAGGTAACACTTGTGAGTTTGTTAGATAAATAGAGGTGGTCGGTTAGGGGACAGCGTAACAATAGCAAATATATAGTCTTATGCTAGACTTGAATAAGGCAAACGATCTTTGAAATACTGAATTACCGCTTTAAAAGCGAAAATATGCAACTTTTTTAGTCAAAAGTTTGCATATATCGAATATTTGTTGTAATTTTGCAGCTCGAAAGGGGAAAAAAGTCCGAATGAATCGGACGCAAAATCAAAAACGAATAATTATGGCAACGTATTCGATTACATTAAATGACAAGTCCGTACAGGGACAAGCCTTGTTGGCGTACTTGGAAGCACTAAAGGTAAATCTGATCAAGATGCCATCTATCAAACTGCGTAAGAGTAGTTATGAGCGTTCGATGGATGATATCAAGCATGGACGTATTAAGTCCTTTGCAAGTGCAGATGAGATGTGTAAATCTTTAGGTTTCTAAATCATGTATAAAGTTCGATACACTAACGCCTTTGAGAAAGATGTCAAGCGATGCATTAAGAGAGGTTATGAAATGGCTCTCTTAAGAGTTGTGATTGGACTATTGGAAAAGAATGGTTGTTTGCCAGCATCCTATCGTCCACATAAACTATCAGGAGCGTATGACGGATCATGGGAGGCGCATATCAAGGGCGATTGGCTTCTGTTATGGCAGCAAAATGATACGGAATTGACATTGTTGTTAACAGGCACGGGCACTCACTCGGATATATTCTAAAGATTGGATAAGTTAAGTTTTTAAGCGGTAATATCAGTAGCGATGTTATCGCTTTTTTGTGCGTGATTGCTGGTGGCAAAAGTACACAAAAAAGTTAACAACGCACAATATATAATACACACGCACACACGCGTGAGGAGATATAGAATATAATGAGCAATTAAAAACCCCGAAAGGGAGAAGGAAAAAGAGAACAAGTTGGACAGAAGTACAAGGGTGACCCTACGGAGTGGTCGCGGTGTGGTCGCGGTGTGGTCGCCGAATTGAAAATATAGATAAATGGCACAAGAGGAATTGATAAAGTTGTTTGATGCCCAAAAGGTACGAGTCGTTTGGGATGACGAGAAGGAAAAATATTTCTTCTCGGTGACGGATGTGGTGGCAGTACTCACGGATAGCGCTGATCCTAAGCAGTATGTCAAGAAGATGCGTTCTCGTGACCCGGAGTTGGATTTGAGTTGGGGTACAATTTGTACCCTAACTGAAATGACCTCTCCTTCTGATGGGAAGCGATATGGTACACAATCTGCTGATGTGGAGGGCATCCTACGTATCATCCAATCTATCCCGAGCAAGAAAGCAGAGCCATTTAAGATGTGGTTGGCGCAAGTGGGATCGGAACGGATAGATGAGATGATTGATCCTGAGAAGGCAATTGTACGTGGTGTGGGGTATTATCGTGCCAAAGGATATACAGAGGGTTGGATTAGTCAGAGGATGCAAGGCATAGATGTTCGTAATGAGTTGACAGATGAATGGAAAGAACGTGGTATAGTTACCAATAAGGAATATGCTATATTGACGAATGAAATGACGCAAGCTTGTTTTGGGGTAACAGTAGCTGAATATAAAGAGTTGAAGGGACTGAAAAAAGAGAACTTGCGAGACAATATGACGAATCTGGAGTTGGTGCTGAATATGTTAGCAGAGGTATCTACAACAGCAATCAGTCGTTCAAGGAAACCTGAATCTTTTTCTGCTAATAAACAAGTGGCGCGGGAAGGTGGTAATATCGCTCGAGATGCGAGACTTAATTTGGAAAAGCAAATAGGAGAAACTGTTGTTTCACCGCTGAATGCTCAAGATAAAAGATCACTTGAGGTGCAAACAGGTGATGAGGTTAAGTTTGTAAAAAAGTAAATAAATAATATAAATAATTTAAAATACAAACAATTATGAAAACAAAAAGTTTTAAAATGAATCGGTTATTCGTGCTCGCTGTAGCACTTATGACTATTAGTGTTAATGCGTGGGGTACTGAAACGGAACACTACACGTATACATTTACTCAAAAGCAATTTGAGGATAATACAACTGCAAAGACGTTAGGAACCATCACGTGGACACCTGCAACTGTTTGGGTTGGAGATGACGGTTATTGGGGATATGATGCCACTAAAGGACAACAATGGGGATCAAAGAATGCCGGGCTCAATTATGTCACAATCACAGCTGGTGCATCTATTACGAATGTGTCCAAAGTCAAAGTTTCTGCATCTATTGCGTCTGAAGGTGGTTGTGCATTATCGATAAAAGTTGGATCAACATCATTGGTAGTAGAGAATAGTTCCAATACATCTGTATCATTAACAACAACCAATACAACTTATACATTTGTTGCAACTTCCCCTATTACTGGTGCTGTTACGATTACTTTAACGAATAACAAGTATAAAAAAGCTCAGTATATTAAGGATATTACCATATATACAAATACTCCTGATTGTACTATTGACCTTGATGCTCCAGTAGTAACCGCGACGCCAGGAAATGGGTCTGCTACCTTGACATGGCCTGAAGTAAGTCATGCTACGGGATATAAGGTTAGCTGGAATGGTGGTGCAGAAGAGAATCCTACAGGTACAAGAACCTATAGTAAGTCGGGGTTGATTAATGGAACGCAATACACTTGGAAAGTAAAAGCCATTGGTGATGCGACCTATTGTAATAGTGAGGTGTCGGGTAATGTGACTCCAGCTGCCAATTGCACGGTAACTTGGAAGGTGGATGGTGAGACATATACGACGGGAAGTCCGACTACGAGTGTGGCTCCTGGTGGAAAAGTAAGTGTATTGCCGACGGCACCAGCTACCCCAGCTTCATGTGGTGATGCAGTGTTTATGGGATGGACAGATCATGAGGTGACGAATGGTTCTGTGCCTTCGCCATTGTTCAAGACGGCAGGTGATGCACCAGTTGTCAACGCGGATGTGACCTATCATGCCGTCTTTGCGGATAGACAAGAGTAAGGGGCACACCTTAATATATCACGTGCGTGCGCGTGAGTGGGGAAAGATAGTAAATATACATTAACCACCCGAAAGGGAGAGGAAAAAGATAAACAGGATAATAAGATAACAAGATGGATAAACTGAGTCCAAAATATGATGCGGCGGTGCAACTGATTAAACAAGCCATTATGGGCAGTCAGTTGCGTGCATTGCGTGCTGTTAATCAGGAGCAATTGGCACTCTACTTTGGCATTGGTAAGTATGTAAGCGAGAATTCTAGAAAAGGCACTTGGGGAACGGGAGCTATCGAAGCCATTAGCGACCAGTTGCAACGTGAACTGCCAGGATTGAAAGGATTTTCGACTGCCAACATCAAGAAAATGCGCACCTTCTATGAGCAGTGGCAAATATTGGAAATAAAATCGGTCGCCAAGGCGAGCGATATAGAAGTTACTGAAAATGAGGTTATTCGGGTCAGTGATGCTATGCTTTCTGTAAATCGGTCGCCGGCGGCGGCCGATTTGGAGTGGAAGAATTTCTTCTCAATTGGATTCTCGCATCACATGGAGATAATTAACAAAACAACAACCTTAGAGGAACGCATCTACTATATCAACCAAACGGCTGTGAATCATTGGGATAAGTACTATCTGCGAGATATGCTCAAGAAGGATGTGTTTCACCACCAGTCGCAAATGGCCAATAATTTCTTGCGAGCCATACCAGAGAAACAGCGAGCTTTGCAGGCAATTTCGATGTTTAAGGACGAGTATATACTCGACTATATTAATGTGGAAGAATTGGATGTGACGAATTGGGAGGATATAGATGAGAAGGTGGTTGAGAATGGGATTGTACGCAACATAGCTAATTTTATTATGACTTTTGGACGCGCCTTTTCGTATATTGGTCATCAGGTGCATCGTGATAAGTTAGGGCATGATCATTGGGTGGATTTATTGTTCTACAACCGCGAGTTAATGTCATTGGTTGTGGTGGAGTTAAAGAAAGGAGCGTTCAAGCCGTCGTACTTTGGACAACTTCAAACTTATCTTCGTATTTTAGATGATGATGAGCGGTTGCCTGGCGAGAATCCAAGTGTTGGATTGATTTTGTGTAGAGAAGCGGATAAGGCGTATGTGGAGTATGTGTTGCAAGATTATTCCAAACCAATGGGAGTTGCGACTTATAAGATTGAACTCCAAAAGAAGTTGATGGAAGTCCTTCCATCGGAAGAGAAGATGAAGTCATTAATTACATCAGAAGAATAAACCAAATAGAGATTATACCCTTGAAGTAAAAATAGAAGATAAGTAGTTAATAATATCACGCGAGGGTGAGAGAAAGTAAGATAAATAAAAACATTTTAAACCCCGAAAGGGAGAAAGAGAACAACATAGATAATGACAGACCAAAATGAAATAGTACTGTACCAGCCAAATGAAACATTAAGCTTAGAGGTTAAGTTGGTAGAGGATACTGTATGGTTGACTCAACAACAGATTGCAGATTTATTTGGAGTGAAGCAACCAGCCGTTTCCAAACACCTCAAGAATATTTTTGAAGAAGGGGAATTGTCTAAGGAGTCAGTTCATTCCATTTTGGAATATACTGCCGCTGATGGTAAGAAGTATCAGACCCAGTTTTATAATCTGGACGCCATATTGTCAGTTGGTTATCGCGTTAGCAGTAAGAGAGCAACACAGTTTCGTCAGTGGGCTAACAAGGTTTTGAGAGATTATCTGCTTCGTGGTTATGCAATCAATGACCGATTGATGCTAATGAAGGAGGAGATAGACTATAAGATTGCTAAGCATGAGATTATATTACAAGAGCATCAGAAACAAATTGATTTCTTTGTAAAGACAGAGTTACCACCACGTCAAGGAGTGTTTATGGATGGGCAAATATATGATGCATTGGAGATGGTAACACGTTTGATTAAGTCCGCCAAGAGTACGATATGGTTAATAGATAATTATGTGGATGATGACACGTTAACTATATTGAGCCATAAAGTCAATGATGTGAAGATAGAAGTAACGACTCGCATTAAATCAAAGCAGCTGGCATTGGCGGAAGATAAGTTTAATGAGCAATATGGAGGTTTGTCTATTAATACAAGCGATAAAGTGCATGATCGTTTCTTGATATTGGATGATAATCATCTTTACTTGATTGGTGCAAGCCTTAAGGATCTTGGCAAACGTCTCTTTGCTTTTATTGAGATGGATAATACATACATTGAGGAATTGAAACGTTATACCAATAAATAAACATTCATGCCCGAAAGGGGAAAAGGAAGTTATGAAACTATTTGTAATACAAGGTGAGATGAACTCAGGCAAGACGCATAAAAGGTGTCGGATGAAATAGTAAGAGATATTGAATAATAGTTATTACGGAATTCGCGTTTGCGTATAAAAATCGATAAGGTATGGATAAGATTATTGAAGATTGTAGAAACATGTTTGCAGATGGGTTGTCAAATAGTTCAATCTGCTCTGTGGATTCAATTTGTAGTGGTGTAAATGCACAAGTTATGAATGGCTCATATTCAAGCGGGGTTATAAGGTTTATTAATGACCTATTCAACATCTCGAATTGTTTAGGCTGGCATATGACCATTGGGTTAATAATAATTCTTGTGGGACTCCTAATTGCAGCTATGTGCAAAAGGAATTGCGCTAAAGTTGGAATGGCCATATTATTACTGATTATTGGCATATGTGCAGACTCCTCCGTATGTTGGGGGATTATAGCGGTTTTAGAATTCATGTTAATATTAAAGAAGACAACGATTACCGATATTTGCAAGGCACTTTCGTAAGATAAGTAAAGTCGAAACAAACTATGGATAATAAAATTAAAGAGAGTTTAAATAGTTGCTTTGGAGAGCAAAAACTCGAGCATCTAAATAATGGCTTTGATTATAAAGTCACTATACCTTTATATAATTGCTTTGCATATTGTAAAATATACGAGCGACAACCACTGATTGAAGAATTACGTCAAGTATGTAGTTTATATGAGACGATTGATGAAGCTCATGATGCAACGTTGTTTTTTGTATATCCAGAAGGTAATCAAATTTTTTTTGGTATTTTGGCTTATTGGGAATATGAACGCATGTTTATCAATAAAAATATACATTATCGCGAACTAGTAGAGACCAATTATGAATGGCTAAAAATGCAATTGGGCGCAAATAATCACAGCATCAATATTCTGCCATTAGACTATATTCGTGTTGTAAAAACAATTAGTCTAAACGATAATAGCATCTATGATGGAGAGATTATCTATATGCGCAAACTAGTGCCTCAAGTATATCAGATGGTGGACCCTGGCGAATTGTCAAATTCTCAACGTATAAATCGGTTGTGTTTGGGTACTCCACAATCTGAATATCCCAATGATGTTCTTGATGACAATATTTTAAAAGTCATTAGGAGTCAATATCCTCAAGCGACAGTTCACTCAGAGTTGTTAACATGCACATGTGATTTATTAAAATTTAGACGCAAGAAAGATAAATTGGTAACTAATATAGCCATATGGTTTAACATCGTGGATACAACACCACTCATAGTAGAATGTTTATATTATAAGGATATATTTGGTAAGGAGACATATATAAGGCAGTCTATTGCGGATTCCATACCATCGAATCTGTTAAAATTAATAAATAGTAGAAGAGATACGTATGATAAACTATCAGATATTAACATTTAAATTGTAAGTAGAGATGAAATCAATGATGAATAATAAGTGGATTAAAGTATTTATTATAACAGCTGTTATGCTGGTTTTGTTGGTGATTATTTTAAAGTGTTCCAAAATTTGTATGAGTGGCGTTGAAAATGATACATTAATTCTTGCCTTCTTTGGTATCTTGACAACTATGATTGTTTTAGGTAATTTTACGCAAGTAGAAAATATTGAACAGAGAACAATATCAGAACTCAATAAATTTAGAACGGAACAAATATATAATATCCAAAACCAAATGGTTTCAGCGATATTTCAGGATGTGCGCATTCAAAAAATCCTCGATATAGATAAAAAACTGGAGAGTTTGAAATCTTTATATGTAAAATTGGCTAGTGAGGAACTGAGTAATTTTGTTATGCGTGTATTAGAGAAGACTAGTATTGAATGTACAATTAATAATGGTGAAGATGTCCCTGCAGTAGCTGTATATAGAGATAGGCACATTTTGTTTTTCAAGCAAGATGGTACCTTATTAACAGGCATCAAAAACATAAACAATATGGTTTATAATGAGCGCATTGTTGATCAAATAATCGACTCTTATTTAAGTGTCTAAAAAATATGTTTGTATGGATAAGATAACTACTCACATTGTTAACGTATTAACCAGTAATAATCTAACTGTTTTTTTCCTTATCGCAGCTGCGATACTGGGAGTGAGTGTAGCGATACTTTCTGCCGCAGGCGTTGTATATGCATTTAAAAAGACCCCTCGAAGAATGATAAAGTTCGGTGCAGCTATACTTCTTATGATAATAGGATTCATCGCGGATGCTTCATGGTGTTGGGGATTAGTCTCTATTTTAATATTTGCGTTGATATTGAAAAAGGGAACAATTATTGAGATAATAGATGCTCTTTCTAATGATGGTAAAGAACAAAAAGGAAATCAGTAATATGAAATTATCAAAAGACATATTGATTCGCCATTTAGCGATTACGTTTCTTGTACTGATAGCCGTGGTAGTATTACTATGGGTAGTATGCAAGGTATTTGGTTGTGCAGACCTTGTGGATAAAGATTCGACATTGATTATTGCTTTCTTCGGGATATTGGCCACTTTTATTGTTGTATCAAACTATGCTCAAATGGAAAGCATTAAAATGAGAACAAGTGAACAAATAGATGATATTAAAATAGAGATGGATAAGACTATTCGATCCGTAGGTCTTGGGCAAAAAGATTTAAGGAATCAATTTTACAAACAAATGCAACAAATTAGGAATATTCAGCGAATAAGCATCTTTTGGGGGGAAGACATTAAAGTCGTGCTAAAAATTGTAAATGAATTATCAAAGAAACCTTTTATAAAATGTAAGATTTCGTGTTTACCAAATATAAACTCAACTTCACAAGAAGATGTAGAACAAGATGCCATAATAATTTGGCAGAATCATGCCTTGAAGGTGTTGAATTTGGAAGGAGAAGATATTGCTTTAGAGACAATAACTAAATATGAGAAAGAAAATGTCTTTAAACCAGAAAGTTTAGCATTTGCGGTAGAAAATTTTATGGATTTAGTAAATAAAAAAATGGTTGACAATTATGAATAGTTTTAGCCCGTTTGCTCGTGGTCTTAAGGTGGACTTAACATGTCCACATTGCTCTCGTCCTATTAGTTATATGACGAGTAGGGTTCCTCATCCTAATTGGGATGGCGATTCGAGCTATACTAGTGAAAGAAATATGGATGATTCTTTTGAATGCCCATATTGCCAGTGCTCTTTTGATGTATATATGAAGAATACAATAATAGGTGGAGAGATTTGGATATATAAAATGCCAGAGAGAGAAGAAATAGAATGTTTCACCTTGAGAGAATATGAACCAACATCGCGAAACATGAATGTAATAAATGACAACTTTGCGTGTGATCAGAATTATGAGTATTTAGCTTTTGAATATTTAAAAAGAGTGAACGGATACGAAATTATACATCCTTACATTGAACAATTAGATAATGGCAGAATTGTAGAATACGATGGAATGTTACTTGAAGGAGAAAAAGTAATTATTTATGAATGCAAATTTTTAAAAACTGAAGAAGATAAAAATAGGTTGATAAATATTTATTCTCGGCTTGGATTAACAATTCAGCGTTTTAAAAGAGAAAATACATCTAATAGAAAAGCCAAATTACTTATTGTTGTACCCAATAATGAATTAAAAGAAAAGTTTTCTTCTTTTTGTAAGTCAAACGATAATTTAAAGGAGAATGTTGAACTTCTTAGTTTGGATGAGATAAGGAAGGAAAAAACGAATAATGAAATACTATCTGTAGATATCGGTGGTGGTTATCTGCTACAAATTGTGCCAAAAGACAGTACTATAGATAAACGTGAAACTAAATCCGATGAAGTCGCTGCGGAAAGGACAGTTAAAGCGTAGTTCATTGCTTCTCACCCATTGGGTTGGGTGGTAGGCTCAAAGCAAAGTAAGCATAAAAAAGTAAAAATAATATAAATAATTTAAATCAAAACAATTATGAAAACAAAAATTCGTTTTTTGGCATTTGTGCTAATGAGCATGATGCTTAGTATTAATCAAGTGTGGGCGACAACGCCCACACTAAGTGACTTGTCTTTTGACGAGCCATTAGTTCAAGAAGGCTTTGAAAGTTGTTCAACGGCTACATACACAGCCAAACAGAGCCATGTTACTAGCTACACTAATTTAGGGAATCTCAACTACGTGTATAACAACAACACAAGTAACTCATATGCGATAGCCTCAAATTCTAATTTAGGCTCTACTAAAGTCCTTTCATTAACGGCAGGCAGTAGTTCGCCTTTAATTGTCGGTGTTTCAGAAAAGACATTTGGGACGAAAGGTGCATTTCGTCTTAAACTAAGTACGGATAGCAAATGTTATTTTGGATTGTATGGTGCCAAAGATGCTAACCCTACGAGTTCTTCTAATAATAGTGTATATTTATCATATTCTCAAGCTTCGGAAGGTCAATTTAAAATATACAATGCTGGGACAGCCAATGCAGTAACAGGTTCGTTTAGTACAGGTGACTATAATGACATATGCGTAATATACAATAATACGAATTCATCTGACACGTATGGAAATAGTATCACATTAGCAGCTAAAACAGCCCATATTTATATAAATGGCAATGCTATAATGAGTGGTGATAATCCTCAGGCATTTTCATTGGGAGGCTCTACATTAAGTGTATTCCGTGTTCTGCCTATTGCGTCAAGTGGTAATAAGGCTATAGTAGATGATGTACAGATATGGGATGAACTACCTACATCTGGTTCAACGACTTATTCTGTTACCTACAATGCCAATGGAGCGACGAGTGGTAGTGTGCCTACGGATGCGACGGCATATACAAGTGGGCAGTCTGTAACTGTGTTGGGAAATACTGGCAATCTTGCTTTGACGAATAAGAGTTTTGGTGGATGGAACACCAAGGATGATGGCACTGGAACAAACTATCAAGCAGGTGCGACATTCAGTATTTCTGCTAACACTACTCTCTATGCAAAGTGGAATGACATCACCTACACCGACTACTTGACGGAGTGTGCGGTGGTGACGAACTATGACATTAACACATCGTTGACCAATGTGACAGGTGCGGTGGGGAATCCTACGCAAGTGACTTCGGCAATGAGTGAGGTGACGCTTAACTTCACGGCTAATACAGGGTATAATTTGCCATCGTCCATTACAGTTAAAGAAGGAACAACCACGTTGGTTGCAGAAGATAACTATACATGGAATAAGTCAACGGGTCAATTGTACATTATGGCATTAGATGCTTCCAGTTTCTCCGATGCTTTAACTATTGAGATTAGTGGTTCTGCTAAAACATACGATGTTACTTTGGACAAGAACGTATACGCGACGACCAATGGTTTGATGGTGGCTTCCTACTTGTCAACGGATAAAATCATAGAACATGTTACAGGTATCACGACTGGTTATACGCTGAAAGGTTATTACACGGCTTCTTCGGGTGGAACATTGGTGGTAAATGCAAGTGGTGTGCTGCAAGCTAATGTAAGCGGTTGGACAAATGGTAGCGGTCAATGGATTCGTACATCTGGCACGATGACGCTGTATGCTCAATATAATGAGCCAGTGGCTACTCAGTATGATGTATATTCCAATCTGACTAATGTTACTTCGTCGCCTGCTATTCCGTCAAAGATTAATATTGATGGTGGTACATTTACGGTGACTATTAGTCCTGCAGATGGATATAAACTGCCTTCGACCATTACTGTATCGAATGCTTCTCATTCATGGAATGCTTCAACGGGTGCATTGACGGTTAATAATCCAACAGGTGATGTAACGATTACTATTAGTGGTACAGCGAAGACGTATAGTAACTATCGGACGAGTTGTACGACGGTGACTACGGTGACGCTGGCGGCTGGTGAGCATGGAACGGCGGCTGGTACGGCTACGATTAAGTTGGGTGCTTCTACGTTCACTTCGTTCACGGGGGTTACGCCTGCGGCACACTTCGACCTGAATGGTTACTTTGATGGAGATACGAAGGTGATCAATGCGGATGGCACGTTAGTAAGCAATGTAAGTGGTTGGACGACGAATGATGGTAAATGGGCTAAGGATGAGACGAGTGCTACGCTGACGGCTAAGTTCACGCAACGCACGTTCACGGTGACGACAAATGATTATGGGGTAGTGACCGATCACGTTGTGAACGAAGGCAGTAGTTATGCATTGCCAGCATTGAGTTGCTCGAATACCGACTATACGAAGGTGGGTTGGACGACGGCTACTCCAACAGGTTGGAATGAAGGTACTTCTTCGCCTACTATCACGGCGGTTGGTACTAACATCAGTTCGGCTGGTACTTACTATGCGGTGTATAGTAAAGGGGCTGCTCCAACTGTTACGAACAAGTATCAAAAGATTACTGGCTCCAGTCAATTAGAGAGTGGTAAGAACTACATCTTTGTCGGCAGCAGTTACTATGCTATGAATAATGTATATACAGGTGGAACTGGTTGGCATAAGTTTGAATATAATTATGTTTATCCAGAGGATAATATTATCAATAAGGATGAAGATATCACAGACGATCAATTAGCTTCTATGGTATGGCAGTTAACCAATACGAGTGACAATTACTATACTTTCTACAATGCTGCTGAGGAAAAATACATTGGTAAGACTTCGGGAAATGATTTAGACTTTGTATCTTCAAATCCTGCTAATATTAAGGTTACATTCCCATATGAAGACGCAATGGTAGGTTTGCAATTGAGTGAAGGTTCTTATCCTTATATTTCTTATTATAGTTATGAATCGGCATTTGAGGTAACTGAGAACTATGGTTCGAACTATCTGTATAAGCAAGTTATTTTGTCTTCTACAACGTATTACAGCGAACCTGACTGTCGTACGGTGACGAGTATTGAGATTACGACGGCACCGACGAAGACCGTTTATACCGAGGGTGAGACATTTGATCCGACGGGATTGATAATCCAAGTGAACTACGATGAAGGTGATCCTACAAGCGTGACGTACGCTGGTCATGAAAGTGCATTTACGTTCAATCCAAGTACTTCGACTCCGTTGACTACTTCGCATGACAATGTGGTTGTGACGTATGCTGGACAGAGTGATGATCAAGGTATTACGGTAAATGCTAAAGTTTGGCGTAGTGTGACATTTGATAATAACAATGGTGAGTACACTCATAGTGGCAATGACACCCGCGTTGAGGATGGTCATACCTATAACCAAGACCATACGGCATTGCCTACGGCAAGTGATTATAGTTGGAGTTCTTGCGATCAAGGTGTTGGTGCAAGTACGACATTCGTCGGTTGGACAACGACACCGATTGGTGTTAAACAATCCGAATGTCCGACACTGATAACTGGTACTGAGACGATTAGTGAGAATAAGACGTATTATGCTGTTTGGGCAAGTGGTACGGCTGCGATGGCTGACAAGTCGCTGACGAGTGCGAATATGACAGGTGGCACCAATGCTTATGGAAATAAGAAGACTCTGAATTCGGATGGTTATGAATGGTATACAACGGGATATCAAGTTGCTTCTCCTGGCTATATGATTCAAATGAAGAAGACGACGAGTACCACTGATGGAGGTTATATCCAATTGCCGACAACATTTACCAGTAATATTGACTATATTACAGTAACGGTTACGGATGCCAGTGCGTCTTCCAGTACTGGGGCAATGACTACTACTGAATTGAGTTTTGTAACGGCACCAGGACAATACACATTGATAGATAAAGTAGCAACCAGCGAAACGACCTATAGTAATTCTCGTACGCTTACATTACCTGCAAATTCATCTTATACAACGGGTTACATAGTTGCTGGAGGGTCTCTACGTGTCTGGAACGTAACCGTACACTTCAAGGCAAGTTACGACAACTTCATGACCTACTGCTGCACGCAGTACAATGTGAACATTGGTACTGTGACGGGCGGTAGTGTGACGGCTGATAAGTCTTCCGCTTGTGAGGGACAGACTGTAACTTTGACTCCGAATGCAAGTACAGGTTATGGTGCTGTGACTTACGATGTATATAAACAAGGTGAGTCCAGTACGAAAGTGACCGTGACCGACAATGCGTTCACGATGCCACCATACGCTGTGACTGTGGATGCTACATTTGCGGCAGCAAGTTATGGCATTACGTATAACCTCAATGGTGGTGAATGGAATGGCACTGCAGGTGCGGCTACTTACACTTACGGTGTGGGTATTCCTACTTTGGCAAGCAATGTGACGAAGAATGGTTATTCGTTTGCTGGATGGTACGATAATAGCGAATTAACTGGTGAGGCAGTAACTACCATTTCGACTACTGCAACGGGTGCGAAAGCGTTCTGGGCTAAGTGGAATGAGAACCTTAACTGCAACTGGGTAATCAAAGGTAGTTGGGACGGTTGGGATCAAGAGTCTCACCGCTTCCAAAAGGCAACAGGTCACTCCACGGAGAGTACGGGTTCGGTAACAATCAGTATTGCTTCTGCGGGTAACTATGAGTTGAAGGTTCGTCAGACGGATGGTACTGCATACGATTGTGGTGCTATTTATACTTTCCACCAAACGACAGGTTTGGATGCTAATATCCAATTATGCAGTAACCAAAGTGCAAATTGCGGATTGGATGCTAAGGTGGCTGGTGACTATGTCTTCACGATTGACTATAGCACAGATGCAAGTTGTCCTAAGTTGGCGGTTACTTATCCTGCCTACGTGACGGTGAACTTCAATATGCAAGGACATGGTGGCGATAACTTTGTGCGCTACATCCTTCCTAATACTGCGGTGGCTCAGCCGGCTGCTCCTACCGATCCGAACTATGCGTTTGGCGGATGGTACGAGAATGCTGATTGCACGGGTGAGGCATGGAACTTCAGCAATACTATCAGCGCGGATAAGACGCTGTATGCTAAGTGGACGTTTAACCCGACATCGTATTACTATAGAGGTAGTGACAACAGTTGGGGCGCAACCGAAATGACGGTGAGTGAGGATCACTTATACTGCTACTTCACATCTACGGCTGCAACGAACCAATTTAAGATTGCGTTGTCCACTACGTCGTATGATTATAACCATACATACGAGCATATCGGATTCAACGGAACGAATATTACGACTAACTTTGGAAATTATAGCAATGATGATTGCTACTTATGGGATAGATCAGGTACGTATTATATCATTGTTTACTATCCGAACACGGTGATTAACACGACCAATAATCCTAAGATCTGCGCATCGACTTCGTTGCCAGGTAACTTCTATGTAAGTGGTGGTGCGAAGTTGTACTTCGATAACTCGCTGGGTAGCTGGACGGAAGGTTCACAACACTTGCGTATTGGTCGTACGGATAACAATGTCGCAACAGCGATGACGAAAGTGCCAGGTACGGCTAACTTGTATGAGTGCACCGTTCCTGCATACAATAACTACTTTGCGTTCACGGTGGCTAATGCTGCTGGTTGGACGGGTAGTAACACTATTTATCAGCCGAGCGATGTAACTCCGACTGGCGAATATGCTATTACGGGAGAGTTGGTATATCAATACTTCCTGTTAGACAAGTCTTATACGATGATGCCGACTACGGTTGGTTCGACAGATAAGGGCTGCACGTACCTCAATACCGACAAGGTAGAAGGTATGAAGACGCAGAACGTGGCGATCAGCAGTTACACGAATGGTACGGTGAATGTGGCATACACGGCAGTGGACGGCACGGCATCGAACTTCACATCTGGCAACCGCGACCTCGCGCACACGTGTATCCTTACTATTACGGCTACACCAGCCGCAGGTTATCAGTTAGCAAGTCTGACGGTAAATGGTGATGCTTTCACCAGTGGTGAGAACTACACTATCAATAGTGCTACTACGATTACGGCGGTGTTTGAGGCTATTCCTCATCACACGGTATCGTGGATGGTGAATGGTTCGTCTTATTCGACGGGTTCGCCTACTACGGAAGTGGAGCATGGTGGTAAAGTGACGACATTGCCTACGGCACCTGCTGATGGCACTTTGGTTACGGCTTGCGAAAGCCCATCGAATAAGTTCGTGGGTTGGAGTACAACTAATATCGGTGAGACTCCTACGGACACGAAACCCGCAGTGCTCTTTACCGATGCAGCAAGTTCTCCAGTGGTGAACGCGGATGTTACTTACTACGCCGTATTTGCGATTGTGACCAGTCCGAACTTTACGTTTGATAATGCGTTCTTTGGACATGAGGGAGGAACGGCTTATACGCTTAGTGGCCAAAACTACGATAAGGCACCTTCTTATAACTTCGCATTTGCAAATGCAGGAGGTGACGCTAAGTTGTATGGTGGAACCCACTTGCGTCTATATGGTGGCAGTCAGATGACTATCTCAACGACGGGCAACAATATGACAGCATTACAATTTACATACTATAATACTGGCGGTGATGGTAATGAGATTACAGCAAGTCCTGGTACATACAATGCAGAGACACAGAAGTGGACGGGTAATGCAAGTTCCGTAACATTCACGGTTGGTGGTACATCTGGTAACAAGCAGTTCTCGGGTGTAGCTATCACCGATGGTAGTGTGCCACAGACGACGCAATATGTAACGGCTTGTGCGACATGCCAACATGAGATTACGATTACTAAGGGTACGGCTGAACATGGTACATCTTCGTTGAGTTTGTCGGGTGTACAATGTATTGACGATGTATGGTCAACTGGTGCTTCTACGACATTAACGGCAACGCCTGATGCTCACTACCGCTTGTCGGATGTGAATATCACAGGTGCTGGCGCTGCTGGTGCTACTAAGGGCGCTATCTCTAATAATACTTGCACGATTTCGACTATCAAGGGTGATGTAACGATTACTCCTGTATTCACGGCTATTCCAAGTCACACGGTATCGTGGGTAGTGAATGGCGGTGCGGCTTCGGGTAGTTACACAACCTCGTTGTACGAGGGCGATGCCTTCTCAACGATGACGTTGCCTACTGCTCCTGCTGATAATCTGTTGGCTGATTGTAGCGGTGCAAATAAGTTCGCTGGTTGGAGTCAGACGGAGTTGTCTTCTGCTGCTGGTCAAAGTGCTCCTGCTGACTTGTTCAAGACAGCGGCTCAAGCAACTGGTTCTATGGGTAGTTCGAATGTGACGTTCTATGCTATCTTTGCAACGGAAGAGGTGAACGCAACAACCTGGAGCGAGTTCGTGGCGGGTAGTGCTACTTCTTGCGACTTTGTGATTGCTTCGTATATCAGTAATGCTTACAAAGCATTTGCTAATATTACCACTAAGAGTAGGCCAGCTGTAGTGGATATTACCTCTAAGATTTCCAATGGTGTGATATCTTCTACTAATGCTGTAGGACATGTTGTTAAGTTCATCAAGTCAACGAATGGATACTATCTGCAAAATGCAGAGGCATCTAATAAGTACTATGGCACAGATGGTACAGATATTAGTATTTTAGCTGCGCAATACGCTTCTAGTGGCGAATGGACGGTGAATACAGGTTCTACATATCCACGTGGTACATATCGTATTATCAATGTTGGTACAACCACTAGAACTTTCTGTACGAATCAAACTGTCTTTGGTACCTATGGAACTTCCAACTTTACGTCAGGCAACACTACGTATTACGATGTAGAGTTGATACCTATTACTTCAGGTACTCCAACCTACAGCGACTATATCTCGAAGTGCTGCACGTCATTGGGTACGCCTACTAACTTGGCTTATGAAGGCACACAGACGGGTGCTACATTGAGTTGGGATGCGGTGACTGGTGCGAGTGGTTACCAAGTGAAGATTGCGGATGGCGAGTGGATAGATAATGCTTCTACTTCGTACACCGTAACTGGTAAGTCTTGCGGCGAGACGGGTATTGCTTGGGCGGTTCGTGCTAAGGGTACGGGTGAATACTGCTCGTACAGCACAGAAGCCAACTCGACCTTCTCGACGGCTGAGTGCTTATGTACCGTTCAATTGGCATACGATGCGAACACGGGTTCGGGTTCGATGAGTCCTTCGGCTGCGGTATCTTGTACCGCTACTGCGGCAGCACGTACGTTCACGGTGGCTGCTAATGGCTTCACCGCTCCAGATGGCAAGATGTTCGTGAAGTGGAACACCGCAGCCAATGGTAGTGGTACGGATTATCTGCCAGGTGCGGATATTACGCTTTCTGCTTCTGCGGAAGGTGCACATGTGACAACGCTGTATGCAATTTGGGACACTAAGTATCCTGTTCGCTATACGGGTTCGACTTCGGGTGAGATTGATCACTATGAGGTGGCTGGCGCGAATGTGACGATGAAGGCTAATCCTGTTGAGACGGGTTACTCGTTCACGGGATGGACGATTACTAAGGATGGTGGTGGAACAGTGGATGTGATTGATGCTTCGGTTGATCCACAACACTTTATCATGCCTGCTGATGGTGTGACTGTTCAGGCGAATATGACTGCCGATGTTACTAACCTTACCTATTATGATATGGGTGGTGCGGAATACTCAGGTACTAATCTGTCTTCGTTGCCAACTACGCATACGTATGGTAGTCCTACTATCTTGCCTGCTGGTGTGAAAGCAGGTTATGAGTTTGGCGGATGGCACTTGTTAGCAGACTGCTCGGATGCGGCTATTGCTGAGTTGTCCGCGAGCGTGGTTTATGGCAGTTCGTTGTCCATCTACACGAAGTGGACAAAGGCAAGTACCGTGACCTTCATTGACCACTCCGTAACGGTAAGTGAGGTAGAAGTGGCAGAAGGAAGCGAGATTCCATTCCCAGTTAGTCCCGATTGCGAACTGTACACGTTCTTGGGTTGGGCTGAGACAGGCGTGATTGCTGAGACGACTACTGACCCAGGTTTGACCTATTATAAACAAGGTGACCATGTGGCTATGGGTTCTTCGGCTAAGACTTTCCGTGCGGTATATTCCAAATTGGAAGGCGAAGCTGGATATAGATATGATAAGATTACGAGTGGTGTGACCAATGGTAACTATGTATTGATTGATCAGACGGCTACTACTTCTGGATTTATTTACACGCAATTCAACGTAAGTGGATATGCTAATGTTACATCGCTGGCCTTGCCTGAGAATTGCACGACACTGGATGAGACTGCTATACCAAATGATGCAGAAATTTTGCAAATAGAAGTAAGCGGCAGCAACTTCTCCATGTACGATGGATACAAGAATGTATATCTAAAAGGTATGGATGGTAATGGTATCGCATCCAATGGTACCACCAAGATATACGACTGGAAGTTGACTACTGGTGGTCAAGTAAATAGTAAGGCCTGCCCAGTAGGTGCTATCAATTCTGTGAACTATAGCACACGTGTACTGCAATATGTATCGACAGGTAGTGGACGTTTCGCTGGCTATACGAATACACAGACTAACTACGTATATCTCTTCAAGCAAGTAGAGAAGGGTACACGTTACTATGCAACGGAGCCAGTATGTATTGCTCCGACGCAGATTACGGTGACGTACGATGCGAATGGTCAGGCGGGTACGACATTGCCTGCTAACACAGCATTGGACTACAACCCATATCCGAACTTCAATACCTACAATGTAGGTCACGCTACGGATGTGACGGGCTGGCACTTCTCGAAGTGGAACACGCAGTCCAATGGTTTGGGTACAGACTATGCGGCAGACGCTGAAGTGACGACCTTCGGTGGTGGCGATGCGATTACGCTGTATGCTCAGTGGGAGACGGTATATACCGTTACCAAGCATGATAATGGTGCGACGACGCCAATTGTACAAAGTGGCGCTGGTGCAGCCATCGACTTGGGTACGGGTGCGAGTGCAGGTCACTGCGACAAGGAAGGTGGCTTTGACTGGACATTCGTAGGATGGACAACGAGCAGTACGCCTTTGGCAGAGTATCCTGTTTGCCCGACACTCATTGCTAATCCAAGTGCCTACGTGCCTGCAGCAAACGTAGATGTATATGCGGTTTATTCGAGACCAATTACGAATACGACACCGTTTAGCTTGGGTGTTTCGGGTGCATATAAGGTAACTAATATTGCTGGCGATAAGTATCTTGGCGCAACGACAGGTAGCTACTACTTCAGTGCTACAGATGATGCCGCTCAAGCTCAGGTAGTCTACGTGGTGTATAAAGATAACAAATATAGTCTCGCTACCAACCAAGGATTTATTGAGCATAATGATGGAACATCTGTAACGTTCACCAATACGGCTAACGGACATTGGGATATTTCCCAGAATGGCGATAACTGGATGTTTAAAATGCCATCTACTTACGCTCATGGATCCGATCGCTGGTTGTCGTATGCATCCGATCGATTCAATATGCAGCAGTCTCAATATAAGACAGCGATTGCGTTGACTCCAGCTACGGGTACGTACTACTACTCGAATCCTGTTTGCCAAGATGGTTACAACATCACCTTCACGCAAGTGGGTGGTACGGTGAACTATGGTAGTGGTAAGGCTGAGGATTATCAAGGTTTGACTGGTGGTGCTACTGTAACGACCTTCCCGACTATTGATCTGCGTGGTGACTTGATGAACTGGGCGTTTGTAGGATGGTCTGTTACGGACTACAACACACAACACGCTGGAAGCTTAGATGACGAAGGTGCTTCGATAGATGTACCTGCAGGCGCTATCTATCGCACAGATGGTCCAAACAAGTTCACGATGCCGAATACGAATGTGACGCTGTATCCAGTCTTCACGAGTATGAAGGCGAACGAGCCGCTCGACTTAGAGGATGGTGGTGACTATTACGTTTACTTCACCAGCGACAACCAAGCAGGCTTCCGCGATCCGTACTACGCTATCGATGGTCATACGATTCGCGTCTATGCTGAGCAAGCAACTGGTACAGGATCTGGATCGTCCTTCAGTTCGACGCAACACTGCTCGAAAGCACAGATGTTCCACTTCGAGAAACGTGCAGGTGAGACCGATAAGTGGAATATCCGTCTATGGAATAGTGCGAGAACGGATTATATCTTGAATTCGTACTTGACGAATCCTGGTACTCTGGACAACGCCTTGGCTTCACAGGGTGCTGAACCAGAAGGCTACTGGACGATTGAGCAATTGCCGAATGGTAGCTTCAAGGCACAGTACAGTGTGAACGCGGGTTCGACGTACTTCATGAAGGGATTGGTAAGTAATCCTTCTATACAAGCATCTGCTACCTTCAAGTGCTACAGCCAAGACTGCGACAACTCGACTCAGTACTATGCGGTATATTTAGGAAGTTGTGAGGAACGTACGTTCTCGTCTAATCCTAACCCGCAACCTGACTTGACCATCGAGGGTGTGGTGAACATCACAAGCCGCAAGGGTGAGAACATTGCCGTTCGTGGCGCTCAAACGCTCACGCTGCAAGGTATCCGTCTGACGGAGGGTGAGACGATTACAATCACTTCGGACAATGCGGATGTATACTTCTCGACGACGACGGCACCTAACTTTACGAAGGCAAGTAAACCGTTGAATAGTGTTACGGTGACCGTTCCTGCGGATGGTAATGTCAATATGCCAATCTATGTGCACTATAAGCCAAGTGTCAATACGGATGGTATAGAGACAGTGAATGTGACTGTTTCGGCAAGTGCTCATACGTTGTTAACGAGCGAAGTGAAGATCCACTGCCGTCACCTGCCTGATCAGTTCGTGATTGCGGCTAAGGTAGGAACCCAATGGTACGCACTGCCTGCTAACATGACTGCAGCAGACAACCCATTGGCAACGCCTATCACGGTGAACGAGGCGACGATGGTGGCTGAGGCACCGACTAACTGCGCATACATGATGTGGCCAGTGAAGACGACGAGTACTACTGGCGACCGCTATGAGGCGGCTGGTGAGGCAGTTCGTTTCGCGGCTGTGAAAGATTCCGCGGCGTTGTGGGCAAGTGATGCTACTGATACACATACGACGATTAAAAATGGCTCGAAGATTAAAACTATTGGTTCGGATGTGAAGAATCCTAACTACGAGTGGGCAATTAGCACCAGTGACCTGAAGGTATATACGCTTACGGCTACGGGTGATAATAACCAAGCGAACTTAGTGATTAACCGTCCGACGAGTGGAGGTAAGAAGGGTCAGTTGGTATGGGGTACATACGGTACTTCGGAGACCTCGCAACTGTATCTGTTGCCATTCACGACCTTCACGGATATGCAAGCGAGTGTGGTTGAGTGGTTCCGCGATAAGGTGCTGGTAGAGTTGGCAGATGGCGACCTCTGGACAGCGATGCAGACGGCTGGTACAACGTCCAATAGCCGTATCGGTGAAGGCGAGTGGGGCGCAGATGCTGCGGTTGACTACACGACCTACGGCACGAAGTTGTGCGTATTCAATACGGGTAGTCTGCTCAACCAGGCGGGTAATCAACTGAGCGTGAAAGTGACCGTGAGTGAGACGGATTATCAGACGAATCTGGAAGTGCCAATTATTATTTCGCGTGGTAATAAGTCTATAACAGAGGCACCATTCTCGACCTTAACTGCTGCAAAGTATAATAATATGGACTTGGTTGTCCGTGATGGTGCGCATCTGAATGCGAATGGTGCAGATAAGGCAGCGAACACGTTCCGTAATGTGACCATCTATCCGACTTCGAAGTTGCGGATTGATGATGGTAAGGCGTTCCAAGCTAACGGAAAGATTACCTTGCGCGGTGGTAAGGACGAGATATACGATGGTAGCAAGTATGAGATGACACCGTATGGTGGTGAACCGCAATTGTATGCAATGGGTGAATTGCACCATCCGAGTACGGACACTATCTATTACGAGAAACGAGTAGATACGAAACGTATGTATCAAACCAGTCTGCCAGTTACTGTGCCATTTGAGAAGGTTACGTATTTGGATGGCTCACCGATGGCAAGATCTACGCAGTTGTGGGCGGAGACATGGGATGGTCAGGCAGCAGCGAACGAAGATGCATCCAGTCACTGGATACTGGAAGATGCATTTACTCCTGCGAACCAATTTACGGCAGGTGTCGGTTATACGGTATCGTGTAAACGACAAGTGAAAGGACAGAAATTCTCCATCATACGTTTCCCAATGTTTGGACATACAAGTGGTGATCCAGAAGCTAAATTTACTGCATACGTAGGTGTTACATTGTGGCAAAAACAAGGCGGTAAGGGTCGTCTCAATAGTTACGGATGGAACTACATTGGTAACCCATATATGACGGCTGTAGAAGGAAAAATCTACATACAAGACTCTATTGATGATGAAAAGTTGACGCTATTAAATTACATCACTTATATGAGTCCAGATGGCAGTATGTACTATTCGGGTGAAACTGAATTTGTGGAGATGTTACCATTCCGTTCGTACTTCGCACAAGTTCCATGTAATGGTAGATTGGTTATCTCGAATACAGCACGTAAAGCAGATGCTCCTGCCCGTAAGCAGACATTGGAAGACTTGGTTAAGTTCTATCTCTATCTGCAACAAGGCGATCAAAACGACTTTGCAGGTATGAGGATTAGTGTCAATTATCCTGATACGTTTGTTCTAGACCAAGATTTGGCAAAGTTCTCGATTGGACCGAACACCTCCGTCTATCTCATTGATAAGGGTGGTAACTTAGCGTTCGATGCGGTTAATCCTGCTCATGCGTCCAACTGGATACCTGTTGGGTTCTACGCTCCAAACAAGGGCGAGATGACCTTCTCCTTGGATACCAAGGAAGGCGCGACGAACCTCAAGCACGTTTATCTGCAAGATGTGGTAACGAAGACGCAAACCGACTTGCTCACGGATGATTATGTCTTTACGACCGATCAGACGGGTCAGATAGATAACCGATTCTTTATCGCGGTTGAGTTTACTCAGGTTGTGCCTACGGGCATTGATGATGTCGAAGGCACACGCGCTCCGTTTAAGTTCATGCATGAGGATAAACTCTTCATTGAATACGAGGGTAGAATCTATGATGCTAATGGTAAACGAGTGAATCTATAAAAAGAAAGACCCCTCCCAGCCTCCCCTCAAAGGGGAGGAGGTGGGGAAAGCGAAGAAAAAAATATAGAATGATAGAATATAGAAAGATAGAAGTTATGAAAGCAATGAATAAAAAAGTAATGCTCGTTTTAGCGATTGTATTAATGAGTGTAATGAATGTGAAAGCTCAGGGCTTGGCAGAAATGCCAAGCACGAGCTTCCGCTCGACGTCGTCCATGAATCAGTCAGGTTCGACCGTATCTACGGCTGCGGTTAGTGGATATGTGAGTGCTGAGGACTATTATTCGTCCAATGTGAGCCATCGGTCTAATGTACGTAAAGCTACCTTTGAAGAAGGGGATGACGATGATGAACGTCCTGGTCATGATGATGACCCATATAGCCCCATCGGCGACGGCCTATTAGTGCTGCTCGCACTGGCAGGCGGCTTCGCTGGACTCCGTAGCTGGCGCAACTCGCTCCGCAAAACGGATAACCAATAATCAATAACTCTAGGTCTTCTAGGAACGCTAGGATGTCTAGACCTGTAAAATAACAAAAATCAAAGTTTTTTAACGACATGAAAAAAGGATTAATTATTTTAGGCGCAGCCATCATGTGCTGCACAATGGCATTCGGTGCCAAGTATGTCAAAGTAACAGATGTCACAAAGTTGAAAGCCGGTGACAAAGTGATCATGGGTAGCAGCAAGGCGGCAGTGAATGGTAAAAAACCTGAGTCCGCTAGTAAGTACCTTGCTGCGGTGACGACAGGAGTGGTATTTAGTAACGATACCGTCACCGTAACCAACACCGAAGGCGAGATCACGTTAGGGACTATCACATCGGGGAAAGATGGGTACAATAAACCCTATATCAAGACAACCTTGACTATTGATGGTAATGTAATCAAAGTGCTGAAAGATGGTACGGACTTATCAACTAAGAGTACTGCTATCTCGGAGTTCATGATTCAAATTGATGATTTGGGTAATGCGATCATTACTAATCAGAATCAATTAAGCACTCAACCATACTTCCGGTATAATAGTAGTGGAAGTGGGCGCTTCGCGTGCTACACGAGTACTACACAAGCAATGGTTGAGTTGTACTTGTTGAATACGGGTGATCCGTCAGTACACGTAGAGAGTGTGACGATAGACAAACAAACCGCCACTGTTTTGGAAGGTGGGCAAGTGGCATTGACCGCCACCGTATTACCAGAGACTGCTGGCAATAAGAACGTAACCTGGAGTTCCGACAACCAAGCAGTCGCTACCGTCACCGACGGCGTAGTAACCGCTGTGGCGGAAGGTAAAGCGAACATCATCGTCACCACCGAGGATGGCGGCAAGAAAGATACCTGCGTCGTAACGGTCAAAGGCGTACTGCCCGATACGAAGATGTACCGCATCACCGATATTAAACAACAATTAGTAGATAGTGCATGGATATGCTTCGGTAGCTTAGATGATACGACCAAAGTGATGGGAACCTATGAGTCTGGTAATAACATCAAACCGATGGAGGTTACTATCAACGAGGATGGTACCCTGAACGTAGGTGCGAAGGCGCTGTATGGTGTAGAAGTCAATATCAGTACAGATACGACCTATGCGTTCATCGATAGCAATAGCAAATATATCTATGCTGCTAGCACATCTTCTAACCACCTCAAAGCACAAGATGCTGTGTACTACTGGAAGGTGGAAATTGATGAAGAGGGTGATCTCGTGAAGTCAGTGACCAACTCTTCTCGTGGTGTGCTGAGATATAACGAGAGCTCGGATATATTCTCTTGCTACCAAAGCTTTGGCAGCCAAAAGCATATCATCCTCTACTCCAGCATTAAAGCTACGGATACACCGACGGCAGTGGTTAACGTTAACGACAACGACAACCACAACGTTCAAAAGGTGATTCGTAACGGCCGCGTAGTCATCGTACGTGACGGCGTAGAGTACGATTTGATGGGGGGGAGGCTATAGTTTAGAGTTTAGAGGACGGCGCTAAGCGCCTACAGGTTAGAGGCGAAGGATATGGCAGCAGCCATTGGGTTGGCTGTTGCTAACTAAGGAAAATAAATAAAATATATTAAAAAATCAAAAACCAAATCATGAAACATGTATTTCTGAGAGGGGTGATGGCGATGTGCTTAGCCCTAATGGTCGCCTCAACGGCGATGGCAGTGCCAGCGAAACGTGGCTGGCAGACAATGACTCAACCTGATGGAACAACTATTCAGGTGGAGCAACGCGGTGACGAGTTCTACCACTACTGGGTGAACGAGTCGGGTCAAGAAATGAAACGCGATGCCAATGGCTATTGGCAGATCGTGGGTAGTGCGCCCGATGGCAATCAGGTGGCAGCACGTATGGCGGCAGGACGGAGCGCTCGTAAGGGGGCTACGATTCGTAAGAACTATGGCGATGCGCAACCAACGAGGTTGCTCGTTATCTTGGTGCAGTTTACAGACAAGTCTTTTAACTCGAAGTACAATGCTGCGTTCTATGAAAAGATCCTGAACCAGACAGGTGGTGATGGTAGCCACGGTTGCGGTTCGGTGAAGGACTACTTCAACCAGTCGTCGGATGGTAACTATATCCCGACATTTGACATTTTTGGTCCTGTGACGCTGAGTAATAATATGGCTTACTATGGTGCAAACGACAGCGGCGGTGATGATGTTAGACCGCGTGAGATGGCATTAGAAGCTTGCCAAAAAGCGGATGCTGCGGGATGTAACTTTGCCAACTATGATATGAATAACGATGGTAAGGTAGATAACGTGTATATCATCTATGCAGGTTATGGTGAAGCAGGTGGTGGACCCGATAACTCTATTTGGCCACACAGTTGGGAAGTGTCGGGTACGAATAAGATTGACGGAAAGACGATTAAGCACTATGCCTGCTCGCCTGAGTTGAGCGGCGGTAGTGGTACGAACAGCGATGGTATTGCTACTTTCTGTCACGAGTTCAGCCACGTGATAGGTATGCCAGACTACTATGATACGGACTACGGAACAAACGATGACAATAACGCCACTCCTGGTGATTGGTCGCTGATGGATGGCGGTAGTTACAATGGTAGTGGATGGTATCCTCCTCTGTATAGTATCTATGACAGGTATTTCATGGGTTGGGCTACACCAACTATATTGAAAGACCCTGAAAACGTGACGATGCCTGTGGGAAGTCAATACGCGCGTCAACTTAACTCTACGGATAAGTTGGTGGCTTGTACGAATACCTCGACGGTGTACTATTTGGAGAATCGTCAGAAGACGGGTTTTGATTCCTATAACCCTGGTGCAGGTTTGGTGATATGGAAGGTAACGTATAATGCGACGTCTTGGAATAACAACGTGCTGAACAATACGGCAGGTACGCTGCGTTATACTGTTTGCCGTGCGGATGGTAAAACGACCAATATCGGCAATACCAAAGATGCTATGCCTACGGGTGGCACGAGTATCACACCGATTAGCGGTCATGCGATAACGAATGTGGCGCTGACGAGTAATGTGATTACGTTCCTCTATAATGGCGGTCAACAGCAGATGACGGTGACGTTCGATGGTAACGGACATGGTACTCCAGCATCGGCTTCGTTGACGGAAGCGAGTACGGGTAGCGGTGTGACATTGCCTTCGTGTTCGGCGAATACGGGCTATACATTCAAAGGCTGGGCAACGACCAGTGGTGCCGTTACGGCTGATGCAGGTACGGCAGGACAGAAGTATTATCCGACGAATAACATCACTCTCTATGCGGTATATGAGCATACAGGTTATGCGAACTTGGAGTATAGTTTAGAAGGTGTGACGAAGACGTCTGGCCCCGACGCGGGCGAGTTCCTCAAGAGTGGAGGCTATAGCGCTACCTTTACGGCAGCGAATGGCTATGATGCACTGACGGATGATAACTGCTTGTATGAGGTGCGTGTGAATAATGTGGATGTTACCAGTACGTATGCGTCGATTACATCTAATACGTTGACGATTTCTATTCCTTCGGCGAACATCACGGGTGGTGTGAGTGTGACGATTATTGCCACTAAGACGAAGGGTAGTAATACGTTTGAGCAGGTGACGAGTCTGAGTAACTTGAGCGCAGGTGATGAGGTCATCTTTGTGAACGAAGGTGCAAGTGTGGCTGCGGCTGGTTTGCAGTACGGAACGACCTATTTGAATGGTGAGAGCCAGACGATTAACACTTCCACAACTCCTCACTCGTTGGAATTGCCCGATGAGACGCAAGTGATTATTTATACTTTAGGTGGTTCGGCGGGTGCTTGGACATTCACGATGGATGGTGGAAATATGTTAGGTACGACGGGTGCGAAAGCGGTGTCGTTGTCGAGTGGTGGTACTACGACTTGGACGTTGTCGTTCAGTGGCAATAACTTGGTGATGACGAGCACGACGAGTTCGTATGGTTCGTTGCAGTATAACGCGGGTAGTCCTCGTTTCACGACCTATACAAGTAGTGTAGGTAATCTGCAAATCTACAAGCGTGCAGTAGCAGGTGATCCTGTGGCACCTGACTTTAGTTTTGACCAAGCGAGTGTGAACATGATTGCTGGTGAGACTTCGACACCTCAGTTGCCAGTGACTAACTCGACGGGTGTGATTACGTACACGTCGTCGAATCCAGCGGTGGCTACGGTCAATGCTTCGACGGGTGCGGTGACGGCTATTAAGCAAGGAACGGCAGTGATTACGGCTACGGTGGCTGCGACTAAGCGTCACTTGACGGCGAATGCGTCTTATACGGTGAATGTGAGTCGCGCTGCGGCTACCATCACGGCGGTGGATAATTTCACGGTGAAGGTGGGTAAGACATATTCATTAGATGCTACGACTACTTCGGATGCAGCGATCAGTTATGCGATTGCGGACGGCAGCAAGTTGTCGCGTGAGGGCAAAGTCTTCACGGGTGTGGCTGCTGGTAATACGACTGTGACGCTGAGTACGGCGCAAACGGATAAGTATGAGGCGGCGCAGAAAGTAATCAATGTGACGGTGCAGGCGGTAGTAAATCGGACGGTTACGTGGTCGGCTGATGGCTCAACGACCCCTGTGGTGTATGAGAATGGTGAGTTATTGGCATTGCCCAGTACGCCAGCCAACTGCTCGGCAAGTCGTACGTTCCAAGGATGGACGGCAAGTAGCAGTTACTCTGCGGATGTTCCTCCAACTTATATCACATCGGTGATTGGTACGGCGGTGACAGCGGATGTGACCTACTATGCGGTGTATGCGACTTCGGATGCGGGGGCTGTGACTCCGACTTCGGTGAGCAAGAATAGCTTTACGGCTACCAGTGGTGATTTGGATGCGAATATATCGTTTGCGGGTGCGAAAGGTACGGCGGCTAATGATCCATACTTGACCACCGATAATTATATCCGAATCTATCAGAATGGTGGTACATTCACGGTAACGGCTAATAATAGCAAGAAGATTTCGGCGATTACGTTAGGTTCTAATCAAGGAACGACGATTGATGTGGCTGTAGATGGCAGCAGTTATGCAACGGGTGTATCTCTGCCTACTACGACTCCTTATTCTACTTCGGGATTAAATGCTTCAACGATTGTCTTTACCTGTAAAGGAACGAGCAAGACTACTCGTTTAGAGGTTAAGCAACTGTCCGTAACGTATTTGGATGCGGCTTCGTCGGTTAAGTCGGACTACTCGTTGACTTGCTCGACGGCGGCTAAGACCGATCCTACGGCTTCGTTTACGGAGTCCAGCAAGGTGATGACGGTAGGTGATCGGCAGACGCAACAAGTGACGACCAACTCCACGGGTGCGGTGACGTATTCAAGTAGTGCACCTGCTGTTGCGAGCGTGAATGCTTCGACGGGTGAGGTGACGGCTTTGACGGCTGGTGAGGCTACTATTTCGGTGAATATTGCGGCTACGAATAAGTATAATGCGAAAGACAATGCTGCCAGCTATACGGTGACGGTGAATCGTGCGACGGGTACAATCTCGGCATCGGATATAACCATGACGGTGGGTGTAGATAAGAGTATCGGTGCAACGACCAATACGGGGGCAACGATTAGCTATGTATCGACTAACGAAGCTGTGGCTACGGTGACGACAGAAGGTTCGGTACATGGTGTAGCAGTTGGCAGTACAACGATCACGATGACGACCGCGCAGAATGATACCCATACGGCGGCTAATAAGGTGATCAATGTGACGGTGAACAGCGGTGCGGTAGCTCCGACTATCAGTTTCCCATTGGGTGATGCCACGATTGCCTTTGGCGAACCGTTGACGAGAACGGTTAGTACGAACTCCGATGGTGCTATCAGTTACTCGAGCAGTAATGAGAGTGTGGCAACGGTGGATAACGACGGTGAGATCACGACCGTGGGTGTGGGTACGACCACCATCACGGGTAGTGTAGCGGCATCGAGCAGTTATACGGCTCACTCGGCGACGTACACGCTGACGGTGACGCAAGCGACTAACACGCTGACGTTTGCGCAAGCGAGTGTGAGTGTACAGGCGGCAGCGTTTGTGACGAATGTGGCAACGGCTAAGTTTGGTACGGTGGTGTATGAGTCATCTAATACGGATGTGGCTACGGTGGATGGTGCTGGTAAAGTGAAGGGTGTGACACCTGGCACGGCGACTATTACAGCAACGGTGGCTGCTACAGCAAACTATACCGCGGCTAATGCGAATTATGAGGTAACGGTGACGGGTGCGGTCGGAATCGACATGCAGGCGCACGTGGCTTCACAGGAAGGTCGTTCGGCATATAGTGACTATGTTGCCAAACAGACGGCATACTACACGGGTGCTACTGCCTACGCAACGATGATGAGCCAGAGCGGTTCGGAGTTGTTCGGTACGCTGAATACGAAGATGGGTGACACCAAAGTGAGTGGTGGTAGTTACGACGATCTGCGTAGTAACTATGTGAATGTGGATCGTGACTTGAATGCGGCAGGCTATATCATCGGTTACTACGATGGTAAGAGTATGAATGGTACATGGGATGGCGGTAAAACGTATAACCGTGAACATACATGGCCACAATCGAAGGGCGCAAGTAGTTCTATACCTATGGGCTATGATATGCAGTCGGTTCGTCCTGCCAATGCCAGCATCAACTCCAGCCGTGGTAATAAGGCATACGGTGAGACCACGCCTACGTTCTATAATACGGATGCGATAGCCATTGACAATATCAACTATAAGAGTTCGAACCGCGGTTCGTATCATGGTGATGCAGCGCGTGTGATCTTATATGACTATATCGTGTATGGCGAGATGGGTGGACATAAGAACAGTTACTATAATGGTCAGGCACAACTGCTCAACAAGTTGGGCTCGGAGGGTGTGTTTGAGAGTTTGGCTATATTGCTGAAGTGGAACATGCAAGACCCACCATCGTTGACGGAGATGGTTCGTAACGACGGTGCGCAAACGTATAAAGGTAACCGTAACCCATTCGTGGACTATCCTGAGTTAGCGATACTGATTCTGAAAGATCAGACGGGTGTGACCGCTTATACGGTGACGAACTCGACGGGCGGTACATTGAGTCCTAACTACACGTACACAACCCCAGGCGGATTTGTGACGTATGTGTATAACAACGACGGCACGACGCACCCGAGCGTAGTGAATGTAAGTGGTGGTACGAAGGAGTCGTATGATCCTGCTACAGGACGACTGGTAGTGAGTGCGGCTTCGGGGAACATGGTTATTTCATCCACGTTGGATCCCGTCGTAACCTACACGATTACGGCGAACTCGAATGATGGGGCTAAGGGTACGGTGACTGGTGGCGGTGTATATAACGAGAATGCCATCATTACGCTGACGGCTACGCCGACTTCCGGGAATGAGTTTGTACAATGGCAGGACGGTTCGCACGTCAATCCGCGTTCGATCACGGTAACGGGTAATGCGACCTATACGGCTACGTTCCAAGCTACGGGTAGTGTAACACCTGAGGGCGATATCACGGTAACTTGGGTAACGAACAATGGTTCGGCGCCTGTGGTACAGAAGTACTTCTCGGGTAATGCGTTGATATTGCCAGCTAATCCTGGACAAGGCGGTACGGCGGCTCATCCGAAGTACTTTGTGGGATGGAGCTTGGTTGGCGACCATTATAGCGCCATCAATAAGAACCCAGATGATCTGTTCACGACGGCTGGGGATAAGATTGTGACGAAGGATGTGACGTATTATGCGATTTTCTCGTCAGTGAAGCCGTAGGGGGGGAGTTTAGAGGACGCTTCGCTACAGTTTAGAGGACGGCGCTTCGCGCCTACAGTTTAGAGGCTAGAGGAATCTGGTGGTCTTTAGGGCTGCCAGATTTCTTTTTTATGCATTTTTTGTCTATTTATCCCGAAAAAGTCAGGAAAAATTTGCATATTCCAAAAAAAAGTAGTACTTTTGCAGCTCGAAATGTAAAATGTAACGAATATGTCGTACTTACAAATGGCACAATTAGAGGTTTTGAATGCAGTTAAGGGCATTCACAATCAGGCAGATTTTAATGACTTCCGCGACCTAATTGCTCGGTACTTTGCCCAAAAAGCTCAACAAGATATTGATGCTATGTGGGATAAAGGTGCTATAAATGCGCAAATGGTCGAGGATTGGGGGAAAGAACACATGCGTACACCTTATCGTCATGCGATTCATCGTTCTTGATACCAACTGCCTGCTACAAGCGCTACCTTCAAAGAGTCCGTACCATAAGATATGGGGAGATGTCATTGAAGGCAAGATTAGTTTATGTGTAAACACGGATATCTTGGAAGAGTATGAGGAGATTATTGCTCAAAAGAGTTCTCCAGAGATTGCGCATAATGTAGTAGAAGCGATTGCACGACTATCCACGACAACTTATCAAGAAGTGTATATGCACTTTGATTTGTTGACAGAGGATGTGGATGACAACAAGTTTGTTGATTGTGCTGTAGCATCTAATGCAGAGTATATTGTGACGAACGACAAAGATTTTAAACCTTTGGAAGAAATCGAATGGCCACGTATAGCTATCATTTCCATTAATAAGTTTTTAGAACAAATACAATAGTTAAGGCATAGCCATTTGTGATAAAGTATCATAAAATATAGAAAAATGCTATATTTATATTACTATAAGTAAGTCTACGTTTTCTACCAACCTACAAAGGTAGATTTTACGGAATTTGGAAGACATTTTACGGAATTTGGAAGGTTATTTTACGGAATTTGGAAGGTTTTTGGCGTAAAAGCCCCAAAAACAGAAAAAATCACCTTTTGAGATAAAAAAATCTCGAAAATCAAAAAAATCGTTCAGAAATGGGCGATTTTTTTTTGTTGTGTATGTGGCTGTAAATGAGTATATTGCGATTTTGAAAGTAAAAATACGGAATTTGGAAGACATTTTTACGGAATATGGAAGTTCCAAATTTGCACGCCTCAAATAAAAGATATACTTTTGCACCGTCTTAAAAAAAACGACAACCATAACGACAACGACAACGACAACCACAACGACAACGACAACCACAACGACAACGACAACCACAACCATAACGACAACCACAACCATAACGACAACCATAACGACAACGACAACGACAACCATAACGACAACGACAACCATAACGACAACAATACCTTATAATAAAATAGAAATAAATAAAAATCAATAATAACCATTTAAAAAATTACAATTATGAAAACAACGAATTTGATCTTAGGTTTAGCAGTAGCAGCAATGCTGAGTGTTAACGCAATGGCCAATGAGAATTTAACTCTGACCAACAACAGTACTCGTAGAGTGGCTAACGTAACTCTTCAAGTAACTGGTACCATGACCAATGTTCCTTCATTAGAATATCAAATAGGCGCAGGCGAATGGCAAGACGTAGTATTTGGTGAAAAGGTGAGTCTTGCATTTGCTGAGTCTATCAGTTTCCGCGCAAAAGGAGAGAACGTGACCTTCAGTGAAAGTAAGAAAGCGTACGTTTCTTTCGTATTAACGGGTGATAGTGTTTTTGCTAGCGGTAATGTGATGAGTCTGTTAGACGCTACCCGCACACGTACAGACGTGCCCGCATACGCGTTCATTAATTTATTTAACAACTGCCGTGCATTGATCTCTGCTCCTGAGGTACCTGCTACCGAGCTGAGCGACTATTGCTACTACGCAATGTTTAGCGACTGCGGTAAGTTGACCGAGGCTCCTGTATTACCTGCTACCGAGATGAAGACCGCATGCTACTGCAACATGTTCATGAGCTGCGTATCGCTTCAAGTGGCTCCAGAGTTACCTGCTATGACTTTAGCAACTAACTGCTACACTTCGATGTTCTTCAGCTGCGCTGAGTTAGTTTCTGCTCCCGAGTTGCCCGCGATGGAATTGGCAAAGGGTTGTTACTCGACGATGTTCGCTGACTGCCCGATGTTAACGGTTAGTCCTGATCTGAATGCAACACAAGTGGCTGACAAGTGCTATAGAATGATGTTTAATGGTTGCGCTAACCTGCGTGATATCCCTGCTGAGTTACCAGCTACTAAGTTAGGTGTAGAGAGTTACTACATGATGTTCGCAAGCTGCGACAACGTAACCGAGGCTCCAGCTATCAAGGCCGTTGAAT